>JAPTWQ010000107.1 GCA_028064945.1 Nitrospiraceae bacterium | reverse complement strand
ACTCACAGGGCAGGCTGAGTGCGGCTGACTTTGACATGGCCGTGCAAGGTGCAGGGTGACGCTCGAAGATATGACCGGCCAGATGGAAATGAAAGCCCATGAAGGGAAAAATGCTACTTCCCGGCTGAATGTCGCGATGTCGGAAATCCTGGAAAGAACTCCCGTGTCAAGAGTTCAAGTGAAAACCTTTCGGGCCAGGTCATGGAGGATTGCAAGATTGTCTCTATCATCCGGAAGAGTGCTCTTTCAGAGCGATTTTCTTGCCCTGAAGTTTCCCGGCGTATTTTGATTGTTGCCACGCGATGGCTGCTCATCGGAAGTTGCCGTGCGAAGGAGGAGAGTGCCCATGCCGTAATCCTGTTCAGAAAAGGTTGTACGGTCCTGGATTTTCTTGGATCCATTGCGGCCAATACGGCAGAGGTCTTTTTCCTTAATAACATAACTGAAAAATTTGGGAGATTGCACGGATTTTACCCAACGGGCCTCCCCCGCATTTTTCAAATAACCTCAGAACCCTGAAGGACTTTTTCCTGTGAGAGTATTTGTCCGTCAAGGCGTTTTGCGGGGAGGACACTCATGATAACGCTTCGCAGTGATCAGGGCGCATTTCCTTGAATGTTCAAGCTTTCGGTTGACCCCCGTCCTAAATCTTTTGAAGCCTTTTCGTACTGATCCTTGGCTTTGGCCGTATTGCCCATAATGGCATATTCACGTCCGGCCGAAAGCCGAAGTTCCGCTGCCTTTGTGTATTTTTGTGATGCGTCAAGATGGTTCAAATCGGAGCTGTTTGTTCCGGCTGTCGCTTCGAGCTTCTGAGCCTGGTCGCGAAAATGCTCGGCACGGCTTGCTCTGTCGCCGCTGAGTGAGGCGCAGGCTCCCAGGGCCATGCTGACAAAGAAAATCCCTGCCGATAAAGAAGCAGTCAATAATTTATTTTTTTTCTTGTTTTCCATTTTGTTCTCCTTGGGTTCAGGATTGTTTGAGGCAATAAAAACACTTGTTTCCTAAGATAAAATAAGGTTAGAGAAAAACTAACTCATAAGTTATTATTTATATAATGACATGTTTCCCATTGCACTTCAAGCTGTTCGATGAGTCCTTCGTAATAGGGCGAATGGCAGGCGTATTCTTGGACGGACTAAGATTCCGGATGGGAAATGTGCAAGTGTTTCCGGATGCAAGGTCTCTGAAAGAGGAAATCGTTTGATTGATAGCGTGTTAATTCAGCAAAAGAAGAGTGATCACATGTTGTTGGTGTGCCCCCAAATTTTCTGTTCACTCTTTTCTTCGCGCGCATTCCATCATTTTTCAATGATTCATGGCGATACTCCCTGTTGGTGAGTGTGGCTTCCGGGCATAAAAGATCCAATCCATGGGGATCTGCATGTTCTTAATCAGAAAGTCGTATCTGTTTCTATCGAATGGTTTTTTAATTGGAGTATCCAAATGATGGGTCTGAATCATTTTTCCCGGAGAAATCGACAGGCAGGGGCCTTCGTTTTTGCAGCACTTCTGATTGCGATAGCAACGACAGACGCGATCGGCCAATCAGATGAGTGGTCGGTTCCTGTGGCTCCGGGAGGTCCTTTTGACCGTGTCTATTACCCCCAAAATGCTCCTGTTGGCCCGGATGCCGCTTTTGGCCCCCGGAGCTGGACACAGATGAATCAGGGGCCGGAACACAACGCTTCCGTTGATGTTCCCCAAAAATCCCCGGACTGGTTTCATCAGGGGGTATTCTGGCGCTATGCCGAAGCGCGTGCTTGGCCTCTGTCCCGTCGCATCGCTTTTGGTGCAAAAACCTATGGCGAGGTCGAGGCCGGTGCTGTCCAGACCCAGTTCTACGGTAATGCCCTTGGTGTCAGTGTCGTTGACGGGGTTGTCTATGCAGAAAGCGATGATATGTTTGCCTATGCACTCAATGCCCGGACAGGACAGCTGATCTGGAGGACGAGTCCTGTGGGAAATCACCTGATGGGCAATCCTCTGGTCAAGGGCCGTTATGTCTATCTTTCTGCCGGCGGTGTTGGGTTCAATTTTGCGAATGTCGAGCGGTTTGCGAAGGAAGGCAGGGCTGTTCGCGGGATGGATGTCAGCTTTAACGGGATCTACGCTCTCGATAAAAATGATGGACATCTGATCTGGCACCGGGGGACGATGGGCGAGGCAATGCCCACTCCCGCCATTGACGGAAATGTTCTCTTTTTTGCAACCGGTTCAGGGTCGGTTCATGCCCTTGATCGAAGAACGGGACGTCCTCTCTGGACGACTCACCTCAAGGGAAACGACAATATGTCGAGTCCTTCCTGCGATCACGGACGGATTTTTTTGGCGATGGCGACACCTCCAAGACTTTACAGCCTTTCTGCAAAAACAGGAAAGCTCTTATGGAGCAAGACGATCAAGGGCGCAGCCAACACAGGAATGGGCGATGTCAGTCCAGCGGTTGGAAGCGGCATTGTCATCATGGACACGGTTACCAATCCTGCGATGATCCACGGGCAGCCTACCCTTGAACCTGTTGTGGAAGCCTTTGATGCCAAAACGGGAAGGTCCCTCTGGATCCGCTCCCTGGGGCGCGGGCCCAAGCCGCCCGCTTTCAAGGGGGGCGTTCCGATGATTCACGGAAATACGGTCTATGTGGGATCTCCCGTGAACGGGATCTATGAGGCGCTTGACCTGAAGACAGGAAAAGTTCTTTGGAAATGGAGCCGGATCAAGGCCGCCCGGGGTGCCCCAACGCTCTACAGGAACAGGCTTTTTATTGCAGGAGGCGACACCCTTTTTCTTCTTGATCCGGAGACCGGAAAAGAGATCAATTCGCTGAAGATTGGTGGGAGAATGGGGATCATCAGCCCAACGATTGTCGGGGGAACAGCCTACTTGGCCAATAGCTGGGACTGGATCGTTGCCGTGCCTGTGGGTGCTTTGATGAAGCGGTAGCGCTCCTGGTCAGATCGCTGACTCTTTCCGGGCGAAAAAATGGTAGAACAGGAGAAAAAAAGGGGGAAGCAGCGAGAGCACTATGTCTCTTGACGCGAATCCCGTAAATCCCCACCGGGAAATCATCTCTCCCGCAGTAAAGCTCCCCAATACTCCTCCCAGAACAACGGCAAGATCGATATATCCCACGAACTGGTTGAACACCTGATTCTCCCGTGCTCTTTCCCTTGCCCAGATCAGGCTTGTCATGGCAAAAAGTCCCGCTCCCCATCCGTCGAGAAGGGCAATTGCAAGGATTGCCTGGGGAGAATGGGCATGAGAGAGTGCGAAAAGTCTCAATGGCTGGGCAAGAAAAGAGGCAAGAATCACTCTGGAGATCGGAAGAGTTGAAAGCCATCTTGAGTAGATCAGGGACATGACAACCATGGTCAGCTCCGCCAGGGCGGAGACCAAAGGAATAAAGCTGCTGTTTTTGGTAATTCCCCGCAGAAACAGTTCGGTAAAAGGCAGAAGCGGTGCGTTCACGAAGTGGAAGGAGAAAAAAGCGAGCAGCATCCATATCTCGGCCTTTCCCGGGAAAAGGAATGGAACGCGCTTTGTTCCTCCGGATGGGATCCTGTTTTCTGCCGGGATATATGTCGATACGATCCAGATATTCAGGACGAGGGTCAGAATGCCGACTCCCACCAGGGCTTGGGTAATGCCGATGAAATAAAGTGCTGCGCCGGCCAGAAGCCCGACAATGCCCAGGATAAAATGCTGAACAAGAACAAAGGAGTTCAGGACTTTTCGTGAGGAAGGGAGTGTGTTCTTTTGGTTGAACAGAGCCAGTGAGAGCGGAAGGTAGGGGAGCCGGCCCACCCATAGAAGAAGGGCAATGATCACCCCGTAAAGGGCGTCATGGATCGAAGAAAAGCATATGAGAAGGATCGGGAGAGGGAGCAGGAAAAGGAGTAGCATGAATCTGGTGGGAGATTCAATGCGGTCAAGAAGATAGGCAAGCGGGATCCTGAACAGGAGAGGCAGGAGGTTTCCGAGTCCGAGGACAAGACCGATTCTCCCTTCCTGAAGACCATTGCCTTGTAGAATGATGCTGATGAATGGCCAGACAAACTCCCCCATCAACCCATTTGCAAAAAGCGGAACCCAGACGATCCCCGGCCAGCTTTTATGGCGGATTGTGTTTTTTGTGGTCTCCATGCAATCGGTCTGCTCCCTTCATCCGTTTTTTAGCATCATGCCATGAAAAAGGCAGGTGACAAAGTCCATCTTTTCTCTCCTTTCATCCTCCAGCCAGATTTTCCGGTGCATGTTTTCTTAAAATGACCTCTTCTTGATTCTCCTGTTACAAAAAGAACTTATTGTTCAAGGCAGAAACTCATCTGGCATTCGGCTGGAACTTCGATTGTGAAGGAGCCCTGTCTGGCAAAAATCATGGTGCTGTATGCCTCGATCGGCAGCGGTCATAAAAAGGCGGCCGAGGCGATTGTTGAGTCCCTGGTTTCTGGGGGGGAGAGGCACGATGTCTGCCTGATCGATGTCCTTTCCCTGATGAATCCACTGTACAGAAACCTCGTTCCTCGGGGATATATCTGGCTGGCCAGATACTTCCCCCCTGTTTTGGGGTTTTTGTATCGTTTTTCAGACCATTCCTTCTCGATTCTGCCTCCTGCAAGATTTTTCCGGTCGCTTCTATCACGTCTGTTTTCCAGCGGATTCAAGCGGTTTGTTCGTGAGTTTTCCCCCAAAATGATTGTCTGTACCCATTTCCTTCCGATGGAACTTTTGTCGTCGGACTTGATCTCCGAGGGGTCCCCCCTTCTCTATGTTTCGATAACGGACATTATTCCCCATGCATTCTGGGTTGCTCCCGGGGTTGAGCGGTATTTTGTCGCCGCCGATGAATCGATCAAGAGGATGAAGGACTTTGGGGTGCCGGAGGAAAAGATCAGTGTGTCGGGAATTCCTGTTCACCCTTCGTTTAAGAGGGCGAGGGTGGCATGTCCGGCGGTAGCCGAAAGAGCGGTCCCGTTGAAGCTTCTCGTCGTGGCCGGAGGGGCTGGAGTTGGTCCCATTGAAAAGCTGCTTGAAGGGCTCTCCGGATCTCACCCGTCGATCTCCGTTACGGTTGTCGCCGGGAGCAACCGGGCTCTCTTCAGAAGAGTTTTCCGGAAAAGGTTTTCCTATTCTTTTCCGGTCGAGGTCAGGAGATATACGAAAAGAATGAGCCTCTTGATGGAGCAGGCCGATCTTGTGCTCACAAAGCCCGGTGGCTTGACGACAGCGGAGTGTCTTGCCATCGGAAAGCCGATGATTCTTTTTTCTCCGATCCCGGGCCAGGAAGAAGACAATCTTGATATTCTGAAAGCTTGGGGGGTGGCCAAAAGTCTTTCTCCGGCAGAGAAGCCACCCTGTTTTCTGGAGGATTTGTTAAAAAACCGGCAGGAATTGTTTTCCATGGAGGAAAGGGCAAGAGAGCGCGGGCGTCCGGACGCTTCAAGGGTCGTTTGCCAGGAGATCCTGCTCTCCTTTCATGAAACCAGAAGCAAGGATGGGGGAAGCTCCTTGTCATGGAAGCTTTATCGGGCTGGGAGATGGGCGTTTTCCAAATGGTTCTGATTTTGCGGGGAGGATGTGATGGCAAGATATCGCTCGATCTGGATCTCTGATATCCACCTGGGAACAAAGGGGTGCCAGGCAGAAAAACTGCTGGATTTTCTCCGTTGCACGGAATCAGAGTACTTGTATCTTGTGGGGGATATTATCGATTTCTGGAGCCTCAGGAGGAGCTGGTTCTGGCCGGAAACACACAATACCGTTGTCCAGAAAATCCTGAGGAAGTCCCGTTCCGGGACAAGGGTCTTTTATATTCAGGGCAATCATGATCCCATGGCGGACTGGATGGTATCGATCCTGAATTCCGGACATGTTGCCTTTGGCCCGATCAGTCTTTCCCGGGAAGCGACCCATGTTGCCGCCGATGGCAAGATATTCATGGTCCTGCACGGTGACCAGTTTGACTCCTGCATGCAGTATGCGCCCTGGCTTGCCAAGCTGGGAGACAGGGGGTACTCGATTCTCCTGGGGGTGAACCGCTTGCTGCTTCCCCTTACGCGATTTTTGGGCATTCATGGGCGCTGGTCCCTCGCCGGCTATGTAAAGAGGTCAATGAAAACCGCTGTTTCATTTATCAGTGATTTTGAGGAGATTGTCGCGAGATCCGTTCGGAAAAACGAGGCTCATGGCATTATCTGCGGGCATATTCACCATGCAAGCATTCGTCAGATTGACGGAATTTCCTACATGAATGACGGTGACTGGATTGAAAGTTGCTCTGCGCTCTGTGAGCATGAAGACGGTCGCTTTGAGATCATCAGATGGGATGACCGCTTGCCAGATGGCGAGATGCCGGAGGTGGTCCGGCAAGGATGCGAGAAAGGGGTTTTAGAAGAGGAGCCTACCGGGGTTTGATCCCCTGCTCCTGGCAAATATCTTCGGGAGGGGGTGTCCGGCGGTATGGGTCTTTCTGCCGCCGGAACTCCGTGTGGGGGGGAGATCTAGGCGGGCTGCCTAACGTTAAAGGCAGAGTTTGGCAGGCGTGTCGGCTGGAGGTGTCCAGCCGGGCGGGACGTTGAGCCGGCAGTCAACGTGGGTTCGATCCTGATCTTCAATGCTTCCATCCGCTCAATCCTCGACGATTTTTTTTGCGTGGAGGAGATTTCGATCCGGTCTTCATCTGTTGCCGGATCGATCTCCCGAAGCCTGTCTCCCGAAACGCTGACACACTCACCCGGAGAAAGTTTTGTCACGTCGGGGGAAAGCTGTTTTTTCATGATGACCATGACCCCCTGTTCCGGATGGTAAACAACCGATGGGTCGACCACGATGTCAACCATCTTTCCGGTTGAGGTGTGGATGCATCCCGTCGATCCGGACTGTGACGACCTGATTTCCATATTCGTGATTCCGGATTTTCCCGTCCTCATCTCGACAATGACTCCAACGAGGTTTTCCGGGCTGTTTTTGGAGAGGGCATATTCCGGATGGCTCGTTGCATGCCGTTCTGCGGCTTCGGCCGACTGTGCATTGTTTCCTTCCCAGAGGATGGAGAGGAAGAGGGCACCGGCCAGAATGGTTCTCAAAAATCCGGTTTCAGAATTATATGGTCCTGTCATGGCTTGCTCTGACTGGTTTTTTATGATTGATCTCTCGTTTTTCATCTCAGCCTCGTCTGTTCTGTTCGTAAAGGGCTCTTGTTCAGAATTGCATCGCCTTCGCTATTATCTAAGCAACATCTGTGCCATTTTTTTAAAAATTTGTTTTAGAATGACTTATGCTTTTATAGCGTAACTAGAAATGACAATAATGTCAACATGTCAACATAATTTGGTTTGGCAGACGATCTTTAAAATTTTTCAATCAATGGGATTCCCCCGTTTCCCTGGAAAGAGTGACTCAAGGACATCCCATTTTTCGAACCTGATCAAGGATCCTTCTGCAGTCCCATGATTTGCCGTCTTTATTTCGTTCATGACTGGACCATAGAATTTCGTGGTCAGTTTTTTTCGTAAAAATAAAACCGGTATTTTGTGACGATCAGGAAAAGGAAAAGAATTTGGACCTTGAAAGCGGATTTCTTCGTATGTTCTTAAAGACCCGGTCTCCGGCGTTCTCACGAATCATTGAACGGATGCGTCTTCTGGCTCCGCACGACATTCCGGTTGTTGTCGAGGGAGAGACAGGGACGGGGAAGGAGCTTTTTGTCCAGTGCCTCCACGAGCTCTCTCCCCGGAACAGGGGGATGCTGGTTCCGGTCAACATGGGAGGGATCCCTCAGGGACTTTTCGAGGAGATCTTTTTTGGCCATGTGCGGGGAGCCTTTACCGGTGCGGATCTTGCAAAGGAAGGTCTTTTTGCCGCCGCCAATGGAGGAACGCTCTTTCTCGACGAGTTCAATGCAATGCTTCCCGAACATCAGCCGAAACTTCTTCGCGTTCTTGAAACGGCCACCTATCTCCCTGTCGGAGGGCTTGAAACGAAGAAAACATCTGCCCGCGTTGTCGTTGCGAGCAATGCCTCTTTAAGTGAAATGAAAGATGAGAAAATTCTTCGGGAAGACCTGTATTTCCGGCTTGCCACATTCAGCGTGACCCTTCCTCCCCTGCGTGAGCGCCGGGAGGATATTGTTCCCCTGTTTCAATATTTTCTGGCGCAGTATTCTGATCGCTTCAGAAAGCCTGCCCCCTCCTATTCAAGAAAGCTTCTTGACCGGATCGAGTCTCATGAATGGAGAGGGAACATTCGCGAACTTTCAAGAAAAACCGAGCGTGCCACTCTTTTTTGCGGATCCGGACCGCTTGAATGGGATCATTTCGGTGTGTCGACGGAGGAGGAGATCTTCCCTGCTTTCTGTGTCGCACTTGAAGGATTTGAACGCAGTTATATTCAGGATGCGATCAGGAAATCCGGAGGCAACCTTCGGCTGGGGACGGAACTGACCGGGCTTTCGACGACGACCTACAAGCGAAAAGTGCGACAGCATCATCCTGACAAGTCAGTTCTTTAGCGGGGGAAGAAGCATCGGAAGGGCCGGAAGAAAATGCCGGCTTCCTTGATTATTTTGATGAAATTCCCTATCTTTGGAGAGTGTGTGTGCAGGATTTTTGGTGAACTCGTACGAAGGGCCGGGGCGATTTTTTTGTTCGGCAAGGGAGAGATGGCGCATGAAATACATTAAGTTTTTTAATGAGATAAGGCTGACAGACCTTCCATCGGTTGGAGGCAAAAATGCTTCGTTGGGTGAAGCTTATCAGGAGCTGGTGCCAGCTGGTGTCAAGGTTCCAAACGGTTTTGCCATTACGGCGGAGGCCTACTGGCACATTCTGGAGTCTGCCGGGATCCTCGCCATGCTCAAGGATACCCTGACCGGACTTGACCGGGACAATATGGATGATCTGGCCCGTCGCGGAAAAAAAGCCCGGGATCTGATCCTTGGCGCGGTGATTCCGGAAGACCTCTGGGCAGAAATTGTCCAGGCCTATGAAAAGCTGGCCAAGGAATATGGAGAAAATCCGGATGTTGCTGTCCGAAGCTCTGCAACAGCGGAAGATCTTCCAACGGCCTCCTTTGCCGGCCAGCAGGACACCTATCTTAATATCCGGGGACTCCAGCAGCTCAGGGAGGCCTGCCTCAAGTGTTTTGCCTCCCTTTTTACGGATCGGGCCATCTCTTACCGTGTAGACAAGGGATTTACCCATTTTGACGTTGGCCTTTCGATTTGCGTGATGAAGATGGTCCGTTCCGACAAGGCTTCATCGGGCGTCATGTTTTCCATCGATACGGAAACAGGTTTCCGGGATGTTGTGTTCATTACCGGTGCCTATGGTCTTGGAGAGAATGTCGTTCAGGGAAATGTGGATCCGGATGAGTTCTACGTTTTCAAGGAAACCTTCAAGCAGGGAAAAAAGGCGATCATCCGGAAGAACCTTGGCCAGAAGCAGTTCAGGATGGTCTACTCCGAAGGCGTCACGAAGGATACCGTCCATAACGAGAGGGTTTCCGGCGAAGATGCCCGTAAATTCTGCCTGACCAACGAAGAGATTCTCATCCTTGCGGATTATGCGGTCAAGGTCGAGGAGCATTATTCGAAACATGCAGGTGAGCACCGTCCGATGGACATGGAATGGGCCAAGGACGGTGTGTCCGGTGAGATCTTCCTTGTTCAGGCAAGGCCTGAGACGGTGGAGTCCCAGAAGAAAAAGGGCGACTACCTCGAGTCTTTTACTCTTGATGAGAAGAGCAAGGTTCTTGTTCGCGGAAAATCCGTAGGCCAGAGAATTGCGGCAGGAAAGGTCCATGTCATTCGCGACCTCGCCCAGATCCGTGATTTCAAGCCGGGGGAAGTTCTCGTTGCGGAAACGACCACTCCGGACTGGGAGCCGGTCATGAAAACTGCTGCGGCGATTATCACGAATCGCGGCGGCAGAACCTGCCATGCTGCAATTGTCAGCCGGGAGCTCGGGATCCCCGCCGTTGTCGGTGCGGAAGGTGCAACCGATCAACTGGAGAGTGGGCAGGAGGTCACTGTTTCCTGCGCCCAGGGTGATACCGGAATGGTTCTTGAAGGGATCCTCAAGTTCCATGTCGACAGGACAAAACTCGACAACCTTGAGCGGCCGAAAACAAAGATCATGATGAACCTTGGGGATCCGGACCAGGCCTTCGGACATTCCTTTATCCCGAATGATGGTGTCGGGCTTGCCAGGATGGAATTCATTGTCAACGGGTTTATCAAGATCCATCCGATGGCGCTTGTTCACCCCGAAAAGGTCACCGATCCGAAGGTCGCCGCCCAGATTGACAGCCTTACCCTCGGGTATCCCGACAAGAAGGAATACTTTGTCGAAAAGCTGGCGTTCGGAATCGGAACGATCGGTGCCGCCTTCTATCCAAAACCGGTGACGGTCAGGATGAGCGATTTCAAGTCCAATGAATATGCAAGCCTGATCGGCGGGACCTACTTTGAGCCGCATGAAGAAAATCCGATGCTGGGTTTCCGGGGCGCATCACGTTATGTGAGCCCGCGCTACCGTGAGGGGTTTGCCCTTGAGTGTCAGGCAATCAAGCGGGTTCGAAATGAAATGGGGCTGACAAACGTCCGGATCATGATTCCCTTTTGCAGGACCGTCAAGGAAGCGCAGGGGGTCATTGAAGTTCTCCGGGAGAATGGACTTGTCCGGGGAGAAAATGGCCTTGAAGTTTACGTCATGTGCGAAATTCCGAACAACATCATTCAGATCGATGCGTTTGCAAAACATTTTGACGGATTTTCGATCGGTTCCAATGATCTGACGCAACTGACCCTGGGTGTGGACCGTGACTCGGAAATTCTTGCAGAGTCCTTCGACGAGAGAGATCCCGGTGTTCTGGAACTGATCCGTCTTGCCGTTGAGGGGACGAGACGCAACAAGGTTCACTCCGGAATCTGCGGACAGGCGCCAAGCGATTATCCTGAAGTCGCGGAAGCCCTGGTCCGGATGGGGATCGAATCGATGTCCCTGAACCCGGATACGGTGATCAAGACCACTCTTAAGATCTTGGAAGTTGAGAAATCGATGAGGGACAAGAAGTAGGTTCCGAAAAGGTTTGTTTTCCGGTTCCCCAAAAGGCCATCTCTGGAAGGGGATGGCCTTTTCTCTCTGTTTTTTGTCAAAACAGCAGGGGCAAATTTTAATATCTATTTCAAGACTCGAGCTCGGGTTTCGGTGGTAGCCCCCGGATTCATCCGTGGGGAGGCGTCACAGAGGTCGCTCCTGTCAGCTTTCCTCGTCACGACCCTCATTTTTGGACTGGACCCTTATTGAAAACGGAACCCCGGTGAAGGGGTACGTTTCCCGGATCTTTCTCGATATGAACTGGCGGTACTGCATGGAGATCCCTTCCGGTCGATTGGCAAACATGACAAAGACCGAAGGCGCAACCTGGATCTGGGTTGTGTAGAAGACCCTGACAGGATAGTTCTTGAGTCTTGGAGGGGGAGTCATCGCCATGAGCGGTCCAATGATGGCATTGAGTTTGGCCGTTGGAATCCGCTCATAATACCACTTCCGGACCAGGTCTATCTGCGTGAAAAGCTTCTGGATATGAAGTCCGGTCAATCCGGAGCAGGAAGACATCGGAGCGAAGGCGAGAAAAGGATACTTTTCCCGTATTTCGGCAAAGCCCTTGGCCTTTCCTTCCGTTTGGCCCCCTTTGAGCAGGTCCCACTTGTTCCACGCAAGGATCAGTCCCCGGCGCTTGTCGATGACCTCCCTGATGATCCGCAGGTCTCCATCGGTTAGTCCATCCTCGGCGGAGAGGAGGACGATCGATATTTCAGAGTTGATAATCGCCTGTTCGGTCCTGATCTGTGCATAAAGCTCCGAAGCTTCGGCTACTTTTCCCCTTTTTCGGATTCCTGCGGTATCGATCAGGTGGTAATCCTTGTCGCCCCAGTGAACGAGCGTGTCGATTGCATCTCTTGTCGTTCCGGGGATAGGGCTTGTGACCAGTCGTTCGGAACCCAGAATGCGGTTGACCAGCGTTGACTTGCCGACATTCGGTCTCCCGACGATTGCAACTCTGGCGGGGGCCAGCTGGCGTCGGGCGATCCATTTCCTGGCATCTTCCCCGTCCTCTTCCGTAAAACGGATCGGGACATCGAGTGTCTCTTCGGGTTCTTCGGTCATGATGGGGATAAAGGGGGTCAGGACTTCATTGATGTTTCGTCCATGGGCTGCTGAGATGCCGATGAGTGGCGAGACTCCATGCTGGTAGAAGTCCATCAGCCTCGCTTCCGCGTTTGTTCCGTCAATTTTGTTGACGACAAAAACGGCAGGTTTTCCGCTCGCCCTTACAAAGTCGATGACATCCTGGTCGATAGGGTTGTAGCCCTCGATGCCATCCATCGTATAGATCAGGGCATCGGCTTCTTCCAGTGCGAAAAGGGCCTGCTTCTGGATAGCCGAACCGAGGGGGTGATCATCCCGGAAGACAATTCCGCCGGTGTCGACGAGACGGAAATGAAAGCGGCCGTGGGTGCCTCTTCCGTAATGCCTGTCCCGGGTGACACCCGGTCGATCTTCGACAATGGCTTCCCTGTTGCCCAGAAGCCGGTTGAACAGTGTGGACTTTCCGACATTGGGTCGTCCCAATATCGCTATGAGCGGTGGCAGGGCCAACAAAACCTCCTGGACAGGTGGGCATGGATATTGACGGCCATCAAAGGGGCAAACGGTATGCTTCCCGCCATTTGAGGGCTGTTCCGGATTCTTGGATCTATCCGGGTTTCATCCATAGGTTGATCGAAGGATCCTCTCCGGATGGGTTCAATTTTCTGGAAGGATCAGTCCTTTTTGAAAAGGCGAGGTTTTTCGGTGTATACGGGAGGAGGCTCTTTTCGTATGAATCGCTGGTAGATCCATTGGAAAAAAATAACAAGGATTCCTCCGGCCATGACGACCAGAAGGCCGTAGACCAGAAAGACGCTCATATGAGAGAGGCGATTATATTCTTCTTGTCCTGACATGGGTCCTTTCCTTCGCGCTGATTCTCCCTTAAACTATCACTGTGGCAATGGGATTGCAAACAAAAGACATTCTGACCGGCTGGAGGCAAATCTTGGATCTCCCGCCATCCGACGTTCATTCGGGAGCCCCCGTCGAATCCGGGCCCGTTGGTCGTCTGGGCTTTATGGACAACTTCTGGAACTGGTTTGGTGACTCTGCCAACGCCTCGAGCTGGTATTTTGGTGGTCTTCTCGCCTTGTCGGGGTTGCCTTTTCTGCTGGGAAACATCTTTCTCCTCACCCCCCTTATTATCCTTCCATGGGCGTCACTTGCCTATATCTCAAGAAAGACAGGCGCTTCGACGGTCATGCTTGCCCGTCCGGTTCTTGGCGTTGTGGGCGCGAGAATGTTCCTGGGGCCGATGGAAACGCTTGTCCAGCTTGGGTGGACAACGGTGACGACCTATATGGGGGCTACCTCGATCCTGGCCCTGATGGGGCTTCATGGTTTTGGGGCTACTGTCTCAAGCCTTCTTTTTATAGCAATCCTTCAGGGCACGGTTGTGGCATTTGGTCTCCCGGCCATCCGGCTTCTCAAGTGGGTCTCTTCTGTGGGCCTTCTTTTTTTTGCCGGGTGGGAATCATGGATTGTCCTTGAAAAATGGGGTTTCGCCCACTGGCCCCATTTGCCTGAACCTTCGTCCCCCCTGTCGCCGGGAGCATTGGTCGATATCAGTTTCATCAATATCTGGACGTGGCTTCAGGTCGGTGATTTTGCCAGACATGCCACATCACGGAAGAGCGCAACACAGGGAGCATTCTGGGGGCTTTGGACGGGACAGACCTGGTTTGTGGGGGTTGGAGCGATATCGATGCTTGGACTTGCCGTGTCAAGAGGCCATTTTGATATGGCCGATTCGGATCCAGGCAGGATGCTTTCCGGGATGGGGCTTGGATTCGTGGCCCTCGGGGTGATTCTTCTGTCTTCGATCAGTGTGAGCGCATCCAATCTTTATGGCGCCGGGATGGGGCTCTCTTCCCTTTTCCCGGAAAAAGACCCGGAAAATGTCGGGAAATCGCTTCGTGCCGTCTCAATTACCCAGGGTTTCACGGCCTTTCTTCCTCTTCTCTTTTCCTCGTTTCTATCCTATTTCACCTCTTTTTTGACGACAATCGGAGGAATATTCATTCCTCTCTGGTCGATTGTCCTGACCGACTATTTCTTTTGCCGCAAAGGTCAACTGTCCAGAGATGATTTTGCCTTTGGAGACGACCGTTCGTCTCTCTGGGGGGGGAGGGGAGGCTTCAATCCGGGGGGCTTTCTGGCTCTTGGACTCGGGGTCGCCTTTTTTTATGCGGCCCGTCAATTTTTTCCTGCGGCGGGCCGCCTTTCGGGATTTGTCATCCCTACAATCATTTTGTCTTCTGTCTGTTACTTCCTGATTGACCGTTTCAGGAAAACGGTTGGCTGCAGCCGGTAGAGTCATTTTAAGTGCCATGTCGATGGCCAGAATCTGGAGAAGGAAATGAGCGAAAAAACACAAGAGATGATGTCCGCCAGTATTCAGGGTGAAGGGCTGAAAAGTGCCGGTGTCAAGCCGGACACCGTGAAGCAGCCCCACAGGATCCTTGTCCTGGGGGCAGGGTTCGGTGGCTTGTACACAGCCGTTTATCTGGACCGCTACCTCAAGGGTCTTCCGGATGTCCGGATCACGGTGATCGACAAGCATAATTTCTTTCTCTTTACCCCGATGTTGCATGCCGCGGCCACAGGCGGCCTGGAGCCGCGCTATATCGCCCACTCCATCAGGAAAATCTTTAGAAAAACACGGATTCACGCACATATAGGGGAGGTTTTGTCGATCGATCTTGAGAGGAAGACCGTTTCGACCCAGCATCGAACAATGGCTTATGACGATCTGGTCATCTCCCTTGGGTCGCGCACAAACTTCATGAATCTTGAGGATCGTCTGGAAGGAGTTTTTACCCTGAAGTCCCTGAAGGATGCTGCGGTGATCAACAACCATGTGATCCGGATGTTCGAAAAAGCCTACTGGGAGGAAGATCCGGCGCTGAGAAAGTCTTATCTGACTTTTGTGGTGGTCGGCGGTGGCCCCACGGGCGTGGAGCTTGCCGGCGAACTTCATGAATATGCCACCCGGGAGCTTCTTCGGGATTTTGGCCGCCGGATCGACAAAAGCGAAATCCGGGTCATTCTAGTGGAGGCAACATCGAGGATCCTTCCCATGCTTCCTCCCCATCTCTCCGAGGAGGCGCTTTTGAGACTTCGTTCGATCGGTATTGAGGTGCTTCTCGACACAAGGCTTGCCGGTTATTTAAATCAGAAAGTCCAGATTCTGGGGGGAGCGGAGATCCCCTCAAGCACGCTGGTCTGGGCTGCCGGTGTCAAGACGAATCCGCTGGTCGCGGCGCTGGATCTTGAAAAAGACGCAATTGGCAGGATCAAGGTCAACGGAACCCTTGAGTCAACGAAAAAGCCCCATGTCTGGGTGGTGGGAGACAATGCCCACTCGATCAATCCCCATTCGGGAATGCCCTACCCGCCGACCGCACAGACGGCTGTCCGGCAAGCGAAGGTCTGCGCTCACAATATTGTGGCCCGAATCAGGAAACGTCCGGAAAAACTCTTTTCCCACGAGCATGTGGGAGGGTTTGTTTCGATCGGGGACAATTACGCTTTGCTGTCGGCAAAACAGCTGACGCTGACCGGAATGGTCGGATGGTTTTTGTGGAACCTTGTCTACATCCACAAGCTGCCGATTATCCGTTATCGGCTTTTGTCGACATTCAGCCTGTTCCTGAAAGTCTTCTTCGAGCGGGCGACAACAGAAATCGACCTGACTCCGGATCCGGTGGAAAGTTCGGGCCCGGAAAGCCACCGGGCCCTTCAGGAGGATTATTGAGGGGCCACTTCCTCTGGAGGCGATGAGGACTTTGTCTCCGAAACGATAAAAGGAGATTCTCCCCGGAGCCTGGCTTTGGGGGTCGGACTCCTTCCCGATCCGTCAAATGACCGGAATGTCCACATTGAAACGGTATTCGATGAGCGGTCGATGGCGTTAACCACCGCCCGCACCATGGCCGAGTTGGTATCGTTGATGACAAGTGTGTCGACCTTGAGCTTCTTGATGTGGAAGTTCAAAACGGGGCCGACTGCCCGTCCCTTCGCCAGTACGGTATCCATGATGACATCCTCTTCGAGTCCGATGGCCTGACACAGATCCAGGGTATGTCTTGCCACCGCTTCTTCCTGGGCCATGTTCGCCGTCATGGGAAGTGTCAGGGGAACTTCAACCACGGTAATCACCACGACCTGGGCCTTGTCCGCCCGGGCAACCTTGCAGACGTCCCTCAGGATGGGGGATGGCCTTGTGGGGCTTGTCGCCACCATAAAGACTTTATGGGGAGGTTGCGGCTCCGGCCGGTCCGGGAGATTGGTGATCTTGACCCTCTCCATGACCGGAAAAGCCTCATGACGACGAAACCAGAGATAGTAGGTAATTCCCGCCGCCATCCAGATCGTTCCGAACACTCTGCCGTATTTATGGAACAGCAGAACCATGACAAAGACGCTTCCTGTGCCAAAAAGCCCGAAAAGCGTGGGAAGGGGAACCTCCCATCCCCTGAAGCGAATGGAGAACGGGACCCTGAAGGGTCTTTCGAGCTCAGGCTCTTTTTTCCTCAGCATGATCAGGGCGGCATGGGTCATGGTAAAGGAAAGCATGGCTCCATAGTTGTAGAGGTCCGCCAGGATGTCCAGAAACGGGAAAAAGGCCACGATCATGGCGGCAACGGTCCCGAAGGTGACAAGGGAAAAGGCCGGGGTCTTCCAGCGTGCGGTCGTGCGGTGGAAGACCGGATGGATCAGGAAGTTGTTGGACATGGAGTAGGCCAGCCGTGAAACCCCGATCAGTCCGGCATTGGCGGCAACCGTCAGGATCGTTGCACCAAGAAGTGCGACCCACGGCCCCAGAATGTTGTTGACGTGGGGAATGAAGTGGGCAATTCCGGCGATGGGATCGTTGACATAGGTTGTGGACAGGATCTTGGGAGACATGGCGGAGAGGGCCACCATGGAGATGCCGGCATAGAAAAAGACGGTGGTGAACATGGTCATGAACATTGCCCTGGGAACGGACTTTCCCGGGTCCCTGGCTTCGGCGGCCATCTGGCTGATGGCTTCGATCCCGGTGTAGGCAACCATGGCGATCGAGATGCCATAGAGAAAGTGGGGCCAGGTTGGGGTGGATCCCATGGTGAACTGGTTCCAGATCTTGTTGAAGTTGAACAGGAAGAAGATGCCGAGTCCCATCAGGGATAGCTGGGTCAGGATATCGAATCCCGTGAGCATGAGAGAGAACCAGGAGGATTCCTTAAGACCAAAGATATTGATGGAGACAAGCATTGCGATCAGAAGGGCCGTAAAGGTGACGTTGACCTGGGTGTTGTCCTTGAAGATCGGAAAAAAGTAGGACAGGTAGGGACCAACGGAAAAAGCGCTGATAGCAAGGGTCAGGATGTAGTCCAGAAGAAGGGCCCAGCCGGCAAAAAAGGCCCATCCGTCGCCAAAGGCTCTTTGTGCGAAGAGGGAAGATCCTCCGGCTTCCGGAATGGCGCTTGAAAGTTCTGCGTAGCTCAAAACCGTTGCGACAAAAAAGAGGCCGGCGACAAGGATCGCGAGAAAGGATGCGCCCTGTGCGTAGACGGTCGTGATACCCAGGGCATAGTAGATGGAGGAGCCGACATCGCCATATCCGGTGGAGTACAGGGCTCCGATGCCGACAACGCGTCTCAGGACCGATTCCTGGAATCTGGCAACGGTGGTTCGTGTATTGTGATAGATCTGGAACAACGCCATGAAGGCCCCTTTTTGTCTGGCCATGCGATTTTGCGATCGGGACCCGCCCTGTCGGGGCTGTCGTTACGGGATCCAGAATCCGGAGATTCTCTTAAAAAGGGGCCGGCTTTGCCGGTCCCTTCCCGTATTCTCAGATCCTAGCTTTTTACCCCATGAATTTCAAGGAAAATCGGGATATCCAGAACGATTTTTAGTTGGCGATGATCATGCTGTAGGGGATGGTCCTTTGGTTGTTCAGGGCATCGTAGACCGTGATGTTGTAGGTGAATGTCACCGCCTTGCAGGGGGTGTTGACCGGGGCGAAGACATAAAAGGAGATGTTCGAGGTCGTCCGGTTGACAACGGTTGAATAGGCCGATATCGCCTGGGCGACAGGCGCGGTCTCCTGGACTTGAACTGCACTTGGTCCCGATCCCGTGTCGACCATCTGTCCGGTGACCTGAACCGAATAGTTCGTGCTGCCGCAGATGTCGTAGCTTGTCGCCGAAATGGGGGAGAGGTTCTGAAGTGTTGGGGCGGTGTTGTCGATGGAGAGCGAGATGGTTTGGGTCGAGACGGTTCCCGCCAGGTTCTCGGCGGAAAAGACGGTGGTCAGCGGGCCGTCTGGAACCCCCAGGATGTCGACGCCTGTCTGGATCGATGTGGATCCGGGAGGGTTGACCGGGAGGGGAAGAGTGCTGGATGTCACGGTAAAGCTTCCGATGCCCAGGGCATCGGAAGCTGTGGCGACAAGCGGAAGGGTGTTGTTGTAGTAGGCGTTGTTGACCGGAGACGAGACCGTGATCCGGGGAGACCCGGGATCAGGAAGGGCGGGAAGGGGATTGCCGGGAAAAAGGCTTGAGGAGTCAAGGGCAAGGCTATTGACGGATCCGCTCACATCAATCGGAGCCAGGCCGGATTTATTCCGGTCTCCCCATAAAAATTCGAGGGTCGAATCGGCGATGTCTTTTCTGAGTGTCTCCGGGGTCAGCGTATAGGTGTAATAGGTCAGCGGGTTGGGATCTCCCGGCTTCAGCCCATCGAGGACACCATCGGAGATATCGGAATTCAGGACGGAGAGAAGTCCCAGCGTGTTTGATGCTCCGGGAGCGAGGTGGTCGTTGACGCCGATGGCCATGGCCATCTGGGAAAAACCTGCAAGGATCAGTCCATAGATGGCGGGCGATCCCATCGATTCGGGGCCTGCCGTTGGATCGACGACCGGAGTGGTGGTGGGGTCGAATCCCATGAGACCGCTCCAGAGACCCAGGGCATTTTTAAAGGAGGCCAGCGGAGCTTCTCCCCTGTTGACCATGCCCTGGGCCTGATTGGCCATGAGTGTGGTCATGACGGTGATTGTGACCGGAGATGAGAGAAGCGTTTTTCCTGTGACGATCGCTGAAAGGGAATCGAGAGAGGACAGGGCGATGGAATAGCCGGAAGCAAAGTCGATACTGCTTCCGCCTGTGAGTGTCAGCTGATAAAGGGCCGAGGGATCGATTGGCGTTGTCTGGATGCTGAATGAGCCGGAGGTATTTGTTGTTGCCGAACCCAGAACGGCCGCCCCCGGTGGAAAGGTTGAAAGAACCACCGTCCCCTGGTCGATGAATCCGTCGACCGCCGTTCCCCTGACGGTCGTGATCTGGTTTGCCGCTGAGCTCAGGGCTCCTGCCTGGCTATTGCTCGAGAGGTCGAGATTTGAGGCCTTGCAGGAGGCGAGAAGCAGCGCAACAGAGAAAATGGCCATTTGAACGGAAGACAAGGGGAAGGGGCGGTTCCGATTTTCAGAAGCCGGGGTCCATCCATGTTTTGAAAGGTTCTTTTCAGAATGCATATGCGAGCCCCAGCGATAGACGGTAGGCGTTTAATGCGGAGGCCGGGTTTCCGACGAGTCCTCCGCCTTTGACAAAGATCCATCGATTGTCGATGTCGAGACCGAAGTGATGACTGATCCAGATGACAGCTCCCAGGCCTGTATCGAAGACAGGAAGGTCGGCATGACCGGAGATGGGCGAGGAGAGGGAGAAGGATCCGATGCCTCCCCCGAGAAGGGTATAGAGGCTCAGCCTCGAAAAGGGGTTGATCCAGTAAAAGAGGCTTCCTGTCAGGGTGGTTTCTGAAAGAGTGCAGTTGCCGCAGTTGTTGGGATCCCAGAATCCCTCGATTTCGAATCCGAAGTTGGGAACCGCAAAAAGTCGAAGATCGGCGCCAAATCCCAGTGTTTCGTTTTCCCATCCGGATTCCGGAACGATCATGACGCTGTCGGAGGCTTCACAGGGATGCGCGGCGAAAAGAAAAAACGCCAACAGGATCATTCCCGAGAAGATGGTTCCCGCCCGGCTTCTGGCGGGGGTGGATCGATTATCCAAGAGGTTTTCTCCTTGCTTGTGCGTGACAGGAACGGTTCATGGTTCTTTTTAAGGTTTTTGACCCGGATCACCCTGGAGCCGTTTCGGGTCGGACGCTTCTATAAGCAATCGGCATGCTAGGAATCAAGTGTTTTTTGTTTAAGGAAAAAAGGAAAAATGTTTCCCGAAAAAAGGTCGGATTTGGGCTGATCAATGGGGAGGGACAGGGAGGAAGGAAGAAAAATTGTTTTCTGTTAACAGCCGTTTGGAAAGAGGAGTGTCGGTTCTTTTTGTCGTTAATAAGAATGATTATCGGTATCGTACAGATCAGGTCTCTCGAAAAGGAGCTGAAAGAGCAACGGGACTGGGAAAACGGATGGAGTAAAAAGCGCGGAAAAGAAAAAGGGATGGATGCCTGTCGGCACCCATCCTGAAAGATTCAACGTGGTCAGTGATCGTTTTGAGGAAGCGGGATGATGTTTCCTGAAAAATAGATCGATCCTGCGGTATCACCCGATACACAGGGTGCTGACAGGGTACAGCTGGGAGTGTTTGATGAGACATATGAAGTGACAAAAGCCCCATTGGAACCCAATACATAAAACATGGTGCTGGTAGAGGTTGTCCCGATTGTCAACGCCCCTGACTCGATAAAGGGGGTGTCAGTTGCCGCAACAAGGGTGGCCCCTATGGATGAAGGGGTGGTGCTGCTTCCGGGGTGGTATTCGTCATGATTTTCTCCCTCTCCCTGGCTGTTGGAGATATTGGTGAGCGATAGTGTCGTTGGACTTTTTTCGGTCAGGCAGACAGGAAAAACGGGAACGGAGTTTGATGACGGAATGGTGATCCGGAGCTTGAAGCCGCCATTGTTGCAGGTGATGTTTTCCTGTCCGTCGATCGGGGCAAATGCACTCCATTGGGGGGAATCCTGGCCACTATAGAGAACGGCATTGACGTTTGAGAGTGTATTGGAGGATCCATTGCTGTCGGATCCTCCACCCTGGAAAAGAAAAGCCTGGGTAGGGGCGGTGTGCCATGTGGCGGGGAGGAGTTTCAAGGCTCCTTTCAGGGTGTATGTCTCTCCGGATCCATTGGTGAGGATCAGCTTTAAAAGCTGACCTGAAATCGTTGATCCGCTTGAAATGGAAAGTGTGTTTGAGGAGTTCGGCGGATTGGAGACGGTTCCGTCGGCAGCCACGGAAAGGGAAATGGTAAAGGGTATCAGGGAAGGCGTGGATGGTGAGGTGTTTGATGTCGAAGTCGGTTCTTCTATTCCGGTCCCTTCGATCAGCCCCTGGAGGGAGTAGGTTCCCGCCGGAATATTGATGGATGAAACCGGCGTGTCCCCTCCGTCAAGCTCGGTGTCCCAGTCACCTGATGCGGTGAGCATGTTCATGTAGGTGGTGATATTGGAACAGGTGATGGCACCGGAGACTGTCAGGTAATCGGTATTGGGGCCGGGAGGATTCTGGGCGACGAGACCGTTGACGAAAGAGAGGGTGTTTCCCCCGGAAGGAAGGGGTGTTTGGGCGTCAACCTGGCACATGATCTCGCTTGAGAGCTCGACGAGCTGGGTCTGGTCCGCTGTCAGTGTTGCCTGGTATCCGCTGATCTGGTAGTTCTTGCCCCCGTTCGAAGCGAGTGCTACCGCTGCTGTGGTGACCTGGCTGACCGCGAGATCCGGGTCATTCCCTTCTCCAAGATCGGATCCGGCCGCGGCCAGATCCTGTCCTTGTCCAAGATAGGCGGTCAGGAGGATATCGGGATTCTCGGTTCCATAGATGGATCCACCCTGGGAGCTTGCGTAGATGGGCGCGCTGGTTTTGGGGATCGGAATGCCGGACAGGCTGTATTTTCCGTATTGGTCCGCGGTTGTTGTTCCCAAGGTGACCGCGCCTTGCTGTCCCAGTGGAGCATTTTCTGTGATGGTGATGGCAGCTCCCGTAACGGGAGCATCGATGACCGATCCACTCAGGCTGGTTGCGGCAACCGGAGTGGATGAACCGCCGCCTCCGCCGCTGCAGGATGCAATCAGGCCGATAATGATGAAAAACGGAACGGCTGTTTTGAGGGTGCTTGAGAAAAGAGTCGAAACGTGTCTGGAGCGGTCCATGGGGAGTTCCTTTAAGAATGGTTTTATTTTTAAATGATTTGTCCACCTGACAGAGATCTCTCGACAGGGAAGGGTATTATCTTGAAAGTTTCTTTTCAGATCAATCAATTTTCAGGACTGTGACAGGAATCACATTTTGGTGGGAAAGTGTTTGGATCCAGGACTTTGGGACGGCGATTTAATACGCAGCGCAGGAGGTGATGGGAGAAATTTGAACGCCGCTGGGATTGGAGGTGAGAGACCAAATCTGTTGGGGCGTTCCGATCGAGCCAGAGGTAGAGACTGAAGCGGAGTA
>JAPTWQ010000132.1 GCA_028064945.1 Nitrospiraceae bacterium | reverse complement strand
CGTTGCCGATGGATGTGGTTCGACGAATTCACCCCGATGACGGGCTGTCCTTTATCGCGGAACAACATACCGTAGACCTCTTCCCCTTGCCGGGCCGGTTCATAGACAAGCCTGGCCCCCAGGAATTCCGCAATCTTTTCCACCGGAACAGGCGCCGCCCTCACTCCTGTTTTGTCGAGCAATTCCTTGACCATCAATTTGGTATCGTTCATTTCCTTACCTCACATCTAATCTCTTATGTCTTTTTCTCTTTCTTATTTTTTTCTGGAGACCTGAGAATCACTCTCTCTTTCCAGTCGACCTCTCTCATAGAATGCTTACCCGTCACCGAATCCTCATGTTGAACGGGAGAATTCTCCAGTCCTGTTTCGATCGGCGGAAGGAAGGAAGCCAAATCGTTTCCCAATGACTGGACGATCCGATAAAGAAGCGGCAACGAGACGCTTTGCCGTCCGGACTCAAGGTTCGCGATCGTCGTGCGAACAAGCCCCACCCTCCGGGCGAGATCCGTTTGAGTAATTCCGGACTCCCTCCGTTTTTCGGCAAGTTTCTTTCCAAAAGCAATATTTACAGGATTGTATTTCATTCAAAAAGTGTAGATCAAAAATATCGGATGGTCAATTTTAGAAACAATGGAATATTGACTGTCATCATGAATGACTGTATGATCAGCAATGAGGTCATTTAAAGTGACATTTTAAAATAAAATGTCACAAAGAATAACCATCGAGACAATTAGCAATGCTGGACTCACAACAACTCGACATCCTTTGCAGAAAACTCGGGGTGACAGAATTCGGTCGCAATCTGATCGATTCAATCAGGGAAAGTTCGCCCGTCAGGCGAGTCGGAGGAGGCCATTCAAACATCTGCGTACGATATCCTAGCCGGAAAATGGGATGCATTATTCAGGCAGAAAGTCATACGGTGGAATTGCCTTTTATCTATGACCTCGAACACGACTCCGACGTAATCGAGTACTACGATCAACCCACTCATCTGGTGCTCCGTTATCCGGGAAAGAGCGGACGCAATCTGGGAGTAACCCACACGCCGGATTTCCTGGTGATCAGAGAAAACTGGATCGGCTTCGTAGAGTGCAAGCCGGAAGAGGAACTTGTCCGTCTTTCCCAAAATAGCCATCACCGTTACAGGAAAGACGAGGATGGGAACTGGATTTGTCCTCCGGGAGAATTGGCGGCCAAGGAGTTTAACCTTTCCTACCGGGTCTGGTCTTCGGCAAGGATCAACTGGATCTTCCAGGAGAATATCCGATTTTTGGAAGACTATCTGAGAACAGATTGCCCGGAGCCTTCAAAAAGAGACATCGATGCGATCCGATCCTGGTTCGACGAAAAAACGGCAACAACCTTGGACGAGCTTCTCAAGGGCGAGCTTGGAGTAGGAAACGATGCAATCTACCGCATGATCTCACAGGATCAGATCCACGTCGACCTTCACAAAAACCGACTCTCCGAGCCAATGCGAACCGTTGTCGCTCTTGATGCCGAAACCGCCGTCGCCTACACCCAGCTACTGGCGGGGAGCATGAGAACGTGGAGGGTCGAAAGTATCGGCGTAACGGTCTCCCCAGGAGAATCGATCTCGTGGGACGGGGTTCCATGGAAGGTTCTTAATGTAGGGGTCGAGTCGGTCACATTGGAATCGGACGGAAGGATCGTTCCCATTCCGACCCCTTCTTTCGAACGACTCGTTGCATCGGGAGCAATCGTTGCCGAACACTCCAAGCAAGATCCGTTGAAGTCGGGGCGAGACATTCTCGATGGGGCGGGGAAAAAGGCTCTGGAAATTGCCAACGCGAGGTCGGAAATTCTTCGGACGATCTCCGAAGAAAACAAGAAGACATCGGGAGCAAGAATTCCATCCAAGAGAACTATGGAACGATGGACATCACGGCAGCGGGCTTCGGAACGTGAATTCGGGGCGAGATATTTGGGACTGATTCCCCAAATATCTAGACGAGGAAACCGAACATCAAGACTCGGAGAAACAGCCAAGCAACTTATGGATGAAACGATATCCCACATATACGAAAGCAACAAACAGGTTCGGCTCCGGACCGCCTATGGTCAACTCCGTCTTCTGTGTGAACGACAGCATGTTGCATCTCCGAGCTACGAGTCGTTCAGAAAGGCGGTCCGGAAAAGACCGAAGGAGGAGCAGGTGAAAAAACGTCAGGGAAAGCGGGCCGCCTATGCCCACGAGATATTTCACTGGAATCTCGACAAAACAATTCCTCGACACGGTTCTCGGCCACTGGAAGTGGCCCATATCGACCATACCGAACTCGACATTGAGCTCGTGGGGAGCGACGACGGGATCCTCCTCGGAAGGCCTTGGCTCACGATCATGGTAGACGCCTACTCGCGGATGATCCTCGCGTTCTACCTTTCATTCGATCCACCGAGTTACCGGAGTTGCATGATGGTTGTCCGGGACTGCGTCCGAAGATGGCAACGTCTTCCTTCCGTGTTTGTTCTCGACAATGGGAAGGAATTCGACTCGGTATATTTCGAAAGCCTCCTTGCTAGATGCGAGTGCGTCAAGAAATCGAGACCACCGGCCCAGTCCCGATTTGGAAGTGTCTGTGAACGGCTTTTCGGAACGACCAACACTGAATTCATCCATAATCTGACCGGCAATACTCAAATCACCCGTAAAGTCCGGATCATGACGAAGTCCTTTAACCCTAAAGAACTGGCCGTCTGGAATCTGCCCGAACTTCAATCCCTTATGGAAACGTTCTTTTTTGACATTTACAACATATCCCTACATCCTGCGCTCAACGAACCCCCAAAAAAAGTTTTCGACGAAGGTCTGGCAAGAACTGGACTTCGCTCCCATCGAATCATTCCTTACACGGACGACTTCAGAATCATGACGATGCCGTCCACCCCCAAGGGAACGGCGACAGTGAATCCGAATACAGGAATTCAGATCAACAATATCCGTTACTGGCATGACGGATTCCGGAATCCCGAAGTTGCGGGAAAACCCGTGGAAGTCCGTCTCGACCCGGAGAATTGCGGAGTTGTTTATGCCTTCGTCTCCGGGCGATGGGTCCAATGCTTCTCCCAATATCACGAAACGCTCAATGGCCGGTCGCGTCGAGAGATCGCCATGGCGAGCCGGGAAATGAGAGCCCGCGACCGGACTTTTTCCGAAAAGAAAAAGCTCAGCGCCCGGGAACTGGCCCTGTTCCTCGAAGGAGCCAATCAGCAGGAAGACGTCCTGTCCCAACGGAAGAAAGACCTCGAGGCCCGCAGAGTCGGAGATTCTTCGCGAACCCTGTCCTTTGTCTCCACTCCCTCACAGTTGCCAGTCATTATCGGAAGGGAGCGAAATGGAGAAGGATCCGTGGCACCAAAACCAACCCACACCAAGCGTATTGTTCGAAAAATGGAGGATTTCTGATGCCCGAATCATCCGATGTTCCAAACCTTAAACAGGAGGTTCCCGATTCTGTGGAAAAAAAGGTCCGCTCGTTCATCGAGAAAACACTGGCTCACCCCCATCTCAAAAATGCCTTCGAAGAGGTGAAGAAAGCTCTCGATCCCGGCAATCCCTACTCCCTGATCAGCGTTGTCGGGCCGAGCGGGGTCGGAAAAACGACACTATGCCGCAGGATCGTCCGACATTTCGAGGAAGCGCCTCCTTCCGCAGACACCGGAAGGATCCCCGTATCCATGATCGAGGCGATCGCGTCTTCGTCTGGCGCCTACGACTGGAAAGAACACTTTTGTCAGGTCCTTGAATCCCTCGGTGAACCTCTCG
This sequence comes from Nitrospiraceae bacterium, assembly GCA_028064945.1. The sequence continues at coordinate 1,137 of JAPTWQ010000132.1, read as the reverse complement.
TCGACAAGAAGATGGATTGCGAGAGGCTCTTCGGGATCTTCGAACCCCAATATAGAACGAAGTCATACGGCCGTCTCAGCCGGAGACCTTCGATAATGGATTTGAGAAAAGCCGTCGAATCCTCCCTGACCTACCGCAAGCCTGCGGTCTTCGTGATCGATGAGGCCCAGCATCTGAAGAAGATGGCCAGCGGAAAAAGACTGATTGACCAAATGGATACGATAAAATCTATTGCCAACAGAACGGGAGTCAAACACCTTTTGTCAGGAACCTACGAACTTCTGGGACTTTCGGATCTCAGCGCGCAACTAAGCCGGAGGACGATGGAAATCCACCTTCCCCGCTATCGTTTCGATCTCGCAGAGGAACGAAACGCTTTTTTCGAGGTTCTGGTCAATCTGGAAGAAAGTCTCCCCGTTCCAGAGCAATCCCCTCTCGAATCCAACCTCGAATATATCTACGAAAGGACCGCCGGATGCGTGGGAATCCTGAAGGACTGGATGGTCCGGGCACTGACGCTGGCCCTCTTCTCCGGTTCCCTTTCGGTCACGATCGACCATCTCGTCGAAACATCCCTTTCGGACCGACAGATCGAACGGATCATCCGGGAGATCCAGGAAGGGGAACGTATATTCAGGGTGGATCGGACAGACAGGATTCGAGCCAATCTCGGCATTCTGCCCATCGAAACCGTTCCGGATGTTCCGGTTGATGACACGAAAGAGAAAAAAAAGACGAGAAGGCTTCCGGGAAAAAGAAAGCCCGTAAGGGATCCGGTAGGAAATTCTCTGAATGAGCCGAGTGAGAATGTCGGGTAATCCGGTATGCCTCCAAGTCTGCTCTTCCGACTCGAACCGATGGGTCTCGATTCAGGCGATCCAGAATGCCTCACGAGCTACCTGTCCCGCCTCGCTCAAGCCCATGTCCTCCCTCTGAGAGACATCGTTCTCGATCTACTGGTCCCCCGACTCGAGAACCTGACGATCCGGCGTTCTTATACCCGCTTCTTCCAGGAATGCTCCCGTTCCATGAACGGAGTGGGAGAGTATGCCGAATCGTTTTCATCGCTCCTCGGAAAGCTGACATTGCAATCGGATCTCGCGCTTTTGACGATGCTTCCATGGAAGGGCCTGTTCG
>JAPTWQ010000113.1 GCA_028064945.1 Nitrospiraceae bacterium | reverse complement strand
GGAATTCCGGCCACTTCCTGGAAGTAGGTAAACTGGGTGACCTCCATCCCGTCGAGCCAGACCTCCCACCCGAGTCCCCAGGCGCCAAGGGTCGGAGACTCCCAGTCATCGTGGACGAATCGGATATCGTGATCCCCGAGGCGGATTCCCAGGGCTTCCAGACTGCGGAGATAGAGGCTTTGCGATTCGGCCGGAGAAGGCTTCACGAGAACCTGGAACTGATAGTAGCGCTGCAGGCGGTTCGGATTTTCACCATATCGGCCATCGGTTGGCCTTCGGCATGGCTGAACATAGGCGACCCTGGTTTCTCCCGGTTCCAGTGCTCCAAAAAACGTGGCCGGATGAAAGGTTCCAGCCCCCATTTCCCGGTCGTAGGGCTGCACAATGGCACACCCTTCCCGGGACCAGAAAGATTCAAGCGCCTGAACCATTTCCTGAAACGTCATGAGAATATCCGACCTTTCCGCAGTGAAACAGACTCTTGTACAGGGTGAAAAAATCAATCTCCAATCATAACAGATGGGCGGTTGAGATTCGAGTGATGTTCATTCATCCTTGAAACAAAGGCAGTGTCCTCCCTTGTCCTTTGCCGCGTAAAGGCGTCTGTCCGCCGCTGCCAGCAGGGACTTCGGGTCTTCACCGTCCTCCGGATACACGGCGACTCCGATACTGCAGCCCAGACGAGAAGTAAAGGCTGCTTCCTGAATGGGATCGCGGAATACGCCGAGGAGACGGTTTCCCAGATTCAGGGCCCCCTCGAGCCCCTCCAGAACCGGCATGAGGCACAAAAACTCGTCGCCGCCCAATCGGGCGAGGATATCTCCTTCCCGCACAACCTGCCGGAATCTCCGGGCCACTTCGACCAGCGCCTGGTCGCCTGCGAGATGCCCCCACTGATCGTTGACCCCTTTGAATCCATCCAGATCGATCATCAGGACGCCAATTTTCCACTTTCTTCGTTCGGCATTTGCAATGGAATGCTGGAGAATGTCCATGGCCGCGGGACGGTTGAACAGACCCGTCAGGGCATCATGGGTGGACTCCTCCTTCAGGCGAAGAAGAAGGCTTTCGCGGGTTTCGATTTCTTTTCCTATAATACGGTAGAGAAGGACCCAGAAAAAGACAATGGAAACGGCAAGAACGGAGCCTGCCGCAAAGACCCTTCTTTCGCGCGCGAGAAGGAGCTGTCTTTCAAAATCCCTTTTTCTGGACAGCAGCGTTCCCATCTGGAGGGAAATTGCGCGGACCTGATCCATCACCTGTTTTCCGTAGTCGCTCATGACCATGTCGCGGGCCGCCCGAAAACCCGCAACATGGCGAAGGCGGATCGTCTCTTCCAATTCTCCCATTTTCTGGTGGACCAGACGAAGAAGAACCTTTCTCAGGCCGTTCAGACGCACATCCAGTTTTTCGATCCCGGAGACAGACCGCATGTCTTCCTGGATTCGCGAACGGGCTTTCCTGTAGGGAGAGAGATACTCCTCATTTCCGGTGATCAGATACCCCCGTTGTCCGGTTTCCGCATCCTTCAGATCCGACACCAGCCGGACCAGAAGGAGCTTTTCTTCGGAATAATGGGTCCATCGGTCTTCCGCCCGCATGAAAGAGGCAAACATCCAGCTTGTTGCAAGAAAAAGTCCGACAAAGAAAAAAAACGCCAGGGAAAAACTGATCCTGAGACGTTTCTTCAGCTGCTCCATCGTGACAGGAGCCGTCAAAATCCGGCTCATAAGAGCTTTCCGGGACTGAATGTTCTCCTTCGCCATTATCTGTTCGTGGAACAAGATTCATCTCCCTGCAAGCCCCCCGTCAAAGGCGCTTTGTTCTTCATGAAGGCAGAGGCAATCGTCGAGAGTGGCTCATATCCGCATTCTTTTGACAGCGTCTTAACCCATTTTGCGTCGAAGCATTCCAGTGTTTTGATAACGGGACCTCCGAGGGATAAAATGTGTGTCTCAACGTCTTCCGGAATGCTTCTGGAAGCCGGGTCGAACGCAGTGATGGGGATCTTCAAAGTAAAAACATGAGGGAAATGGACTTCTATGGATATTATTAGCACGGAACCCGGGAATCGGGAAACACCAGGAAAGATGCAAAGGCTTTCGGAAATGATTGAAAAAGCGTGCGGGGGAGAGGGTATCGCCAGAGAGGAAGCCCAATGGCTCTTTTCTTTGCCGGATTCATTTTCCCCCCTGATCCAGTCCGGAGCCGACAGGATTCGGGAAACGTTCCGGGGACGAGAGATCGACCCGTGTACCGTCATGAACGCGAAATCCGGCGGGTGTTCAGAGGATTGTCACTTCTGCTCTCAATCCTCGCATCATCAAACCATCTCTCCTGAATTCCCGCTCACTCCGCCGGAAACCATTCGCAAAACAGCAACTCTGGCAAAGGAAAACGGTGCCCGTCGGTTTTGCGTCGCCACCAGCGGCCGGGGGCTTTCGGATCCCTCCGATGTCCGGGGGATTTCCCGCGCCATCGAAACTGTCCGCAACGATGTCGGAATCTGGTCCTGTGCCACTCTTGGAATCCTCTCCCGCTCGGTTCTGGAAACACTGCGGGAAGCTGGCCTGAACCGTCTGCACCATAACCTGGAAACGTCACGAGAATTCTTTCCGAACATTGTCACCACCCATGCCTACGAGGAGCGGATCGACACCATCCGGAAAGCCAAGGAGCAAGGCATCTCCGTCTGCTCGGGAGGGATTTTCGGCTTGGGTGAAACCGATGCGGACAGGGTTGGACTTCTGGAGACCCTGCGGGAACTCGATGTCGACTCTGTGCCAATCAATTTTCTGGTGCCGATCCCCGGAACACCCCTTTATGATCAGGGCGCAGGAATCGAAGCAAAAGATGCCCTTCGATCCATTGCCGTCACCCGTTTCATGCTGCCTGAAAAGGAGGTCCGGATCTGCGGAGGACGCGTGACCGCTCTCGGTTCCCGTCACCCCGAAATCTTTCATCATGGCGCGAGCGGCGTCATGATCGGAAACTATCTCACCCGGATGGGACGTCCTCCGGACGAGGATATCCGCATGATCAAGGACCTGGGATTCAACCTGACAGAACCCCATCTCCCGTGAGCGAAGAGAAAGAGGAAACCGGCCATCCCGAGGAGGATCTTTTCAGTATCCGGATGCGCGCCTTCTCGGGAGAGAAACATCTTTCAGGCGGTGAAGACCTGGTCGAACGAAGTTCTCTTCAAGACAAGCTTCTTGCCTTGACCGAACAGGGGCTCACCTCAAGTCGGAATCAGGACGGGATCCTCCCGTCCCTGAACATCCGGGTTGAACCTGTGAAAAGATCATCGGTCTTAAGAAAAACGCTCCTCCCTGTCCACTGTCTCGACAGTTCTTCCCATCAGGAGACGCTCTCTTTTCTTTCTGAATTGGTGGAAACGATCGGGTATCGGGAAACCGTCGACACGGCTTCTCTGACGCAATGGTTCAACGATATTCTGAAGGGAACGGAAAGCGGCCTGTCGGGAGCGTCCTTCCTCTTTCCGGACGGAGAACGGTGGATCCCGGAAAACCGGGGGGTCCGGGTCACCCACTTTGGAATGCTGCCGGCAATCAGACAAGCCCTTCTGGAAGAACAACATCATCCTGTCGGATCCGGGCGGAGATTTGTGGATGCGCTGCAAATCGCAAGCAAGGTCGAGGGCCTTTCGGATTTTCTCCTCGAGCTGTGTGCGTCCGACAATCCGGAATATACAACAGGCTATATCGCTCTCCGGAACTTTGGATATCTGCGGCTTCCACATCTCAAAAGAGAGGGGAACTCCGCCGGAGGACGAATGATCCTCCTCTCCAGAAAACTGGACGAACGGGAACGAGCGCATGCCTTATCCTATCTTTCCCGAACGCCTGTTCTCTTTACCGGACGCTCCCGTTTGTTTTCCCCTTCGACAGGAAAGGCCCTGGTGGGAGAGATTTTTCAAAAAGGAGACAAGTTCGATGGGAAATCCGGAGTATCTTGAAATCAACGACCATCTCTTGCAGGACATTGAGCGCAGGGGACAACGCAAGGAACTTCCCCCCCGGGGAGAGATCTCCCTTGCATCCAACGACTACCTGCATCTGTCCAGACATCCCCGCCTCATTGAACGGGCGGTCGAGGAACTCCGGATATCCGGGACGGGAGCCACAGGCTCCCGTCTGCTCTCGGGGAATCATCCCTTGAACCGGGATCTCGAGATCGCCATCGCTTCTTTTAAAAATGGCCCCTCCGCCCTTGTTTTCACAACGGGTTACCAGGCCAACCTGTCGGCAATCGGAGCCCTTTCAGGAATTGTTGAGGTCTTGTACTCCGACACTCTGAACCACGCATCTTTAATTGACGGGATCCGTCTGTCCCGGCTTGAAACCGAAATTTTTCCACACAATGACATTGACTGGATTAAAAAAGACCTTGAAAGACGCCTCCAAAAACAGGGAAGCCCCCCCCGGTTCATGATAGTGACGGAATCCCTTTTCAGTATGGAAGGAGACCTCTCTCCTCTTCCGGATTTTCTGCAGCTTGTACGGGACTGGAATGGCCTTCTCCTCGTGGATGAAGCCCACGCCACGGGAACCCTCGGACCCAGAGGGCGAGGGGGATTTGAGCACGCCGGACAGACATGGGATCCGGAACGGGTCATCCTGACAGGAACCTTTTCAAAAGCACTCGGAGGACTGGGAGGATTTGTCGTCTGTCATCCGGATTACCGAGAATTGCTCCTATCGAGAGGACGGGGATTCGTCTACTCCACCGCCCTGCCCCCTTCCGTTCTGGCTTCCAATCTGGAAGCCGTCCGCCTTCTGGACGAAGATACCGAAATCGTAAATTGTCTTAGGGATCGGGTGACAAAAGTACGGAATCGGCTGAATGCGGGCAACAGCCCTTCTCCCATCATCCCGATTCGGGGAGAGTTGGCCAAAATGAAATCTTTTCAGGAACATCTCCTTGAATCGGCGTTATGGGC
>JAPTWQ010000025.1 GCA_028064945.1 Nitrospiraceae bacterium | reverse complement strand
GGGCAGTGAATTCATCTTGACAATGGTGACAGGGCATGATTGAATGGGTCCGGTTCCCGACAACCCTAGTGCCTTGACTTGCAAGCCAGGTTCACTTTTGGCCTTCCGGTCAATGGTAAGGGGGGGAGTTTTGTTCTGTTAACCAAATTCTTATTTGTATGGAGGGCGTACCTTATGAGGATGTGGACAGTGGCTGTCATGGGTGCTGCTGTGCTGGGCTTTGCCACAGCGTCATCTTTTGCTGCTGAGCTGGACATTCTGAAGCCCCGCGTTCCTGCGGACCAGCTGGCTGCAGCAAAAGCAATGAAACCCCCCTTCCCCGTTACGGCAGACATGATTGCCAAGGGTAAGGAAGTGTTCAATGGAGCAGGTACCTGCTACACCTGCCACGGCGTGGCCGGTGACGGCAATGGTCCTGGCGCGGCGGGTATGGATCCCGGTCCCCGGAATTTTACCAATCATCAGTTTGAGCAAGTCCGGACAGCGGGTGAAATGTTCTGGGTTGTTTCTAACGGATCTCCCCTCCAGCCCGCAATGGTTGGTTTTGTCAGCGCCGGTCAGATTACGGACAAGCAGGCATGGGAAGCTGTTATTTACGAAAGAAGCCTTGGATGCGGCGGTGACATGGATTGTGTGACCGGTTCTGCAGACTGGGTTTCCAAACAGCCTGTTCATGAAGAAGCTGCCGGTAACCTGAAACCGGAATTTCTGAACACAGCAGCAAAGTAAGATCAGTACACGAGGTTTGGGGAGCTCGACATCGCTCCCCAAACATTTCTTGACAACCGACCCGTCTTCATATATTGATACTCAATATGCATGCCTGAAGATGTGACAAACATGCCTTCACCGCTCCTGGCACCGTCGCAAGTCAGAATATGGCGGCTGGCGGACCGGTCGTCCCCTTTTGGATCGATCTTGCGAAAAACCCCCTTGGAAGCCTTATGAAATCTGCTGAAGGTCTGATCCGTCTAAATTTTTTGGGGGCATCATGCGACTTCCGGTTTGACTCCCGTAGTCGAGGGACCGGAAACATCCTGACCATTCGTTCCTTCCTGTGTTGGATTCGAAAAAGCACTCTTCGTCTGGTCATTCCCGGAGAGAAAAGTCATCCCGGGCAGAAGACTCTGGACGGAAAAGTCCGTCGGAGCAGCGGGTAAAAGTCTTTGAGCCTTTTACCATCGTTATTTTGGGAGAGGGGAACCGCTTTGGTTCCTGAACGATAACTGTCTGTCCGTCTTTCCTGTTTCAGGTTTATGCGGATGGGCGAGAGGTTTTTATGAATCTTGCGGAATTGAAAGAGAAAAGTATTGCGGAACTGACCGAGGTGGCCAAGGAGCTCCATATAGAAGGGGCAGTCAACCTTCGGAAACAGGATCTGATCTTTGCCCTTCTGCAGGCGCAATCGGATAAAAACGGGCCTATCACTGGAGAGGGTGTTCTTGAAATTCTCCAGGACGGGTTTGGTTTTCTCCGGTCTCCCCTGTATAACTACCTTCCCGGACCGGACGATATCTACGTTTCTCCTTCCCAAATCCGAAGGTTCAATCTGAGAACGGGAGACACCGTCTGGGGCCAAATACGTCCTCCCAAGGAGGGAGAGCGCTATTTTGCGATGCTGAAAGTGGAGAAGGTCAACTTTGAAGATTCTGACTCCGGCCGCGAAAAGATTCTCTTTGACAATTTGACGCCGCTCTATCCGATGGAAAGGATCAGGCTGGAACATTCCCAGGAAGATCTTTCCATGCGCGTCATGGATTTGGTGACGCCTATCGGAAAAGGTCAGAGGGGCTTGATTGTTGCTCCCCCCCGAACCGGAAAGACGATGCTGCTCCAGGGTCTTGCCAAGGCCATCTCCAAAAATTATCCGGATATCGTTCTGATTGTCTTGCTGATTGATGAACGACCGGAAGAAGTGACGGATATGGTTCGGCAAGTCAAGGGTGAAGTCGTCAGCTCGACTTTTGATGAGCCGCCGCAAAGGCATATTCAGGTAGCCGAAATGGTTTTGGAGAAAGCCAAGAGATTGGCAGAGTCCCAAAAAGACGTCGTCATTCTCCTGGATAGCATTACGCGTTTGGCCCGGGCCTTTAATACGGTGGCCCCTCCCTCCGGAAAGGTTCTTTCCGGAGGACTGGACTCGAACGCGTTGCAACGGCCGAAACGTTTTTTCGGCTCTGCCCGCAATATCGAGGAAGGAGGAAGCCTGACGATCATTGCCACCGCCCTTATTGATACAGGGAGCCGGATGGATGATGTGATTTTTGAGGAGTTCAAGGGAACGGGCAATATGGAGCTTCATCTGGACAGACATTTATCCGATCGGAGAATCTTCCCGGCCATTAATGTCACGCTTTCCGGAACCCGAAAGGAAGAACTTCTGCTCGACAAGGATGACCTGAACAAGATCTGGATACTCCGCAAGGCGCTCAATTCAAACAACCCCCAGGATGATATGGAGTACTTGCTCAGTAATATGAAGGGGACAAAAGGAAACAAGGAGTTTTTGGAAAGAATGATGAAAGGCTAGTCCTTTCATTCAGGCATGGAAGGACATGTTCCTTCCTTAAAATCAGAAAGGGAGAAAGAAATGAAAAGCGGGATTCATCCGGAGTATAAGGTGGCCACAGTTGTTTGTGCTTGTGGTAATACGTTTGTCACGCGGACAACAATCGGCAATGTAAAGCTGGATATCTGTAATGAATGCCATCCATTTTTTACAGGAACCCAGAAGATTGTCGATACCGAGGGACGCGTGGATCGGTTTATGAAAAAGTATGCACAGGGCAAGAAGTAAGAGGAAATTTTGTCAACGGCGGGAATCATTGAAAAGGTCCGTCCCAGACTTGAATCGATGCGGGAACGTTACCGGGAGATTTCCGGCAAGATGGCGGACCCGGAGGTTTCCCGCAACCCTGCCATATACATGAAGCTGGCCCGGGATCAATCCGAGCTTTCTATTATTGTTTCCCTCTATGAAAACTATCTCCGGATTATAGACCAGCAGAAGGACCTGCAGGAGTTGAGGCAGGACCCGGATTTTCTGGATCTGGTTCCTCAGGAAGAAAAAAAGCTGAGTCTTGAACTCCAGGATGTTGAGTCCCGGCTTCTTGATTCGATCCTCCCCAGAGATGAAAGGGATTCCCGAAATCTCTTTCTGGAAATCCGCGCAGGGGCAGGAGGGGAAGAAGCTGCCCTTTTTGCCCGCGAGCTGGCCCGAATGTATCTTCGTTTCATTGAACGCAAGGGATTTCGTTTCGAGGTCATGGAAACGAATGACACCGAAATAGGAGGGGCTCGCGAAACCATTATTTATGTCCAGGGCCATGGAGCGTTCAGCCAGCTGAAGTTTGAAAGCGGTGTACACAGAGTCCAGCGTGTTCCGGTGACGGAAGCCGGAGGACGGATTCACACGTCGACCGTGACGGTGGCAATGATTCCGGAAGCCTCGGAAGTGGATGTGCAAATTGACCCGAAGGATTTGAGGATTGATACGTTCTGTGCCTCCAGTGCAGGGGGGCAAAGCGTCAACACGACCTATTCGGCTGTCCGGATCACACATTTACCGACAAATATTGTGGTTTCCTGTCAGGACGAACGATCCCAGCTAAAAAACAAAGCCAAGGCCATGAAAGTTCTTCGTGCGCGCCTGATGGAAAAAGAGCAGACCCGACAGAACGAACAGATCGCTTCGGACAGAAAAAGCCAGGTGGGAACGGGGGATCGATCGGAGAGAATCCGGACGTACAACTTTCCCCAGAACAGGGTCACGGATCACAGGATCGGAATGACCCTGTATCAGCTGGACCAGGTGATGGAAGGAAATATTGATCCATTTGTCGATGCGTTGAGGGCGCAGGAGAGAGCTCTGGAAATCGAGCGTCTTGAATGATTCGGGCACAAAAGGGGAAACCCGCTGCCGGAAGCCGGATCGTCGACTGGCTGAAGTGGGGAGAAGAGAGGCTCTCCTGTCTTCCGGAAGGTTCTGCGCGGGAATCCCGTGACCTTTTGGGGGAACTTCTCGGAGATCCCCTGGCCGCCTGGACCAGAGACAGGGAGGTTTTGCCGGACGAATTGTCGGCTTGTTACGCGTCCTGGGTGGAAAGGCGTTGTCAGAGAGAACCCTTTCATCTGATCACAGGGTCGGTTCCTTTTCTGGAAGATCGCTATGCAGTCGCTCCGGGCACGCTGGTTCCCCGACCGGAAACGGAGATTCTTGTCGAAAATGTTCTCCGTGTCCTTGATTCTCGAAGTCCACAACGGATCCTTGATCTGGGATGCGGAAGCGGGGTCCTTGGCATTTCTCTTCTGAAAGAATTTCCAAAGGCCCGTTGTCTTGCGGTCGACCGTTCTGTTATGCCATTGGAAGTGTCACGCAAAAATGCTCTTTTTCATGGCGTCCAGTCCCGTATCCATTTCATTCATGGAGACTGGACGGAAATGCTGCGGTTGGACCAGAGGTTCGATCTGATCGTTTCCAATCCTCCCTATATTGCTTCCGGAGACATTGCCTGTCTTGATCCGGAAATCCTGTTTTATGAGCCAAGGGAAGCTCTTGACGGTGGACCGGATGGACTGGTTTTTTACAGAAGACTGATGGCGGTCTTGCCGGGTCTTCTTTCTTCGGGAGGGGTGGCTGCAGTGGAAATTGGATCCTGCCAGGGAGATTTTTTCAGATCGGAGGAAGGAATTGTTTCCGGTTGTGGGGGGCCACTGGTTTTTCCGGATATCCTTGGTCTGGATCGAATCGTTCTCTGGAAGAAAGGCTAGTCGGGGTGGATCGGTTTCATATCGTCGGGGGATCCCCATTACGCGGGGAAGTCATCGTTTCAGGGTCGAAAAACTCTGCCCTTCCTATTCTTTTTTCCTCTCTTCTTGGGGGAGGTCTTGAAATTTCCAATGTTCCCTCCCTTCGGGATATCCGGACAGCCTTCTCGCTGTTGTCCCAGCTGGGTATCCGGGCTGAACCTCTCGTTTCGGCGGATTCGGAAAAGACAGATCTGACCAAC
>JAPTWQ010000005.1 GCA_028064945.1 Nitrospiraceae bacterium | reverse complement strand
GAGAACCTTTTTGGGAGCTCTCCGGGAGCCTGCCTTTCTGTTTCTGAACGCGGGGGCGGTGACCGTCTATATTTCAGATTCTCTCTTGCCCAAGATTTTCCAGTCATTCAAAATTTCCAGCGATCGCTTGTTCGGTCTGGCTCGGGTCTCTTTCGATCTTTTTTCCTTTGTGCAGCATTTTTGGCTTTTGATCGTCCTCTCTCCCTTTGTCGGAGTTCTTGTCGTGTGGTGGTCTCTGCGGCGCGAATTTCCGGGTCGCAGATTTCTCGACCGTCTCCCGCCCTGGTCCATCTACCGGATGATGCTGGGAACGGAATTTCTGCTGGGGTTGTCCGCCATGCTGGAATCGGGCATTCCCGTCATGGCCGCCTTCGAACAGATCCGGAAAACGGCGCCGCCGTACCTCCGGGCGCGGATTTTTCCCATCATGAAAATCTACAGGCGGACCGGAAAGCTGGGCGAAGCCATGGAGAGGAGCCGGACCCGGTTCCCGTCGGAGGAGATCATTGTCCGCCTGTCCCTTCGGGAAAAATATGGCGAGTTGGGACAGGCCCTGGCAGAATTCGCGCGGGACTGGAAGGAGGACGGCTTGCCGAAAATCGAACGTCAGGCCCAATACCTGAATTACGGCGCCATGACGCTGGCCGCCGTGGCGATTGGCCTTCTGGGGATCGGGATACTCCAGATCGTGCAGCAGGCGATGGGCGGCCTGGGGATCTGAGAAAAAGTTTTTCGGTAAACAAATAAGTAGTATAATGAAATACCACCTTGATTAATGGAGGAGAATAATGACAAAGACAATTTCCTGGTGGAAACAGAATCGACTCCAGATTCTCCGGACCTTGTCAGATGAACGAGGCGGGGTCGACCAGGGGCCAATGGGCATTCTTCTGGGGATCGGGCTAGGGATTATTCTCCTGGCCGCCCTTGTGGGCGTTTTCAAGTTCGCCTTCTCGAGCACGACCAGCGCCATCGCCTCTTCCGGAGCCTTCGAAATTCAGACAGGCGTCCGGCAGGTGGCAAGCCCGGGAAACTATGGGACCGGAGACCTGACCTCCGCTCTCATTTCCGCGAAATCCGTGCCGAGCAGCATGATCGTCCCGGGAAATCTGTCGACGCTCCAAGGGCCGACAGGAACATCCTTCTACACGGTGACCGGAAACTACAGCACTTTCTCGATCACTCTTTCAGGAATAACGTCTTCAGGGTGTATGAGAATCCTCGAACAGACGACTGAGGGAAATTCCTGGTATCAGGTCATGGTGAACGGATCGTCGGTTATCCAGCCCGTGACGGTGCAAATGGCCCAGGGAGTCTGCTCTTCCGGAATAAACACCATTACCTGGGTGTCTGACTGAAAAGGAGATGTCTCCATGTGGCTCCTCATGGCCATACTGCCTCTCGGTCTCCTTTTGGGCGGGATGTTCCTGACGGTCTCGCAGACGAGCGTTCCGGTCCTTGAAAACGCGAACCGGATCAATCTCGAGGCGAATCAGGAAGCGACCCTGTTCCAGTTGTATCGCGAGGCGGTGGCAAACTATCTCGACGGGAGACCCGGCTATAGCGGGACAATCCCCCTTTCGGCGCTGATTCTTCCTGCCGGGACGGTCATTCCGCCGACCTTCGGAAATGCCGTTTCGGGCGGGGTCGCCTGGTCCTGGATCACCCCTTCCGCCTCACTCATCTATTCGCCAGGAGCTGTGATGGGGCCGGAGTTTGCCAAATCCTTCGGATCGCTTCTTGTGGGGGTGAACAAAAAAGGAACTTTTGTCTCCCCCTCGGGAATCTCTGTTTCCATCAGCGTTCCGTCGTTCGTTCCGAACGGAGCCATCGTGTCTTTTTGGGAGGGTTGATCAATGTCAAGACATCGCTTTCTGAAATCCTTGACGGATTTTCATCTGAATGATCGGGGAAATTCATCTTTGCTTGGAATGACTCTTGCGACGGCCCTCGGAACGATTCTGATCGCGAATACGGTGCCTTTCTGGCTTGAAACCCAGCATCACGCGCTCATGGATCAGACGACGGCGCAGCAGATCCGGCAAGTCTCGGACGGCCTGGCCGGGTATACCAAGGCCTATGCCGGAGCCATTGAAGGAGTCGCCACGGACACCAAGCCGGCGGTCATTCCGGTATCCGCCCTTATCGCCACCGGGTTCCTTCCGGCCGGGACAACCTCCGTCGATCCCTACGGTCAGACGGTGGTCGGGGAAATCCTTCAGCCCAGTCCGGGCATTCTTGTCGGAGCCGTGGTCACCCAGGGGGGAACGCCCCCGGCCGGCTCGCATCTGAACCAGCTTGCGACTCTGATCGGGGCCCAGGGAGGATTTGTCCCCACCTCAGATATTCAGTCCCTTCCCGGGATCTGCGGAACGAACTGCTTCCAGGGAGCGGGAGGAACCTGGAAGGCGAGTTTTTCTCAATACCCTTTCACCGGAGTGGGACCGGGAAGCCTGATCGCCCTTCAGCAGTTCAACGCAAACAATATGCCCCAGGACTTCCTTTATCGCTCGAACGTGCCAGGATTTCCCCAGGCGAACCAGATGCAGACGAACATCAACATGAACGGAAACAACCTGAATAATGCAAACCAGGTGCAGACCTACAACCTGACGAGCCAAAACGGGTGGACCAGTACTCAGAATCTTTCGACGGGTTCGATCAACACGAACGGAAATTCCGTTACATCCGGGTCCATTTCATCGCAGTCCATCAACACGAATGGACAACCAATCAACCTTTCATACGGGTATTTGCAAAATGTTGGGATAGCGGCGGGAACAGTGGTGAGTACGTTTTGCTCAGGCTGGCAGGCGATCGGCGCTACTGTTCATCGAGGAGGGGATCCTGCGGCAGGGTGCACAAATCCATTGTCCGGAACGGTGATCGCCCCAAACCTTTGTATGGTGAATTCGTCAGGGATCTATTACGCACAAGGCTGTTGACCCCCCGGAAGGGATGGTTCGGCTTGGCATGAGGCCAACCAATCTACTCGGGGTCGCTTACCACCACAGGGCCCAATCCGATCAATCTGACCGGGAATCATGGCGTGTGTGTCACGATCTCTCAGCCTCCCGGAGAAGGATCGTCAACGTTCGGCGCCTATCCGATCAACACCTGTCTTCCGATGGGACAGATGGTTTGGCCGTTTGGATACAATAGCGTGGCCAGCTTCGAGTGGACAGGGATCATGGTGAACGGACAGGCGGAGGTTCTTCAGAATCAGGAGTACAACAACAATTGTGGAGGATGCGACTGGTTCTGGACGGGATTTATTATCTTTGGGCCGGTTTACAATTATTGGTAATAAGAGAAAGCTTTTCAAACTTAAACGCAAGGCATGAGGAAAATCCCTGTGTTTCCGAACGCGCCCCAATTTACATAACATATTTCCTGCCCACCTATGTAAAACCCGGCAAACCATTCATGCCCTTGATAGCCTGCCCCACCTCCACATGTGTTTGAATCTCCCGCACACTGGCTGACTGCGGGGCCTGCGTTCATGTTGATGACTCCCGAGTAGATTGGTTGTTAACAGTTAGAAATCAAGACTGTCGACCAACCGCTTGAGGCAACTTTCATGCAAAGGTGTGGGGCAATTAAATACCCATAATACGGCTCAGGCGCCCCCCACACTCCATTATAAAATCCATGTGGTATTACCGGGCCATAATAGGAACCAGGGGCGTAAAGTGTCGAAACGCCCAACGTGCTAATGTCTCCGGCTCCAGCATTTACAGAGCTACCGTTTATAGTCCCTGCCGATATTGGTTGTTAACAGGCATTACCGTTGCAAGAGTTGACTCCTACAACAATAGAATTGGAACCGAGCCCGCTCCAACACCCGCCGGGTTGAAGAATGACATTCACAGAGTTCCCTACTTGTTGCCACCCGTTGCACAGAGTGTTGACCCAAGTGCCATAAGACTTGGACTCCCACTGAACAGTGCCGCCATTCAAGTTCACCCCGTTTGTACTCAGATACCCGCTGGATATTGGTTGTTAATATAAACACGTTAGCGCCAGCAATCCATACCATCCTCCGTGAGCTAGAGGGCCAGAAGCTCCCCACACGGCAAAAACGGCAGCTTGTCCGTTAACAAGTATTCCGTCCCATGTAGCCGTTATTGACCCATCGTAGGTCGAACGTCCGAGAGGAAGAGTTATCGAGTACGAATCCCAAGGGAACTGAACACACACACCATGATTTCCAAATATAGTGATGGGTCCATTCGAAGCACTTACATTAATTTGGCTTGCGGTAATTGGTTGTCTCTTCCTTTTTCCAAGAGTCTCCGATAAGAGCTCATGCAGACTCCAACACTTATTGTTGTTCCTCCTTCGGAACATTCCATCACGATCCGATTGGTATTTCTGTGGATTCTAGGGGATATGACGGAGGGTTTCAAGAAATGTCAGACGATGTAAGATTCCAGACGCTCTTGTCAGCTTTACTTCCCAGAGAGATTCTCTTCATTGAAACTCAAAGAGTGTCTTTCATCTTGATTCTTCTGATCATCACGTGATTGAAACGCATATCGCTACAGGCAGTCTCTTTTTATTTGTGAATGGGCTTTTCAAACAGAGGCCGGATATTGAAACGACTCATAAAGAAATAAGTCCCACCCCCATCCTAAACGATAAGGGCCACAACACAAAGAGTGGTGTGGCCCCTTCTTTCGACAAAACTTTTCGCTCTCTCTTCTATGTTCCCTTCACCACCGCGCAAAAGCGGGTGAAGAAGATATAATCCTTCGTCTCGTACTGGATCGAAAAGATCTTTTTGATTCCGACCTTTCTTGCGGCATCGAGGATCGTCTTGCCGCTGTCCGTCGTCGTGTCGGCGGCGAAGGTGCCGTTGCAGACTTCCGTCGATTTGAGACCCACGGGTTTTTTCGTATCGACCATCGGATTCATTGGGGCTTCGGGCATGGCCAGGGTGCAACCTCCAAGAACGATGGTTCCCAGAATGAGTGGCGCCAAGAGTTTCTTCATCGAGACCTCCTTCGATTGCGTGACCCGCCGGAGTTCGGACGGGAAGGTTTGTGATCCGGCCGTCAGAGCTTGTGCTCCTTCGCCAGAAAC
>JAPTWQ010000127.1:2439-5122 GCA_028064945.1 Nitrospiraceae bacterium | reverse complement strand
GCCTCTTTTCATTCCTCCTTCGGAAACGGAATCCCCGGCACACCCCCTCTCCCTCCCTTCTCAGAGACCCCAACGGCTCCCGGACTCCACGTTTTTTGGATCGACCGGTCCAAATTTGGAATTGCTGCTCCGAGGAGACGGGGATTGCCTAGCGTCAGTCAGGAAGAAGGTTGAAGAGCGGACCGAAGGATATTCCATGACTCAAGAGAGAGCTCCCTGCGGGAGCGCCCCATCGGGAAGAGAGGAGAAAAGACCTGAATACGGACGGTGATTAGGGGCTCGCCAAGGGTTCTCCAGAAGGAGCGGGCGAAGCTTTCCCCTCCGGTGTAGGCGATTGATCTCAGGGGACGACGGTCGGGAGTTTCATAGTTCAGGCAGAGGGGAAGGACGGGACGTCCCGTTCGGATGGCCGCCTCGAAAAGCCCGCTTCTGAAAGGGAGGAGACGTTCTCCGCAGGTCGTGGTTCCTTCCGGAAAGACGGCCACGCACTCTTCGTTTTCAAGTGTCACTCTCACTTGCTCGAAGATATTCCGAAAGGAGGAAAGACGCTTTCTGGCGATGAAAAAAGTCCCCGCCGCCTGGGCCGATCTTCCGACCAGGGGCCAGAGAGCGATCTCCTCCTTGGCGATGAAGCGGGCCGGGAGAAGGGCGCGGATGACGAGGATGTCCATCCAGGAGACATGATTGGAGACCAGGAGGCAGGGTCCGGAAGGAAAATCAGCCCCGGAAATTTCCATGCGGACGCCGAGCCGTAAAAGGAGGTCCCGGCACCACACGGCCAAGGGATCTTCTCCGGAGGGAGCAGGAACTTTGGGAATAAAAATCCCCCGCGCCAGATGGGTTGCCGCTCTGACGCCCCGGAGGGACCGGAGGGGAAGGGAGAGGGTTGGGGGAACGCTTTGGGATAGGCTCATGGCTGTTTCTTGCCAGTTCTGAAAAAGTGCCGCGTATAGGCGCCATTCATTTCGGAGAGGGAGAGCCACATCGGGAAGTCGGCCGTCCTGAAAACGGGATCATGGGCAGGATACCCGATACATCGGGCTCCAATTCTGAGATACCCCTTGAGAAGGGGTGGAAGAGCAGGAGCCCGGCCATCCCCGTTCAGGTGCGTAAGACTGGGAAAGGGACGATGAGGAACAACATTGTATGGATGGATCCCCCCGCCATTCCGGCAAAGATAGCTCCAGATCTCGTTCGGATCGAGATCTGGGTTGGTCAGGTCGACGCTTGCGCAACCCATCAGATATTTGATCTTTTCGGTGATCAATGTCCGGGCCAGTGCTGCCCAAAGTAGGGCGATGACGCTTCCCTTCCGATAGTCCGGGTGGACGCAGGACCTTCCAAGCTCGGCTGTTTCGGCGAGAAAGGGGGAGATGGTGGAAATGTCGAATTCGGATTCCGTGTAAAAGCCGCCGGCTCTTCGCGCTCCTTCCGGTCCAAGGAGGCGGTATGTCCCGACGCAGTGACCCGTTCTCGTGTCGAGGACCATCAAGTGCCGGGCAAAGGCATCGAAGATGTCGCATTCGGGGACGATTTCTCCGTATGGACACTCCGGAGGAGAAAATCCGAAGGCAAGCGCTCGAAGTTTCTGGGCATTGAGGAGGTCGTCCGAGGAACGGGCCCATCGAACCTCCAGGGTGCTGTTGTTGTCGGCGGAAGTAGGAAGAAGGAGACAGGAGACGGGCATCGGAACCTCCCCGAATGGATTGACAGAACTTATCTCTTGCAGAATAACCAGTTCTTGTGACAGGAAAGTTGTGAGAGGATTACAGGAAGAAGACGGAGGTTTTGCAGTCTGGAAGAGAGGAAAATGGAGTCCCGATTTCAGAAAAAGGAGAGTCCAATGAAATGCGTCATGTGCAAGGGAGGGGAGCTTGCCCCTGGAAAAAAGACCGTCAAGGTTCAACGGGGAGAGACTCTTGTAATCATTAAAGACGTCCCGGCCGACGTTTGTCGGGTGCCCGGGCAGGACGTACGAATTTTCCGGGAAGGGCAAAGAGCGTCCAGCGAAGTGTCGGCAGGCGAAAGCTAATACAGGCCGCCGGCAGAAGATCCCGCTTGAACACCTGCAGGAGGTTGTAGCGCAACACGCCGATCCGGAACCACACCGCATTGGCATCGCTCTGTCCTGTCGGCATGCTTCCGTGAGGTGGATGTGGGAAGAGGAGTGTGCGTTGAAGAGAGTCTCAAAGGCATGATTTTCGTCACATCTTTTTTTGTTCGTATCTGATAGATTTCCACGTATTGTTTGTATTGTTTATTGACAACCCACATAGGAGTGCGTCCATGAAGTTCAAGAAAGCGGTGCCGGTCATCGGCATCCTTTTCCTCGCAGCGGCAGGAGTGGGGATTGCGAAAGAATCGACGTCACGGTCTAACCCGTCAACCAGTCCCGCAAGATTGGTTTCAGTGAGCAATCCGGACCTGACGGCAGACACACTGGATATCAAGAATGAAATTTCACGCCTTGAACATCGATTGAAAACCCTATCATCGGGAAAACCCAACAACCCGGACCTGAAAGAGGACATCGCCGCAGTCAAGGCGAAGATCGCTAGGCTCCGGGCCCGGCTTAGAACGCTACGGGCGGAGGGGGCGAACCCGGACCTTACGGCGGACATCGCCGCAGTCAAGGCGAAGATCGCCAGGCTCCGGGCCCGGCTTAGAACGCTACGGGCAGAGA
>JAPTWQ010000127.1:0-2339 GCA_028064945.1 Nitrospiraceae bacterium | reverse complement strand
AGGCTCCGGGCCCGGCTTAGAACGCTACGGGCGGAGGGGGCGAACCCGGACCTTACGGCGGACATCGCCGCAGTCAAGGCGAAGATCGCCAGGCTCCGGGCCCGGCTTAGAACGCTACGGGCAGAGAGGCCGAACCCGGACCTTACGGCGGACATCGCCGCAGTCAAGAAGAAAATTGCTCTTCTCAGGATCAGACTCAGAGAATTGCGGACAAATTCTTCAGATTTTGACCGGAATGGACGGGATCTTCAGGATCGTGAGTCCCCAGAAGCATCCCTGCATCATGACGGCGATGACCATCGATTAGAAAGAGGCCGATGGTCAGCCCTTGAAGGGGGACCCCATCGAGAGGCCACCAGGGAAATCATGCGGGGGGCTCACGAAAGGATTGTCGCTCTCTATTCGCCCACCCACCAGGCGGGTTACCATGCCAAAATGCACAGACATTCCCGGTAATGCGATCTCGACTCAGAAAGGCCGGGTCGCACCCGGCCTTTTTTTTGATTTGTCTTTTTGCCAACCTGTCCGGATCTCTGTTCTGGTATTCCCAGGCCCGTGCATCGGGTCCGCCAGAAGAACCCTATGTCGACCATGACTGGAGAACGATCAAGCACAACGTCGCCCTGAAAAAATATCTCCTGGCGGAAAAGCAAATCGGCAACTACATCAAATTCCACCCCAAAAATTACCAAGCCTACACGCTCGGGGGGAGAATCACCAGAAAAATACATCGGCCGGGGGACGGGATCTCTATCCTGGACAAAGGACTCCGTCAGTTTCCAGGAGACAGGACTCTTTTGCGGCTGAAGGCGGAGCTTCTCATGGAACAGGGAGCGATGATTCGCGCGCGAGGGATCCTTGACAAGCTTGCAAAAGATCCGGCACTTTCTCGGGAAGACCGGGCAAAAATCCGGGAGGACAGGAAAACCCTTGAGGTCCTCTCAATGTCCCTTCCGCCCCTTGAAACCTTTGACCAGAATATAAATTTTCAGGAAACCGTTCCTCCGCCCCTCCAGTCGCCCTCCACCTATGAGATTGAAAACTCCGATTACCATGTCCATGTCCAGAATGTTGACATCGGCTATAGTGGTGGATCAACAATCGGGACAGGAATTACGGTTGAAACCCCCCTGATCAAGGATATTGTCCATTTTCAGGTGGGGACCAACATCTATGTGGGTTCTGCGGCAGGACAGACAAGCGCCCCTGAGGACTACCTTTTTGCCGGTGTCGACGGCCAGGGTCCCGGTGAGACGGTTTATCTTCTGGACGTGGGGAATGTTTTCGCCGGAAATGAGATCAATGCCGGGGTTTATGGGCATTTTGACCTTCCCATCGGCCGGGTGAGAGTCGATGGTCAGGGGTGGTTCATGCTTCCCTGGAGCGGATACGGGCAAGCTCTCCTGAATGGGGCTCTCCAAAGTGGCGGTCTTTTGAACGGAACCCTTTCCATTTTTCCAACCCTCACATTCTCCGGCGAATATGAATACACCTATGACACGCTGGGAGGAAGCAAGACGCCTTTCGGGGTGAATCATAACACGATGTTCGCCTTTGACTGGGATTTTCTGAAAAAACCTGACCTTCATCTGATTGCCGGATACGACACCCAATCGTATACGCCATTCATTCCGAATGCGACAAGCCTTGTCCCTGTCCTTTTATCGTCAAATTTCGGATTTGCCGGCCTTTCCACCCTCGACCAGATCGGCCGATTTGTGGTTTTAAACGGGCAGATTGGGGGTGTGGTCGGAACATTTGATTCTCCTGGCCCTCTTGTAGGACTTCAGGCCGATGGCGGAGTCTCCGTCCAGGCAGGACCCCACCTTGAATTTTACGGAAATATCTCCTACGAATCTTTGGCAGAGGCCTATGTTGGAGCTGTCACGACCATGATGTTCGGGCTCAATGTCTGGCTTTAGCCATGAAAATCTTGGATAGAAGTTCCTTGGGATTGATCCAGGAATCCTGCGGTCTGTGAGTCAAATGGCAGAAAAATGAGTGTCATTTTTTTAAGCTCCCACCTTTTATTGCCTTTTTTTACAATGGGCCATTTTCCCTCAAAATTCCCTTTTAACGAAAGATTTTAAGATTAAAATGACCGAGTATATCCTGGATGGGGAATTTTAAGGATCGGCTTGGGTGCTCGGGAGGAGAATCGAACTCCTATGACCGTGAGGTCGGCGGATTTTGAGTCCGAAAAATCGCCTTTTCTTCTCAGACGTATTGTAAAAAACATCAATGCAGCTCTTGATTTCTTGTTAATCCATTTAAACGGGTTTTAACCCTTTTTAACCCCTGAGTGTCGGAAAAGTGTCGGAGAAGAAAAGGCGATTTTT
>JAPTWQ010000056.1 GCA_028064945.1 Nitrospiraceae bacterium | reverse complement strand
GGGTTCATTCTGTGGCCGGAGTAGTTCGACCGGACGGAATTCACGGTCGTCTTCCCTAATGTTTTAGAAAGGAGTTCCGCCGTGGCCTGGTTCGTCGGTGCCAGGGCCAGCTGGACCTCACAGTGTGTTGTGATGATGTCGGCTCTCTTGTATGAGTCCTCAATTTGAACAAAGTCCTGGGCGATCAATACCACTTTGATTCCGAACCCGGCGGCATAGCCCAAGGTTTCCTTGAACACGGACATATATTTGAGCGCCGGGAATTCGTCGATCATGAGAAGAAGCTTGAGGCGGTTTTCCCAGTCTTCTGGGGAAGGAAGATCCTCCATGAGATTTCTGATCACCATATTGAAAAAAAGACGAAGAAGGGGCCGCATGCGATCCTGGTCGCTGGGGGTGACCGCAAGATAGAGGCTGATCGGTGTGGTTTTTCCTTGGGCGCGGTCCGGCGCATAGCCGTGCACAAGGTCCTCGATTCGGAACGTCGAGGAGCTGATGTTGGCCGCCACGGCGGGATCCCGGTAAAGCTGAAGGAAGGAGAGGCCTGTCGAAAGAACGCCCGACAGTTCGGCGGGCGCCTTGTTCAGAACCTCCTGGGCCTGCGACGAGATGTTGGCCTGAGCAATCCTGACCCATTCGGGAAAAGGATCGTTTGCCTGTTTCGAGACGAACGTCATTGTTTCGATCGCCAAAAAAAGATTCATGAGCTCTGAAATCTTTTGTCCCGGTTTCGTCAGGATCTTGATCATCCCGGCCATCGACAGCTCGTACATCTCGAGCGGTGCCGGATTCGGCGACACTTCTTTGGCATGGTTGATCAGGTACAGGTACAGGAGTGTTCCGGTGAGAAGAGCCCGTCCTGTCCGTGTCCAATGATCTTCGCCTTTCACGTCATCGTCCGTATTGACGATCATGGCCACGATATTCTGACAGTCTTTGATGAGATGGGGGCGGCGAATCTCTTCAAAGGGATTCCAGCGGGCGCACCAGGGCGCATCGACGGGATGGGTGCCCGGGTCGAAAAGCAGGACATGATGCCCCTTCTCTTGACGGTATCCTGAGGTGATCCGCCAGTTTTCCTTTTTGATGTCGAGCGTGACCACCGATTCTCCCCATTCGAGCAGGGTCGGAATGATCACGCCCGTTCCCTTACCGGATCGGCTCGGACCCACGAGAAGAACGTGCTGTTCTCCGTCGTGCCGTAAGGTCACCGTTTTTCTCAGGCCCGGCAAGGCGAAAAATAAAAAGCTCAAACTGGGGACGCTGGCCCGTCCCAGAACGACGCCACTTTTCTTGACGAGCCCGGAACGGAGGATCTCGAACGGTTTGGCGAAGCGCGCCGACCCCAGGACATCTTCCAGATGGGATTCTTTCCCTCGATAGATCGTCAGGAGATAAAGAAGGGGGATGCCGGAGAGAAGACCCAACACCCAAAAAGTATTGACCGTGGAGAGCAGGGGACGGGCGGCATCCTGATCGTTGAGGTAGAGGTCCCAGATGGCGATATTGTATGGCGGGTAGATGCCCCAATGACGGTACGCAATCATGGGGCCCATGTGGTGATCGTAAGGAGTGATCGTTTTTTGGTACCCGGCTCGATAGGCAAACCACGACGAGGCGAACGTTGAGACCAGGAAAAACCATCCCAGCAAGAACAGCGGTCCCCAAACCCAGACCCCTTGCGGGCGGATGCCTCGTTTTCCTACAGACCGTTTTTCAATGGCGGACAGATCGGCCACTCGTTCTCCTCATGCGTCGTCCAAACGGATCCTGCCGACTCCGATGTTGGGATCGTTGGTACCGGAACAGCATACCGCACGAGAGCGATGAGTCGATCTTTTGTCCGATCGCTAGAAGTTCTCTTCTTTATACGGGTCGGCAGGAGGATGTGAGGACTCTTCGAAAACGGTGATGATCCCTTTGAGAACCTCGAAATCCTCGTCCGAGACGGTGAACAGTTTTTTTGAAATCTCCACGATCTCCTGTTCGCGGTTGAGCTTGAGAATAGGATCGCGGGACACGTCGGCATTGTCGAGCATGGTCACTGTTTCCCCTTTGGTTGGTCGTTGTCGCCGAAGGCGATGGCGATGATTCGCATCATCGCTTCTTCCGGCGTGCACCCCATTTCACGGGCCTTGTTGACGAGTTTCCCGTAGTAAGGGGATTTTGTCGAAAGAGCCAACTTCAGCCCTTTTCGGCTTGCTTTGGCGGCGAGGATGTCCTTTCTGGTGATGGGCTCTCCCGTTTCTTTGGCCTTGGCCAGCAATTTGGTCGCTTCTCCGGCGTTCAAGGAAAGAAAATGGGCTAGGTCGGACACAGATTTGAAGAGACCCGATTCCATCATCTGTCGGTTGACGGGATCCTGAAGCTGGAAAAAGCTCGAGACCCATCGGCGAGACTTTCCAAGGATCTTCGCCAGGTCCTGTTTCCCCAGTTCGGGGTTGGTCTCCATCAATTCCGCTAGAGCCTCGTAAATCTCCACGTCCGAAAGGTGTTTGCGATGCAGGTTTTCCGCGAGTTGAAGCTTGAGGTGATCGGCCGGCTTCTCCGGGAGAATGAGGGCCGGAATCTTCTCGAGCCCGGCGATTTTGGCTGCCCTCCACCGCCGTTCTCCAAAGACGATCGTAAAGCGATCCCTGTTTCGATAGACCGTTATCGGTTGGGCGACGCCGAAATGTCTGATGTTCTCCGCCAGATCCTCAATGGAAGACTCGTCGAAGGTCTTCCTGACTTGGTTTTTATCTGGATCAATGTCCGTGACTGGGATCTTGTCGAAGGCAATACCGTTATCCACCCCCGAGAAAAGGGCGTCCCGACCGCGCAGTTTTTCGACGGCCCCGCCTAGACCTCTTGAAGATGCCATGTTGCCTCCACTTCTTCCCCGAGTTTCTGGTAATCGAACCGTCCGTTCGATTCCTGAATGTATTCAAAAATCGTCTTGTGGTGGCTCGGGGCCTCTGCCAGCCGCACGTCCTGACGGATATGCGTCGTAAAGACCCTTCCGGCGAACCGATCCTCGAGGATCTCGATGACCCCATTATCCAGGGAGCGTCTTCGATCGACCATGACCGGGAGAATCCGGTAGTTCGCGGCCTTCGGATTGCGCTTCATGACACGCTTTATCGTATTCATGAGGCTTTCAAGTCCCTTGAGCGCAAAATATTCCGTCTGAACGGGAACGATCACTTCCGTGGCGCAGACCAGAGCATTGATCGTCAGGATTCCCAATGACGGTGGACAGTCGATGATCACCGTCCCGTAGGTATTGACCACCTCTTCGTCCGACAGAGCATCGGCCAGCCGGGTCGTGGTCGAGAGAGGATCGGCCATCAGGTCGATCTCGATCCCGGACAGAAGAATATGGCTTGGCAGGACGTCGCATCCCTCCAGGCGCCCTCTGACGACGACCTCCGGGATGCGATGCTTGTCCGTCATGACGGAATAGATGCCCTGCTTCACCGACTTCTCTTCGAGTGTCACCCCCAGATGTTCGGAGGCGTCCTCTTGAGGATCGAGATCGATGAGAAGAATCTTCCCCCTCTTTTTTTCATTTTTCAACTGTCGCGCGAGGGCATCGGCCAGATTGACCGATGTGGTCGTTTTTCCGACGCCCCCCTTCTGGTTGATGACCGCAATAATCTGCATGGCACTCCCTTGATGGTAGGGCTTAGGAGTAAACGACCTCCATCGCCGGTGAATAGTACGCCTGCGAGACCTTCATGGCGATGTCTCGCTTGAGAAACCCATAGATCAGGAACAAGACGACGAAGTGGTTCACTCTCTCCTGCTTCGGTGGGGTCATGTCGGCCATGATCGAGGAAAGCTCATTCCCGTCAGGTGTGCCCATTTTTGGATTGATCGACTGAATATACGTGCTTTTCAAAATGTCGGCGATCCTTTCAACGTAATGGAGGGCCGAGAGATAATAGGCAAACTCTCCTCCCCCATCGCTCATTTCATGAATGACGTCCGGATCCATCGAAAACCGGACGCTCAGTTCTTCGGCAATGACTTCGGCTTTTTCGTTGACAATTTCCTTCACTTCTTCGGGCGACAGCGTTCCAATGCGATCCCGGCCAACGATGGCGCTGACGGTTCCCGAAACAAGATGCGTGTTCTCTTCTTCCTCGATCATGGTCTTCTTCCTCCGCTTGTGCCTTTTGGTAATCCCTTTAACCTGGTTGCTTTTTTCATGTCCTCCTGATTCTTTCCAAACCAGTCCGGAAGAGAGTATCGAATCACCCGACCTTCGACATCGACTTTCCCCTCCGTAGACAGGTTTTGGGATCGACGCTCCTCCGTTGTTGGAGGCGTCGGTGTCTCGCTTGATTTTGGCGGCGTTGAGACCGCAATCTCGCGGGAAGTTTCCTCGCGTTCCGAGACCGGGTTCGACTCGGTTTCGTCGGTGATCATCTTATCAGAGACCGCTTCGCTCTCTGGAGGTTTTGTCCATTCCTGTTCAGGAGCCTTTTCCTCCACCGGGGACTCGACTGACGATTCGACGCCCGATGGCTTGGGAACGGTGGCGGACAGTTCAAGAACCGTGTTCTGCTCCTCCTCAATTTCGATGGTCGGAACGATGGAAGTTTGTGGCGACGCCTCCACCGGGGCCTGATGGACCTCTTCAACCAGAGACAGGGAAAGGGGCATGCCAACGATCATCTCCTTGGGCCCATAAACGACCGGGAACAGCATGGAGCTCTCCTCCGTGGTCACGTCCTGGAAGGCCAGGGTGACGGGAGAGTCTCCCACAAACTCGTTCAGCTTTCGGCTCCATTCCCCCTCGAGGGGCACCATCAAAGTCTTCCCCTCGTCGAGGGTCCCCTTGATCGACACCCCCGTGAGATCAAAACCGCGTCCGTCGCTGGCCACGACCATGGCGCGACCCTCCGCATCAATTTTGAGCGACGTGATCCGTGCATCCGACAGTCTGACCGCCGCATCGGGAGAGAGAATAATTTCAACCGGGTGCGGTTTCCCCTCGGACAACACGGCCGAAATGTCCGGAAAATTGGCGATGGCCGCTTGCTGAAAACGAGCATTGACGACGACAGAATGATGGGATTCGTTCTGGTCATTCGCCATCCGAATCGATCCGTTCTCCACCTTCATCGTCAGCGGCGTATTGCCTGTCATTCCGGCAATGTGCCCGATCATGGCGGCCGCCGTCTTGTCGATGTAGACTGTTTCCGCCGTTTGATCCGTCAATGTTTTGCTGAGCACAGGCTCCGGCGTTTCGCCCTTGAAGAACGTGTTTCCCGTCTGAGCTTCCGCCTCTAGTACTGTACTGTCCATGTTCGGCTTGATTGACACTTTGACGACGTCGGCATTTTCGACGGCAAAGGGGTCTCCCGTCATTCGCGTGGCCTTCGAAAGCAGGGGCTTGAGAGTGGCCGCTCCTTTTTCGAACGTATAGACCTGATGGGGAGCCTTGTATTCGAGCGTCGGTCGCTCCACCGATCCGGGGGACATGGGAAGAAAATCGCCAAGGCTGCCGCCCCAGCCGTCCTTGGCAAAAACCGCCAGCGATCCATCATTTGTGACATTCGTGACCCGGACGAAATAGGCGTTCTCTGTGGCCTTTCGTATCTCGCGGTCGATGTCGAGGAGGCGTTCGACTGGAATCGTCATTTTTGTGGATTGGTCGTTGTAGCACACATCCAGGCTAGTCTCGTCGCTGATGTGGAGTCTCGAATCGAGAATGGTGATCGCCTTGTCCCCATCCGAAATAACGATCCCCGCATTGTCCCGTTCCCTATCGAGGACGAGCTCAATGGAGCGGTTTTTGATTTCGCCCGCCCTGATCAGATCGGCGGCTTGCGTGAAGAGGTCGGCGGGAACGAGAGCGTCGATCCCGGACTCCCGGCCTCCGTTGGTGAGGTTGGTCTTTTTCCACGCTTCCACCCTGCGATCGACCTCTTCGAGTTCCTGGATGGCTTCGTTCAGTTCCTCTTCCTTGTCGAAGGTGACGATCATCTTTTCCAGTTCGGCGATTTCGGCTTCGGCTTTTTGAATATCCTTTTTCCGCCAAGTGGTGGCCGATTCAATCTCTCTCGAGATGGAGTTTACCAGGCGCATGATCTTCGCTTCGGCCTCATCTTCGAGTTTGCCGACCTCAATCATGCTCGTTCGGGTTTCCTCGAACACATCGTTGGGATTGACAGGTTTTGCAATGCTCACGATCGCGGCCAGCGTGCCCAGTTCCGTCTTAATGACCGGAAGGCCCATCACCTCCCCGAATTTTCTCTTGGGTGGCTCGGTCTGAAGTTTTTTGGCCAACCATGCGAATTTTTCCTTGGTCGACATTTTCTCCTGGAGGTCGGCGCTCGGACCATAGAGAATGACCGGTGGTTTTTCATTTTTCAAGACGAGTTCCCGATCCCTGGCGATTCTTTCCGCCACTGGAGTCCATGCCTCGTCGATCTTTTTCAGGCGGTTCAGATCGCTCTCCTTCCATGCGATCTTTGAACGGATCGTTTGGTTCGAGTCTGATGTGGCGATCTTGAGAAGTGAAAGCTGTTTGACCGTCTTGTTCAATTTGGCCTGGAGGTAGATGTCCTGATTCCCTGTCGCCGACGCGAGAAGCTCCACGAAATCGACGTTCGTCCGAAGATCGAGCTCCCGATTCTTGTCGTTCCGGTCCATGAGCTGGAAAATCAGCGAGGCTTTTCCTCCAAGAACCGTCAGACGATGCGAGGAGAGCTTTTCCTTCGGATAAAAATAGACCTGAACCTCGTCGTAGGTATTGCCAAAGCGCACGAAGCGTCGGATTCCCTGGTCAATGGCGTCCGGATTCCACGGGAGCGAGGCGAAATGGATTGCCCGTCCCCGTTCGTGCGGGTTCAGTCCGGTGCCTTTTGAGGTGGGGAGAATCAAGACCCGTTTGTCGCCGCTCTTCATCTGCTCGACCAGCTCGGCAATGTCGTCTTCCTCGTGAATGAAGGCGATGTCATCGTGGTTCATCCCGTTTTCCACCAGGCGACGACGGACGTCGGCGTACAGGTCGATCTTGGCGCTTCCCCCGGGCACACCGTAGTCGAGAAAGATCAGTTGGGTGCCGCGCCGGTCTTCCGTTTCCTTGTTGATGCGGATGACGTTTTTGACGACCGTCCCGATCAACGAGCGATCGTCGTTGCCCCCGCGATACGGATCGATCAACCGTTCATCAATGGAAAGCTTTGCGATCTCAGTCGTGTATTTGAGTTTTGAGGTCGAAAAGGTATGAGAGCGGTCGATCTTCTCCGCAATCGTTGTTGTCATCCGTTTTTCAAATTCCGATGGCTCGATCGGCACGTCGATGCGCTCCATTGCCGGAAGGGGAATACCCAGCTCCTCCTGGTTTTTCGCGTACATGACTCGATCGAAGATCGACAGTAATTCCTGCCTGTTTCGGACGGCCGTGTAACGGGGCACCATGGTCATGTTTCCCGTAATGCCGGCTTGCGGAATGATCTCTTTCTCGAAAAAATTGGACAGGTAGTTCCGGATATTTCCGATGCCCAGCTCTTCCATCTGGCGGCCCTTCATCACCAGATAAAGCGCCGTGTAGGATTCTACGGGGATATTGTTCGTGAAGGGCGTTCCGGACGAGAGAATGACGGCGTGGTTGTCCGGACGGATGGATTTTGTATAGGCCAGTTTCTGGAGAATGTTTTCCGCCCGATTCGAGACTCTCACGTTTCCGATTGCAGCTTCGAGTCCCGGGATCGGGGCGTGTTTCGTCAACAGATGGTATTCGTCAATCGCCACGAGATCGTGACCGAAGTCCTCATACACGGCGCCATTTTGACGGTTGACGAGGCCTTGATGTTCGGCTTTTTCGATCTCCTTTTTCAGGGTGCTGAGTTCGGCATCCAGCCTCTTTTCGATGGAGATATCGGCCCGTGTCTGCTGCGATCCGCGCAAGTCGATCAGCGCTTCCTGAACCATCCGATACCTGTTTTCGAGATCGATGATGGAGGCCTTTTCCCCGCACGGAATCTTCGCGAAGGTCGAGGCGGCATAAATCGTGACGAAGTTTCCGTCCCTAATCATCTTGAGAGTATTTTCCTGACTCTCCTTCGTGTAGTTGTCCCGGTTGACGAGCATGATTTTCGACGTGGGATACAGATGGGCGTATTCCCTGGCAAACTGCTTGGCAATATGGCCGGGAAGAACGATGGCCGGTTTTTTCACAATGCCCAGGTTCATCGCCTGTTCGATCGTCTTGGCAATGATCGCCGTCTTGCCCGCGCCGGGAGGAAGAGCCAGCACGAGCGAGCCGGACTCGAGGTAGCGGACGACGGCCTCCTTCTGGTATTCCCGCAGAGTAAAGTCCTCGATCATTCCATCCTGGACCATGGACTCGTCGTTGTGAATTCTCGGCACAATGGCATTGTACTTGGTGTTGTAGATTTCTTTCATCCGTTCCATCCGGGACGGATCTCTTCTTAACCAGGACGAGAACATGGCCTTTGCGTTTTCGAGCTTCGCCCGGGCTTCTTCTGTGGCCACCTCGTCGAATTCCTTCTCCGGCCTTTGTGTCTTGGGATTGATGACGGTGTTCCCTTGCGCGTCCACCTTGTCTTTCGTGAGTGAAGGAAGTGAGCCGTTAAGGGAATACTCAATCAATCGTTCTACCGATACTTTTTCTGTCCCGTACAGGAGGGTTCTGTTGTTCCGGTAGGCGTTTTTGATCCTGTCCGAGATCGTCACCTTCCATCCGGTATGAGCGTTGTGAGAGACCGCATAGAGGTTGTCGTCCTCTCCTGGCTGCCATTTTGCATCCATATTGTTTGTGACGATGGCTTTGGTAAAATGGGCCACATCGCTGGGGGGCAACCAGGGCGAGCCCAGCTGGACGAAAATGTCGTGCGATGGAATTTCCGCCGGGATCACCGTTTTTAGGGCGTCGAGATTCCGGGTCATCTCTCCGCCAAAGTGGCGGGTACCCAGGGTGGCGTATCGGAATTTGTCCCGCACATTTCCCGACAGGTAGTTGCCGCGCATGATGGGCATCCCCTCGGACGGATCAAAGAACGTCTGACCGCTCAGGCGCGATACGATCTCTTCGACCGGCATTTTGGTGAGCGCCGCAAGCAAGGGATAATTGACCCGCCCCTCCCGGTTCGTGCTGATGAACCGAATGGCCGTGTCGAGCTCCAAACGGTCGAGTTTGGCGGAAGGACGCACGATTCTTCGAAAGAAAATCGCTTCTTTTTCCGCCGAATTGGTCGTTTCGTCGTAGTTTTTTTCAAGAGACATCAGGAGGGACACGAAGGGGTCGACGTCGAGAACATCGTTTTCCTTCGCGTTGATCGGACCATGCTCCGACACGAAATTATCGTAGGCCACATTCAGGGTGTGTCTGGCGGCCTCAATTTCCGACTCTTCGGCATTCGAATTTTCGAGGTCCACGAGATGAACGATCGCATCACGGACTGGAATCAGCGCGGCAATCTTCTGGATCGTTTTGGCCGGCATTCGTTTTTGGACAGGTTCAGGACTGCCGTTTTCCAGGACCATGACGTTGTTGTTGACGCCGAGCACATACATCCCATCGAAATGGACCTTGGCAAAATCGCTGCCGTGTCGAATTCGCGTTGTCAGAGATTCCCGGAGCGCCTCAAAGCGTTCAAGATCACTGGGCGACGCCTGATAGGCCGGATCAA
Source organism: Nitrospiraceae bacterium (assembly GCA_028064945.1). The sequence goes on along the minus strand of JAPTWQ010000056.1, from coordinate 13,996 downwards.
CGGGGGTCATGTCCGGAAGTTTTTCAATGAGCTCGTCAAAGACATTTGTCCCGTTCGGAAGCACAAGAGGATTTGGACGCTTTTGGACTTCATTCATCGGCACGATGGTGTTGGCAATCCACTGTCCGGTCTGGGATTGATTGCCAAAACCGTTTTCCGGACGTGACATCGGATCATACGTCATGCGCGCGATCTGCATGATCTCGCTGTCTTTAAACAGTTGATTCACCGAATATTCATTGATCACTCCATTCGGACGCTTGAGTTCAATAGTGACCGCTTTCGTCCATCCCTCGATCTCGCCTTCGAGTTTTTCACCGGGAACCAGTCTTTTTCGAAAGACGAGAACATCCTGCATGCCTTCGTAATTTTGGTACGGGATGAAACGGAAGCGCGACTGGGCGAGACGGGTGGCCCCCATGAGACCGGCTTGGGCCAGGATGGCCTCACGTCCCAGTTCTCCGTTTTCCGTGGCGCTGTAATCCATGAAGAAGGGATGGGAAATGACGATGACCATTCCACCCGGCTTGACGGCCGAGATTGCATCCAGTGCATCTTTGGCAAAAAGGGGATGACGGTCTCCTTTCTTGTCGGCATAAAAAAGAGCATCGGGCTTCATCAGGTCCGGCGTATCCCCCAACCCTGGACGTGGAAGTCCTGTTCTGACAAAGGCAATCGCCGCATCATAGGTGTTCTGGAAGATGACGTCTGATTCTTTTTCGACCGAATTCCGGATGTCGAGGTTCGGAATTCCCGAAAAATACGCATGAAGAAGGATCTCTTCCTGGAGCTTCTCCGGTTCGGACATGGTGATTTTGATGCCCTCAAGCTCCTCGGGAATCATGCCGGCAATGCCTCCTGATCCGGCATTGTGGATGTAGAGGAGTGAATCCCGGGTGATCCCTTTGGCCATCATGGTCTTCCAGAGGCCTTCCCCCATTTTGGGATCGACGAAGGGAGCAAAGGGATCGTGGACGAACCATAATGATTCGCGTTTCAGCCGCAGCGCAATTTCTGGCGCATTTTTCTTGGCCTGTCCTCCGAGATAGTCGGCTTCTTTTTGAAGATATTTCTGGAGCGACTTGGCCACCCAGGAGGATCCCACTTCCCGAAATCCATTGATGACGAGCGACTGCATCTGTGTCGTCATCCGATCTCCCGCTTCCATCGGCCGGTTACTCAGATAGGCGTCAAAGGCCTTGATGGTCATCTCTTCATAGGATTCGGTTTGACTGACGACGATCGGCGCGAATTTTTCGAGCGTTTCCTCGGCGAAGCGGAGCGTTCTGTTTTCTAGTCGCTCGAGAATATCTCCGCCATCAGGATTTCCCTCGCCCGCATTCGATGGTTCTCCTTGACGGCTTGAGGATTCTCCCCCGGCTGAGGCGGGTCGATCTCCCAGAGATGGTCCACGATCGCTTTCAGTCGCTCCTGTCCCTTCGCTTCCAGATCCAGAAGACGCTCCCAAAAGTCCGTCCTGGTTCCGAACCTCCTCAGAATGTTCGGGTGTTCCGTCACGTAATATTCCAGGATCTCCTGCCCCAGCAGTCCGAGCTTCAGGGTTTTCGCTCTCAGCCATATCGCTTCCCTCTCTTCTTCACGGAGTGGTTCATCATCGACTTCATCGCGTGCGTCAATCCTGTTGGCATATTCTTCCGCCTCGTCTTGCGCCAGAGGCGTCTCCACGACATCATCGGCGTCTTCGCGTTCTTCCTCCGGCTCCCCCGCCGGCGAATCGGGTTCTGCGGATCCGGCATGCGGCGTCTCCTTTTGTTCCGCCTTCTCTTCTTCCTCTTGTGTCATGCTTGCTCTCCCGTGATTAGGCCGCAAAGACCTCTTTGTATTTCGACAGGAGAAGGTTCCAGTCCTCATCCCGGATTTTTCCGACACAGGCTTCGGTGGCGGCTCGCATCACGTTTTCCGAACTCTTTGTCGAATCGGCGGCCGCAATCATCCGGACAGCCGTTTCCCAGGAGTTGATCGTGGCCACCGGACGATGGAGGGCCTCTTCGACGGAAACTTCCCACCGCAGCAATGTGGGCGATTCCCGAATGGCGGCACTGATCGCCATTCTCCATTTGCCGACGAACGCCGCGTAGCTCGTCATGACAATCGGCATCTCCTCGTCGTCAGCCTCGATGTCGAGAAATTCGTCCCCCATGATTTCTCCCCAGACGGAATGAGTCGAGGTGTACACCGATGGAAGGTGTCCCCCATGTCCTTTGGGCGTCATGCCGATGACCCGGAGGGTCTTTGGCATCTTGAAGCGATCCGCTTCTCCCAGAAGCAGCTTGATCCCGTTTTTGGTGGCGATCTCGTTTTGTGAGATCAGGTTGTCGATGATCAAGGTCTTGGCCCCATTCGTGCGATACGCGTTCAGAAGCCATTCGGGGGCAACAAGATCCTCTTCCTTCGGCCGAACGTACAGGACCTCCTCCGGTCCCTCCTCTCGCTTCTCCGGCTTTCCCGTTCTTTCGAGAATGTAACGTCCCGTCAGTTCCGATGTGTTTTCCGTTTTGGTGAAGTCGATGACCCCCAGCACTTTCGATCGGCTGCGCTTTGAAATCTCTTCAACGATCTTGACGGCTTTCGATCCCTTGCGATACTGGACAATGATCGGAAGCCCGATCTGAAGAGCGAGCGAAATGACATTAGCGTTCGAATGTTCGATGCGATGACCCATCAGGTTCCTCCTCGCTTATCGCTTTTTGATGTTTGTCAGAATGGACCCGAGATTGTTGTTTTTGGCAGCCTCCCCTTCCTCCCCCAGGAGACTCCTGAGTTTGGCCGGTTCTGGCCACCCGCCGACATTCTTTTCCCTCATTTTTCTGGCCGCCGACATGGCCGCTTCCTGGTATTCTGACGAGAAGATGCGTCCGATGGCCGTCCATGCGTTTTTCCATCGCTCCTCTGTCGGATTCTGTCCGAACACTTCAGCGATGCCGTTGACCAAGGCGATCACCCGGTCTCCTCGATCCGGAATGGTGAAATCCAAGGGATTCGAGAGCGCCACCTCGGGGTTACCGATGTCGTTCTTTGCGGCAAACTCCACGAATTCGTTTCCCGCTCCCTTTCCGACCAGTCCTTTGGCGAGGTTTTTGAATTCCTTGTCCGACAATCCTCTCGCCTGGGCCCAGGTTCTCAATGTTGCCATGTATTCCCAGGTTCGTGGGACCGAATATGAATCCATCTCGCTTCTCATCGACGGATCTTCCGGCACATTGGAAATCAGGTCCGGGCGGCTCTCGAGGAACATGCCCACGACATACATGGAATCACTGATCCGCTTTTTCCAGTTCTCGTCGATTTTCGGTACATCAAAGGAAACCTGGCCCCCACTTTTGAAATAGTCGATGACCGCTTTCTCTTCCAGTTTCCATTGGTGCATCATGACGCGCGTCTGGACCGGAACCTCTATGGGCGTCGGATAGAGCGCCATGTTGGGGGGATTGTTCAGGAGGATGACCGGCGTATCGATGGGGAGCTGAATGGGCCCTAATCTTTTTCCTCGAAGAAAACCCAGGGTTTCCTTGAGTACGTCCTCGGCCGCCAGATTGTATTCGTCGAGAATGATCACGATCTTTTCATTCTTTTCGCTCGCATCCAAGGCTCTCTCTAACCATTCCGGTACCGATCGTCTTGTCAGTGGCAGTGTCCGCTCACCACGCTCCTTATGGTCGATGAAGTGATAGCCTCCAAATGCCGACGCATCCGGATGGTGGGAGGGATGATCAAGAATCACTGTGAACCCTAATTGCTGGGCCATCGTCTTGGCGGTGTCCGTCTTTCCTAACCCCACGCCGCCCCATGCCATCAGCGGAATGCCTGTTTCAATCGCCGCGAGAATGGCCACCTGATTTTCAGTCAGATTTCCCGTGTAGTTTCCCATCGCTAGTACCTCCTCAACTTGAACTGATTGATCTGGTTACCATACTCAACCTGACGGCTTTGGCCGACAACAAATGCTCCATACTCCTTGGGAATGATGGTTCTGGCGGCCGGAGAGTCCGTTACCAACCCGACCAGCATTTTTCGGATCTTTGGAATTTCGGCCATTTCTGGCCACTCTCCGGTAAATCCATCTGTCATAACGATCATCACATCGTATCCACGAGGCTCTGTCTGGCAGATTTCCTGGAGTGCGGCTCCAAGATCTGTGCCCCCTTCCCCCTCCACGACGTGCTCCGGCCTGAGTTGTCGAACATTCTTGAATGAATCGACGACCCGGGTGTCGGCCCGGTAGAGATCGATGGAGGACCCCGGAATCTTGTCCGTGATCGCCTTGGCCTGTTTGAACCCTTTTGTGAGGAACTCCGCCGACATTGACCCGGACACGTCGAACATGATCCCAATCCGAAGTCCCGTTCGTTGTCGCCCCATCAGGAGTGTGGGTTGTGGCCAGGTCTGATCGACCTCGTCCTGATAGCTATGGCGCTTGCTCATCGTGGCCCGTTTTCTGGCGGATAGGGTATTCTGGCTGACGGCATTCCCGATCAGTTTTCGTAGCACCTGATCCCATTGAATGTGGTTGTGAAATTCGGTGTCCGGTTCCAGATCGAGCTCCCGAAAGATTTCTCCCGGCTCCGTTCCCCGTCCCATGTGATGACGGAATTCCGATTCCGATTGTTGTGATTTTTTCTGGATCTCTGTCTTCATCTGCTCGATGACGTCATCAATGTCCTTTTTCGACAGTCCTTCCGCTTCAAGCTCCTGCTCGAAATCCCCCTGCGATCCGGTGATCCCTGAGCCCAGTTCCGGCATGTTGTTCGGATCGAAGGGATCCGCTTGATCCCCCTGTCTCCCTCCGCCACCAGAACCCCCGCTTTGCTGGGAGGACGTTCCCGCTCCTTGTCCCGGCTGTCCTCCGTCCTGCTGAGATCCCTCCCCTTCTCCCTCGCCCCCACCCTCACCATTTGCATTGGAGTCTCCCCGGGATCCTTGTCCGCGTCCCCCACGTTGCGATTTGCCCTGTTGTCTTCCCTCCCCTTCTCCCTCCCCTTCGCTCTCGTCGCTTTCCGATTGATCGAGTTTTTTCATGATCTCCCGATGGTAGACCTCGAGAGAGAGATCGGAGGGCAACATCATCATGTCCGGCGTGATGGCGTCCGATTCGATGATGCCTTCCTTCTTCATGATGCTCGACGACGCCAAGATGGCGGCCATGGACTTCACTTTATTGTTTGGGAGATGCGCCATCCGTTCCTTCTGTTGCATCGCCATCCCCAAGGCCAGACGATAGATGTCGGCCATCAGATCGTCCGGGTGCCTGTTTTCCACAAAATCCTTGTTGTAGGCAAGAATCCATTTCTCCGTAACCTGGATCTTCTCGATTTTATTGACCTCAACGGGTTTCATCGCAAAAATGATTCCCGACAGATACGGTCGTTCCTCGGACAGGCGGTCCATGGCATCTGCGATTTTTTTATTCATGATTCTTCCCTTGAATTTGCGTGGAGGAGGCGGCAGATTTTGGCGGGTTCTGATGGCCAAAGCAAAGACCGCTGATTGTCCCCATGGTCGCTCCGCAGGCCCGGTTCATGAACCGCAACATCGATTCATGCGCCGTGATCGCGCCCTGGGCCCCGCCGTGAAGGTAAGGGATGAGGGGTTGAAGGAATTGTCCCGGATGCTCCACGTAAAAAAGAGCTTCCCGGAACATGTTGTCCACAACCGGGAAGCCTGTGGTCGGGAGGTTCGGCATGGCTCCGCCAGCGATCATTTGCTGTGGTGCGTTTTCTTTCGGTATCGTTGGCTGTTTTGCGGTTTCGGCGGCAAGAGACAGGGAAGGCTGTGCCATTCCTACAATCATGACTATGATAATGAGCCTTTTGACCGACATGGCATATCCCCCACATAGTGTCGCCTGTTTCTGTGTGCATTATGCCATGGGTTTTCCCGTTGTCTCTGTTTTGTCCGATTTTTAGTGTTTACCCCTGCACGCAGGGAACACCATCATTCGCCCATCTCACCCCTGGCCCGCAGGGGAAACCTTGGCTGATACCCGTGTTCCTGACCATTTTTCACCCCTGCACGCAGGGGAAACCATTCCGCAATGGTTTTCGATAGTCCAGGGACCTCGTTCTCACCCCTGCGCGCAGGGAAAACCCCTCGACATAGTCTGGATCCCTTTTGGGCACGTGTTCTCACCCCTGCGCGCAGGGAAAACCCTGGGATGGTTTGGTGCTGGCCATCACCCTTGACTTCTCACCCCTGTCCCGCAGGGAAAATTCTTGAGGCCTGCCACAAGCCTCAAGGCGGTCTTCTTTTCACCCCTGCACGCAGGGGAAACCCCGGCATGGAGGACCAGGAGGGCCGAACGCTCGATTCTCACCCCTGTCCCGCAGGGAACACCCCGGTCCACTTTCCTCCGGGGAGGGCCTTCTGTGTTCTCACCCCTGCACGCAGGGGAAACCCCTCGACACGCGAGGCAACCCGGTTTCTCATGTTTCTCACCCCTGCGCGCAGGGAAAACCCTCCTTACCCTTCCAGAGCTTGCCCCCTCCTGCTTCTCACCCCTGCACGCAGGGGAAACCTTCGCAGACCCTGGCCGACCTTGCGATTCTCACCCCTGCAGCAGGTGATGCCCTAGCCGAGCGGGATCGCTCAGTTCCATCGTTTCCTTCTCACCCCTGCACGCAGTGGAAAAACTAGACCTTGAGGAGTTCATACGATCGCGGTATTTCCTCACCCCTGCACGCAGGGGAAACCCGGCTGGAAGGAGGCAGCCATAAAATGGCTTTTCTCACCCCTGCACGCAGGGGAAACCCGATTTCCAGGCGCTTGTATCCGATTCTCTCTTCTTCTCACCCCTGCACGCAGGGGAAATCCTCAACGAATTACCTGCTGCTTACGATAGTTTGTCCGATCAAACATTCGTCGTGCAATTTTCTGGAAGCGCTCGAACTTCGGCCATTCTGTCCAAAGTCGTCCGTCAAGGACCCAAAGATTTTTTTCCGGGGCATTCGGGTGGCGTACGAGACGACCCAGACCCTGCTTGATGATCAGTAACGCATCTTTGATGATCGAATCAACCCCTGTTTTTTCGAAGCGAGACATGGCTGATGTTGTTTTGTTGAGCCCTATTGGAAAGCAGGCAATGATGAGGTCACTCAGAAGCGTGTCATGCTCCGGAGCAACCGATTTGTCGGTCAAGTCGATGCCCGTCCAAGCCACCCCCGTTGCGATCAGAATGGGCCGTGCTCCTTCAGTATGAAGCGCACGAAATTTCTCTTCGGCAACGCTAAACTTCTCGTTGCGCCGCTGAGCCACAATGCGCGTCGGAAAAGGAATATGCTTGGTCAGGGCCTCGACCTGGGCAAACGATGCGGTCAGAATGAGGGTCCCCCCTCGGCTCTCTTCAACAATTTTTCGGCACTGATCCGCAACATTGATGAGCCAATGCGTTTCAGACTCCTCCGACCTCACTTTATCGAGAGGGCGTGAAAGTTTTTCCGCTAACTCCTTGGAAGGAAGATGGAGTTTGGGAATCGCGGTAATCCAGCTGGCAATAACAGGAGGAGGTGTGTCTGTTCTCCCTTTCGGCATGGCCAGGAGCGATAACATGTAATCCGCACGATTGTTTCCGAACTCATCTGAAATATAAAGTGTGGCGGAACAAACGGCGGCGCTCCCTACGGATTTCCAGAGATTTCCGAGAATGTCGCCTACGCTATCTCGTCCAATGACAATCGAAGGGAATCGGAGATCTGGCGAAAATTCGACAAAGGCAGACCACTTTTTTCCCATGACGACGTTGATGGCTTCTTTGATGACCGATCGGTCATTTCCGATATCCCTGACGACCGACAGCGGTTTCGGCGTCAAGGCCTGTCCTATTTCTTCCAACATCTCCTTTATTTCGTCGAAGTCTTCCATGTGCGGACCCAGACTGATTCTTCTTTCAGAAAAAGCGGCGACGTCTGAAAGACGCGTGCGAGAACTTTCGATGATCTTGAGCGCCTTGACGATGGAGGATCCGTTTGAGGCTCCGGTCGCTTTGGCGGCCTGTTTCAAGCGAAAACGAAGGGATGTCATGGAAAGGGATTCGGAGTGAATTTTGGCGAAATTCTGCTCGAGTTGATGCGCTTCATCGACGATCAGAACATCCGGTGCCGGGAAGGCCGCCCATTGACGCTGGTGCGCACGCGCCAGCATGGCATGTGTACAAAAAAGAATATCCGATTCGATCGCCGCCTGTCTTACAGCCAACAGCGACTGGTGAAGCTCCTTTTCCTCGGACCGAAGGAGAAAATCATTCACGGGCACATCCTTTGCCAACTGGCGTAGGTCATCCGCTAAGAACGCAAGACGGGCCCCAGATTCCCGCATGGCGCGAATAAGGGGAGACTCCATTAAGACGGGCCCTCCCTCGAGGATCCAACTTCTGACGCCAATGTCGATCGAAGCATCTTCCGCAATCCATTCGCGAAGACGTTCCTCGCTGACAAATTCTGTGATGCCTGGAAAGAAGCCAGCCGTCACCCCCTGGGCGATCCCTTCATCCTTAAGATTTTCGTATTCCACCCACAACTGTCCGAGAACTTTGAGAGTTGGCGCCGTCATGACCACACGCTTTTTTTTCCTCGCCTGAAGAATGGCCGCCGCCACCATCGCGCGGGACTTCCCGATGCCCGTCGAGGCTTCCGCCAGACAGAGGCGACCGTTGTCCAGCGATGTCGCAATGTTTTTAAAAAACGTGATCTGTTCCTGGGACTGCGTGGAGAAGGGTGGCGGCGAGGATGTTTCGACCTGCATAGAAAATGCGGCCTGTTTTCCCTGCAAAATCTTGAGGCCGGCAATCATCAGTGATGCAAAAACATCATCAAAGGTCAGACCATCCGCTTGGTGTTTTTCAACCAGTTCCTCCACTTTCGCCATGATGACGGGCGGAATGAAGAGCGTTTTCTTGTTGATGTTTTTCAAGGAAACCTTTTCAGGCTTGACGCCATCATTGAGCGCTTTCGAGATCGCTGATCTGAAGGTGACGCCGGGAAGAGTGGGCGGGATGGGAATAACAGGAACGTAACGGTTTGGCATTTTGTCTCCTTATCTCAAGTGCGATTAAATTTAACACACTTGCATTATAGCAAGATATTCGATATAGTCAACGAAAGGCATGGAGAACGGCGCTCGATCCCCTGTGCGTCAACTCCGAGTCATGCCAGTAGGTTCGTCCAGCATCTCCTGAGTCGGACTGAGCATCCTTCAGCATTAAAAAGGAGAAAAAGTGGCTGAATACACAGAACTGTTTTTCCGGAGCAAGGCCTTTGGGGACGACCCAATATGGCCCGACATCGCCAGGAAGATGCTGGCGGAGGCTCTCGATGGAGAAAAAATTTCCCCTGTGTTTTTCCATCGGGACCACAAGGGATCCATTCAAGGACGTATTGGGGATGACAGGAACGGAGAGGGCATGGGACTGCCTCCGTCCGTTATTTTCGATGGCGGTCGTGGCTTTGTGCGGCTGTATGGGGTGGGACAGGAAGGGGTGGAAACCTTGGCTCTTTCTTTGCCAACAGTTCTTTCAGCACTCAATCGCCATCTTGGATCCCCTGTCTTACTGGAGATGCGACAAGGATCGCTGGACCTTAAAGCCACCGGTTATGGCGTTCTCCATTCCATCCATCGCCTTGTCGTGTCGAAGAAGTCAGGATTCCCTGACGATGATTACCAGGAAAAAATGAAACGGGAGATCGTGAGAGGACTTGTCTCGTGCGCACGAATTCATGCCCCTCATTTCGAAAGTTTGATTCCATCGGAGTCAGAGATCGAAGTTCTTGAGGGCGTTCCGTGCGCGGTGGAAATCAAACCCGGCATCATGGCCGGAGCTGTCAAGAATGTTGTTGTGGCCATGCCAATTCGTCTTTCTGGGCCATGGTCCGTCGGACGGTTGCGCTCGCGGGGATACGGACTTATTCGTTCCGTTAACCCAAGAGGACCTATAATGGAGGTTTTATGAAAACACTGACCTCATCTGTACTGGTTGCACAGGCGTTGGGGTTTCGTCAGGACGGCGTGCGATCCAAACGTGCCGGTCTATGCGCCTACTGTGGTTTGTCAATCCAGGAAGGTGATCTTTGTATTCCGTTTTCGGCCGGCCAAGCTTTTATGGATGATCTCTCGTTAGCGGCAAAAGGATCTGGGTTGACGTGCGGTTATTGTGCCACCCTGCTGACTGTCGACGGTCTGAGGATGTCTGGATACGGCATGTTTTACAAAGGTGGTGTCGTCCCATTCCGAAAGTGGAAGGATATCGCAGAGGGAATCATAAATCCGCCCGAGCCACCCTTTGTCGCTGTGTACGCGACGGCCAACAACCAGCACATGGCATGGAGGGCGCCCGTCAATCTTTCTCGTGATCTTTTTTACGTCCGAGTCGGTCTCCGTGACCTTAAAATTCGTCGTCGAAAACTCCTGGAAGCGGTCGAGGGATGCCAACGTCTCGCTGGCATCATGGGTATTCCGGCCACGCAAAAATCCGTTGCCCACCCTTTCGCATCGCTTTCGACCAACCTGAAAGATGCTCATCACGGACAAATCCGGAGAAACCATTTTCACGAGGCAGCCATCGCGCTTCCAGACGATGCAGAAAGACTCTTCGATCTGACGCTTGGCGAAACATGGGCTCTTCGCTTCTTGTTGTCTCCCAACGCGGGAACAAAAGAAGACGAATAAGTTCCTTTTCACAAACAACACAAAGGAGACATCATGAAACTTCGCATCGACGCCATTCTTAAGACCAAAACACCTCTCCATATTGCGGCCCCTGGCGGAGCACGCATGGATCCGAGCAACGGAAATATCGTTTACACTGGAGGAATTCCGTGTACGACCATACAGAAGCTCCCCATCCAGGACGGAGACGTAATTTATAACTATCCGGCTATCGCTGCGAACAATATTGCCGGGCGTTTACGCCGTCATGCGGCCAAGATCGTTCTTGACGTTTTAAAGAATAAAGGTCAGAAGGTGAGCCTTCACGCATATTCCGTCCTGCAATGCGGTGCTGCCACTGGCAATCCGGACGCAGCGGACATTACCTATGAGGAATGGAAAAAAGCGACGGCTCATCCTTATATTGGCCTTTTCGGTGGCGGCAACAAAATGCTTCGAAGAAAAGCCAGAGTTCACAACGCATTGCCAATTATCCAGCCTGTACTCAATTTGATCGGCGATCTGGCGCATCCGGCCGCCGAAACCCACGCCCTCCCCTTGAAGTCTTACCTGACAAAGGCATGGTCTTTCCGGCGCAATGACGATCTTCGCGAACTTGTCAACATTTCAGTCGCCGCCGATGTTGTTGATCATTTTGAAGAGGAGTTTGAAAAACGCCAGATCTTGATCGTGACAGAACAGCTCAATAAAAAAGCCGGCGAGAGCAGCGAGCTTAAGTCCTCAACCAAAACTTTCTCGGCGATCGAATTCGTGATCCCAGGGATTCCTTTTGGATTGCTCTTTGAACTTGATGACGTCACTCCAGCGCAAGCAGGACTCTTTCTCCTGACACTCGAGAGCTTTCAAAAGACAGAGCACCTGGGTGGATATGTCCGCAATGGTTTCGGCGCATTTTCACTCAACGATGTTCGATTGACAAATCTTGAATCCGGAGAAGAGTGCAATATTTTTGATGGAGGAGCGCTCGTCAGACCATCAGTTTCAAACCTGCTTGATTCATGGTTTCACGAGGCCGAAAAACTTTCCGCTAAAGAGATTGAAGAAATTGTCAGCGTCACAGTCAAAGAGAAGAAGAAGAAAGAAAAAACTGAGAAAGAGCCCGCACATTCTCCTGCCTGAAACTAAGCAGCCCGTCGAAGACAGGTATTCACCGATAGTAGAGAAAGGAGAAGCGGGAACGGCGCTATCCCGCCCCGGCAGCAATGCCGGGGCCTCCCGCGCAATCGGATGCAAGCACTCAAAGTCGTGTTTCGTTTCAGAAGTCCTCTCATGGTTGATTCCGAACATCCCCTGCACCTTGATGCCGTTTTGTCTTTTGCTCTTATGAAAGAACTGGAAGAGAACGAAAGCGCAAACCCTTGGCAAGAATCGCTTGACCTTTCTGATATTCTTGAAAAAACAGAAGGAACACCGTGGGTCTGGAAAGCCTCACAAATCGAATTTCGTTCCGGAATGGCTCCATTTTTATCCACACATCTCATGACGAATATGATTCGTCGTTCCGATCCGGAACGGACCTATGCCGATCTCGGGTATGCGTGGGAGACCAGTCGAACGGTCGGTCCAGCATTCAAGGTCGATACACGGTCCGGACAGCAAAGAGGCTACCAATGGCTGGCCGCAAGTCGATGGATTCGTGAGGCCACGGCTTGGGCCATCGGCGATATCGATGCTGTCAGACACTATCTAAGTTTTATTAAATTTCTTGGAAAACAAGGGCGAAACGGATATGGTCAAATTTCGGAAGTGTCCGTCGATCCCGTGACTCAGGACGTAGAGAACGAAAACTGGAAGAAGAGATGTCTCCCGGAAGGGATCCCCGGTCTTCCTGGCATCGTCTACGAACCCTCGTTTGAGACCGCGCGACCTCCCTACTGGAGGAGGACGGAGCGCGAACGCGTTCTCGTGCCGGTGATCTAAGAGGTACCCCCCTGCGGGCCAGGGGTGAGAAGGAGGCGATGGAACTGAGCGGTCCCGCTCGGCTCGGGCATCCCCTGCGTGCAGGGGTGAGAAGCAGGAGGGGGCAAGCTCTGGAAGGGTAAGGAGGGTTTTCCCTGCGTGCAGGGGTGAGAAAAAAACAAGCCGGGAATTTCCCGAGCAAAATTGAGGTATCTCCCTGCGTGCAGGGGTGAGAAGGATAATTCGGCGCGACTTCGATCTTGTTCGAGAGGTATCTCCCTGCGTGCAGGGGTGAGAAGATAAATCATCAATTGTTAGCAGTCTTTCCATGGGTATCTCCCTGCGTGCAGGGGTGAGAATGTGTAAAATTTACGCAGCCCCCTGTGTAATGGGGATTTCCCCTGCGTGCAGGGGTGAGAATTTGACGCGGACGGCGGCTTGGAGGTTTCGGAAGGATTTCCCCTGTGGGCCAGGGGTGAGAATTGCCCGCCGTGTCCTCTCCGCGCCCCGATTTTTGGTTTACCCTGCGGGCAGGGGTGAGAACTAGATAAGGACAGGGAAATCGAAATACTAAAACAGGTTTTCCCCTGCGGGCCAGGGGTGAGGATGAGCATCAAAGAAGTCTCCGATTTGTTGGGCGGGATTTCCCCTGCGTGCAGGGGTGAGGAAATACCGCGATCGTATGAACTCCTCAAGGTCTAGTTTTTCCCCTGCGTGCAGGGGTGAGAATGATAAAGGTTCACCGTCCACCCCCTTGCGGATGGATTTCCCCTGCGGGCCAGGGGTGAGAATGATAGTCACCCTGCTTTTTCCTGTCGCATGGAGGATTTCCCCTGCGTGCAGGGGTGAGAAGCAAAAGAGCGAGGGATTCCGGTCCTTTTTCTGGGTTTTTCCCTGCGGGCCAGGGGTGAGAAGTAAACGGGCGCCTCGGACGAGACGTCAAAGAAGGGTTTTCCCCTGCGGGACAGGGGTGAGAAAAACTCTCGCTGAAACTTCAAGTATCGTACGTGGTTTTCCCTGCGTGCAGGGGTGAAAACAAGAGAGATCGGGAGGAAACCTGCAAGATCCCGGGATTTCCCCTGCGCGCAGGGGTGAGAAGTGTGTAAAATTTACGCAGCCCCCTGTGTAACCAGGTTTTCCCCTGCGGGCCAGGGGTGAACATTTGTCCGCGCATTCCCCCTCTGAGGCCACAAGCCAAGAGGGGGTCAAGCGGACACATATCGTTTGTCGTTGATCCCCTATGAGAGAATAGAGCTATGCAGACCGGCAAGCGCTTCCGCGCGTATCCCACTCCCGCCCAGGAAAAGATCCTGCTTCAATGGATCGGACACCAGCGGTTCATTTACAACGCCAAGGTCTCCGAAGACCGGTATTACCGGGCCTTCGCCAAAAAAGCGGTCTCGCTTTCGGGAACGCCCGTTCC
>JAPTWQ010000001.1 GCA_028064945.1 Nitrospiraceae bacterium | reverse complement strand
AACGCCCGGGTTTGTCCGGAAAACCGGCATTCCCGGGAGAGCCCCACGGCGATATCCTCGATTTCGATTTTCTCCGGATCGGGGCGATGGAGGTCGAGGTGGTGGCCGCAATGGGTCAGGATCCAGGTCTCGTGTGTCATTTAAAACTCCCTCATAAAAGGTCGGGCTCATCGGAAAGAGCTCCCTCCCTCCCCGGCGCATCGAAGTCGGAGAGAGAGGGGAGTCGGGATTCCGAAACATAAGCGCGTGATTCTGCCGCTTTTCCGTTTCCCAAGACGGGGTTGTGGGGAGAAAAAAGATCCGGGCTCCTGTCTCGGATGCTGGTGTATTCGTAGGCGGCGACAACGAGATGGTCGAGGATCCTGATCCCCAGGATCTCGCCGCTTTTTACGAGCCGTTCCGTCAGGGTGATATCGTCCGGTGAGGGCTCCGGATTGCCACTCGGATGGTTGTGAACAAAAATAACAGCGGCGGCGGAATCCCGAATGGCTCTCGAAAACACCTCCCGAGGATGGACGGGGGTCATGGAGAGTGTTCCCTCGGAAATCCGATGGAGGTCGATGATGCGATGTTTTTGATTGAGCGTCAGAACCCAGAAGGACTCCCGGTCCTCCCGTCCGAGCCGTGCCCGAAAGTAGCGCTCCACATCCTCTCCGGACTCGACAGAGACATTCTTCTGGAGAACGACATTTCGGGAGGCGAGTTCGAGGGCCGCTTCTATTTTCCTGGCCGCGACGATCGGAATACTAAGAGTCTTCCGGATCTCGGCGACCGTCATCCTCGCGAGAGAAGGCAGTTCGGGGGACTCGTCGACAAAGTATCCCGAAATGAGAGTGAGAAGCTCGGATGTCGTCTTCTCGCGTAAATTCATGGGTTCGAAGGGGATCTCCCCGGCCTTTTTCATCAAATCCCCTCCTCGAGTCTTCGGGCGATATCGAGGGTGGCCGCCACGGCCATCGCCCCCTCCGGGCCCACCACAGCGGCCCATTGATCGAACGGGCGGGACGGGTCGAAATCGGCTTGGTGGCCCGTGATTTCCCTCACGAGATCTTTCTCGGAAAGATCGGCGAGATTCCTTGACATTGCAGCTTCCTTCCTGTTTTTGGAGCGCGCTTTGTTTCCCTGAGCCCCGGAACCGGAAGGCTCGAGGGAGGAGAAGATGCGTCCCCGTCAAGGGAAAAGCGCGCAAAGGCATTTTTTCCGTTTTTCAATAGGGAGGTCGAAGCGAGACCGTTCCCCAGCAGGGATCGTCCCCGGCCCCGTCGATCATCAGAGATCGAGCGGGATCGCTCTTGTAGGTTCTCCGACCCGTTTTTCGATCCGGGCAATCTCTTTCACGAATAAAAATTAAACCTCATTAGTTTCATTGTCAAGGGGGGGAGATTTTTAAGTCAAGATCCTGGAGCGACCGATGAAATAAGGGGGGGAGCCCTGAAAAATCAAGGAAGGAGAGGACATTGGCGGACAAGGGACTGAAAGTGCGGATTTTGGGAATTGAGGAGATCGATAAAGGCAAAAAAGTGGGTGAGACGGTGTATGCCGAAGTGTCCCTTCGAAAGGAACGGTTCCTGTTTGTCTTCTTTTGTGGCGATCGCGCCCTGTTAGGCAGGAAGCGGAGAGAACGTAGGGGGGGAGCGGGAGACGTGCTCCCCCAAAGGATTATTTCGAATAGAGAGTGATCTTTCCGACGACGGTGCCGAGAATCCGGGTTCGCTCGGCATCGACTTGAGAGGGATATTTCAGGTTGGAGAGAAAGAGAACGGGTCTTCCCCCGTCCATCTCCACTTTTCGGATCGTTTCCGTCCCCGGGTCGCCTCCGGCAAGGACAAAGTCCTGGTCAGACCAGGGCTTTGAAGGGTCGATGACGACGAGATCCCCGTTTTCGATGTCCGGTTTCATCGAGGAGCCCCTCATCGCGAGGACGAAGGCGTCCGGTCCGAGGGGGCCGGGGAACGGGAATTCGTCGAGCTTGGGGACGGCGTCCCTGTCCCGGGAGAGCCACCTTGAAAGATCCTCCCAGGCAATCTGGGGCACCCATGACGGGGCTCTTTTGTTTTTGAGCATGTTTCCCTGGCCCGTGATCAGCCACTCGAGGCGGACATCGAGAAGGTCGGAGAGGACCTGGAGCTTTTCGAACTCCGGAAACGCCTTCCCCATTAGCCAGCGTCTCGCCGACGTCTGCGTGACGCCCATCTTCTTTCCGAGCCATGTCTGCCCTCCGTGCCCGGGATGTCCCGCATGTTCCAGTGCCCGGGTGAGACGGTCGGAAAACTCCCGGAGAAGGGGGGAGGGGGAGTCGTCGGAAGAGGTCGACGGAGTTTTTTGGGGAGGGATTTTCATCTTTTGTCCCGATCTTGACAACTAAACTTTAACGGTTTAACTTTTATGTCTATGGAGACAGATTGCAATGAGGTTTCGCCCGTGATTGATATCGCCCCCCGGCCGGTCCGAGGACCGGTGGCGAGATTTCGTCTGGAGAAGGATTTCGAATCGATGTCCCCTCTCGAGCGGGCGGTCGTGTTTCTGGGCGGCTACACCCCGACGGCCAGGATCTGCGGAGTGACCTTCATGACCGTCGGGCGCTGGGTCAAAAAAGGACGGCTCCCCCGGACGGAACTTTCCGGAGAAACGAGCTACGCCGCGAAGATCGAACGGGCCCTCGAGGGAAAGATCACGGAAGAGGAGATTCTCTCCTCGTGTTTTCCCAACTGGCGCAAAAGTCCGAAAAATTCCAGCGAATTATAGCACGGGCACGGAAGAATGGAGGGTCTCCCGATGGGGAGGGGTACTGTGAGCTTATTTTGCGTCAGAAAACGCCACTCGTCAAACCCCCTTGACACCGTCCCGCGTCCGGGTGCCGTCGTGATCCCCCTTCGGACACTCCCCGGGTGGCTCATGACGATCCCTCCGTCTCGGGTCAACCCCGAGATCCGGGAGAAGATCCTCCAATGCCGGAAAGAATGGGAATCAGAATTTCTTGGAAATTCCGGCCTGCTTCAGAATGCCGTTGGCCGTATGGCGGGATTTGATACGGGAGTCCATCGGAAAATGGCGGTTTGTTATCGGACTGAACCAGATTGCATGATCGCCCTTTCCTGGCCGCACAAAGGTGCATCCATGCTCACGGAGGATTCGTATGAGTTCCGGAGCGAAGTCGGGCATCAGGCCGGCAGAAGAAGGGTTCGGTTGGAGCGGAGAAGGATCCGGACGGGCCCCGGGGGAGTTCCCGACAGTTCAAGGAGTTCCGGAATCAAAACGCTCAACTTTTCAAGAAGAATCTCGGTCGTTTCCGCTTCCGTGACAAGGCCGGGGACATCGTCGCTCGACGCCACCCATACTCCGGCCTCGTCATCCCAAAAAGCCAGAATCTCGATCTTTTTTTCATCGGCCAAGGTCTTTTCCTCCATGCGGAATTTCTTCGGACACGACGACTATACCATAGCTCCCGCCCCTCTTGACACCGTCCCGCGTCCGGGTGCAGACTATCGGGCAGGTGCTAACAACACCTTCAAAGGCGGACACCGCCCCGACAGCCCCGCGGATTTTTTTGTGCCCCGACTTTTCCTGCCGTTTTTCCAATCCGCTCTCTCCTGCCGGGTGTGGGCCGAATACAAGACCCTTTGGGGGAATCACGCCCGCCGCCCTTTGACGGTTGTTAGCGCCCGGCGTCAATTTTTGGCGTCAGTCCATCGACTAACAATCGATCAAAGGAGTCTCCCATGACCCCCTCCCTTGCTCCGGATTTCACGCCGGAGATCCAGGTCGTCCACGACCGCATCACGACCACGTCGCTCGCCGTCTCAAAAACCTTCGGCAAGGACCACAAAAACGTTCTTAGGGACATTCAAAACCTTGAGTGCCCAAAAGATTTTCATGCGCTCAATTTTGAGCCCATGTTCATTGAAGTGAAGATTGGGAACGGCGCGGTTCGGAAGGACCCGGCATTCCTCATCACCCGGGATGGGTTCACGATCCTGGCGATGGGCTTCACCGGCAAGCGAGCCATGGAATTCAAGATCAAGTACATCGAGGCCTTCAACCGGATGGAGGAGGATCTCCGGCGGCGGAAAGAGAATCCCGCGATCCCGCCGGATCCATTCATAACCCCGACTCTCAATCTCACGGCACCAATCGACTTTCGACAAAATGTTCAGCTTCGAAAACTTATCGACGAAAAAATCCGGATTCTTCCCGAGCCGCTCCATCAGCCGGCCTATTCTCTGATCATGAAGGCCCTGTTCGCTTTTCTGGGAATCAGGTCCCGGAAGGATCTGACGCAATATCGTTTTGAGGAGGCCTGCCGGTTTGTCCAGAATTACCCCCTTGTATGTCGTTCCGCCCTCCCGGAAACGGCCAAGACAAGAAACATAGATCTCGACTTCCCGAAGGACACTGCCAGGCCGTCTCACTCTTTCTGGAAAGACCTTCCTCCGGACGCCCCGAAAGACGGGCTTTCCATCCAGGACCTCCTGGATCCGGACTACCCGGATCCGATCCGGCAGCTCATCGAGAGGATCGAGAAGGCCGGTTTTGACGCCAACGGCCTCCGTGTTCAGTACGAGGCCATGAAGGGGCATCTCCGCTCCTGTGCGGCGGCGTTCAGGGAGATTTACCATCTCGCCCGAGTCCGGAGGATCGAATAATGGCCTCCATGACCTGGATCAAGATCGTGACGTCGATCTTCGACGACGAAAAAATCAAACTCATCGATTCGCTCCCCGATCGCGACGCCATCCTTGTGATCTGGTTCAAGATCCTTTGTCAGGCGGGAAAATCAGGGTGCGGAGGGGCGCTCGTCGTGGCAAATCGGATCCCGTTAACCGACGAAATGCTGTCGACGGTCTTCAACCGACCCCTCAATACCGTCCGACTGGCACTGAAAACGTTCCAGGAATTTGGAATGATTGAAATCACCGAAGAAAGGGTCATATCCGTTCCCAAGTGGGAAAAATACCAGCAGGTGGACTATCTCGAAATCAAGCGGGAACAGGATCGGATTCGTCAGCGCCGACACAGAGATCAATTAAAATTGATAGGAAAGGATGATTTGTCACGTGACAATCACATGACAGTCACGTGTGACAAGTCACAGGATAGTCATGTGACTGTCACGCCGTGTCACGCCCCAGATATAGAT
>JAPTWQ010000116.1 GCA_028064945.1 Nitrospiraceae bacterium | reverse complement strand
TCCCATGTGGCCCGCTATTTCGAAGAAGCAGGTATTCCGGTGATTCATTCCGATCAGTTGGCGCGCGAAGCGGTTCTGCCGGGAACCCGTTCCTTCGAGCTTGTCCGGGAGGCTTTTCCCGATGTTTTTCTTGAAGATGGGACGCTGGACAGAAAGGCTCTCGGGAAAAAGGTGTTTTCCTCGGACAAGGACCGGAAAGTTCTGGAAGGTATTCTGCACCCCCCCATCCGCGAGCTTTTTGTCCGCAAGATCGGAAGCCTCGAAGGAAAAAGCCCTCTGGCGGTCTACGAGGTTCCCCTTCTTTTCGAAACGGGTCTCGACCGGGAAATGGATCTGACAGTCGTCGTGGATGTCCCCGAACAGGTGCAATTGTCCCGGCTGTCCAAAAGGGATCATATGACTCCGGAAGAGGCCCGGAGACGCATATCCGTTCAGATTCCCAGGGAGGAGAGGCTCCGGAAAGCCCGAATCGTTCTTCCGGGCGACCTGCCTGAAGCGGCATTGAAAGAGAGGATTTCTGAAATCGTTGCCCTGGCCGCGACACTGATCCCGAAACGCTCGTATGATGTCTGAAAGGGAAAGGAGAGACATTTGACCGGAGACATTCGAAAGGCCCTTTTTCCTCTGGCGGGTCACGGGACCCGATTTTTGCCAATGACGAAAGCGTCACCAAAGGAGATGCTGCCTCTTGTGGACAAGCCTGTTGTCCAGTATGTGGTGGAGGAAGCCGTGGCGTCCGGAATCAACGAAATCGTCATGATTACCGGCCGGGGAAAACGGGCCATCGAAGATCATTTCGACATTTCCTACGAGCTTGAAGACGTTCTCCGCCAGAAAGGGAAAATGGCGCTTCTGGAAGAAGTTCGGCGGATCTCCTCCCTGGCGGAAATCGTCTACACCCGGCAGAAGGAGTCTCGCGGACTCGGGCATGCCGTTCTCTGCGGGAGACTCCTGATCGGAGAGGAGCCGTTTGCCGTTGCGCTGGGCGACGAGGTGATCGACGGGCCCGCCCCGGCTCTTTTGCAACTGGTGAACATGTTTGGAAAGCTTGA
The DNA here is from genome assembly GCA_028064945.1 of Nitrospiraceae bacterium. The sequence continues at coordinate 4,102 of JAPTWQ010000116.1, read as the reverse complement.
TGGGCCTGTCATCGGCGTACAGAAGGTGCCGGACGCGGAGGTCTCCTCCTACGGGATCGTGTCAGGTCAAGCGATCGGAAACGGGATGATCCGGGTGTCTTCCCTGGTGGAAAAGCCGTCACCTTCGGAAGCGCCCTCCAACCTGGCAATCATCGGACGATATATCCTGACTCCGGATATCTTTGATATTCTCGAAACACAAAACCCGGGAATCGGTGGGGAAATTCAGCTGACGGACGCCCTTCGGACTCTTTCGGAAAAAAGGCCTGTATATGCCTGCGAAGTGCAGGGGAACCGCTACGATACAGGGGACAAACTGGGATTCTTAAAAGCCACGGTGCAATTCGGCCTCAAAAGTCCCGATATGGGAGCGACGTTCAGGCGGTATCTGGAAGGTCTTCTTCGTCCGCGTTCATCGATGGAGGCAGAGAAGGAATGAGAGTCTCGTTTTTTGATCCGCAGGAAGAAGACGAGGAGAGAACTCCGGATCCGGAACGCGTTTTTTGGGCTCTCGACGATGATTTGCCGAAAGATGTTCCCGCAAAGCCCGAGAGTCTTCCGGAAGCCTTGCCCTGCATCAGTTCCCGGGATATGGTGATCTTTCCGAACATGGTCGTCCCGATCGTCGTGTCAAAGCCCCGATCTGTTCTCGCCCTGGAAGCATCGCTCGCCGAAAGCCGCCTTCTTTTTGTCTCTGCCGAGCGGAATATGGAAGAGGTAGAGGGAAAAGGAGATCCGGTCCACGCCGTCGGAACGGTCTGTGCGGTCGCCAAGAACTTCCGGGGGGTGGACGGGCGATCGAGGGTTTTGCTTCATGGACTCTTCCGGGCCCGGATCAGTCGCTGGATTTCCAGGGAGCCTTTCGACCTCGTGCGATTTGTTCCGTGGCCGGATACCCTTCCTTCCAGGACCATCCAGGTGGAGGCTCTTGTCCGGCGGGTGCTGGAACAGTCCGAGCAGCTCTTTCGCCTCAACCCCCTTCTCTCTCCGGACCTTTTGTCCGTGATCCGGTCGATCGAAGATCCAGGAACTCTGGCCTACCTTGTGGTGGCAAACCTGGCGCTCAAGACGCCGGATCTTCAAAAGATCTATGAGAACCGCTCTCCGACGAGGCGGTTGTCCCGCGTATTGTATTTTCTGAACCGGGAAATTTCCCTTCTCGACGCCAAGCGGAAGATCCAGATGGATGCCAAGGGAGAGATCGATCGTTCTCAAAGAGAATATTTCTTGCGGGAACAGTTGAAGGCCATCCGCAAAGAACTCGGGGAAGCCTCGGAGGAAACGGACGAACTGGCGGCCCTGTCCGACAAGATCGAAACGCTGGAACTCTCGCCTGCAGCCCGTGAAGAAGCGCGTCGTCAGTTCGGAAAACTGGCACGTCTGCATCCGGAGTCGTCCGAGTCGGGGGTTGTCCGCTCCTATCTCGAATGGATCATGGACCTTCCCTGGCAGAAGCCACCGGCACGAAAGATCGACATTTCCCGCGCTCAAAGGATATTGGACAAGGATCATCTCGGTCTCCGGAAGGTCAAGGAGCGGTTGCTCGAGTATTTGGCCGTCCGGATCCTGAATCCGGAGGGAAAACCTCCGATTCTGTGTTTCGTGGGACCTCCGGGCGTGGGAAAGACCTCTCTGGGGGAATCGGTTGCAAAAGCGCTGGGACGCCCCTTTGTCCGGCTATCTCTGGGAGGAATCCGCGACGAAGCGGAAATTCGGGGACATCGTCGAACCTATGTGGGATCCCTTCCCGGAAGAATCCTGCAGGGAATGCGGCAGGCCGGTGTGCCGGATCCGGTGTTCATGCTCGACGAGATCGACAAGATGGCGACGGATTTCCGGGGGGATCCCTACAGCGCTCTCCTGGAGGTCCTGGATCCTCGCCAGAACAAAAATTTCAGCGACCATTACCTGAACCTGCCCTACGATTTGTCCCACGTTCTTTTTCTGGCGACGGCCAACGTCCTGGACACCCTTCCTCCCCCCTTGCTCGACCGACTCGAAGTTATCGAGATACCGGGATATACCGAAGAGGAAAAAAAAGCGATCGCACGCGAACATCTGTGGCCCCGCCAGCGGAAAGAAAATGGGATTGCTCCGCGGCAGGCGATTTTGTCCGACACCGCTCTGGAAAGACTGATACGGGAGTATACACGGGAGTCGGGCGTGCGTTCCCTGGAACGGCGTCTGGGAGGGCTTTGCCGTAAAGTCGCGGTCGGTCTCCTGGAAGGGAAACAGAAAACGTTCCGGATTGGTCCGGAAACGTTGTCGATCTGGCTGGGGCAGCCGCCTTTCCGCGAGACTCCCGAAGAAGAGAAGCCGATGGTGGGGGTTGTTCGGGGACTGGCCTGGACGCCGACCGGAGGGGATCTTCTGTTTGTCGAGGCCACCTTGATGAAAGGCCGGGGAAATCTGAAAGTGACCGGAAAACTGGGGGAAGTGATGCAGGAGTCGGCACAGGCCGCCCTGACGTATGTCCGTTCCCACGCCGAATCGACCGGAGTTTCGGCCGATTTCTGGTCGCGAAAAGATATCCACCTGCACGTTCCCGAAGGAGCGATTCCCAAGGACGGCCCTTCTGCCGGCATCACCATGGCGGTTGCGATGGCGTCCGCGGCAACGAACCGCGCAGTTCGGGGAGATATCGCCATGACAGGAGAAATCACGCTCCGTGGCCGGATTCTCCCTATCGGTGGACTGAAGGAAAAACTGTTGGCCGCCCGCCGTTTTTTAATGAAAGAAGTTCTGATTCCGGAAGACAATGAACGGGATCTTTGCGATATCCCGATGGAAGTCAAAAACGCTCTCCGGATTACGCCCGTCCAGCGAATGGAACAGGTATTCGACCGGGTTTTTTCCGATGAAACAAAAACCCGTCATGGAATCTGACTGGATAAAGGCGTTTTCCGAACGACTGGGACCTTTGCCGGCGAGAATCCTTCGTGGAATCGGCGATGACGTGGCCTGCTTTCCCTCTCCGGGGTCGGGAAACCTTCTCTGGACCACGGACAGCCAGAGAGAAGGTGTCCATTTCCGCTGGGAATGGATGACCCCCCGGGACTCGGGGTACCGGCTTCTCGTGGTCAACCTGAGCGATATTTATGTGAAGGGAGGTAGCCCTGTTGCGGCCCTGGTCGCGCTGGGTGTCCCGGAGGGCTTTCCGGAAGAGACCCTGTTTTCCTTTTATGATGGCCTAGGAGAGGCTTGTCGTCGCTTCGACTGTCCGGTCGTAGGGGGGGATATTTCCCGGTCGACGGGACAATTTGATGCCGTTCTGTCGCTTTTGGCCCGTTCTCCGGAAGGGTGTTTTCCGGCGAGGGAAAGGCTGGTTCCCGGCGATTGGCTCTACCTGCTCGGAAGACCCGGAATTGCGAGAGCGGGCTACGGAGCGTTCCTGTCGGGACTGTCCGGGCGCGGGGATCTGGCAGAATGCGTTTCGGCTTTTCGTCGTCCTCGAATCTACCCATGGTTTGCCGGTCTGGTCACCTCCGAATCCGGGTTGGTCGCGACGATGGACACCTCCGACGGACTCGGACAGGCTGTTTTTGCCATGGCGGACCAATCCGGAGTCTCCGTTATCCTGGAACCTCCGGAAAACTGGCTGGACCACCTGGAAGTTCCGGCGAGAATTCTGGGCGAGGATCCCTTTTCTATGGCGTGGGAGGGAGGCGAGGACTACGATGTTCTTCTGGCGGTCCGACCGGGGATGGGGAACGATGCGGCGGTGGCCCGTATCGAACAGCAGATCCGCGAAGAGCCGGACAGGCTGATCCGGTTGGGTGAAGTTGTTGCACGGGAGTCAGGGGCCGAAATGGCCTCTGTCACGATCCAGGGACAGAACAGGCGACCGGTTCGCCTGGAAAGGACGGGATTTGACCATACCCGATAACCGATACAACGGATGGAAAGAGAGACTGCGGCAACTGGTGCAGAGCGATCCCGATCCGGCAAAGGTGTCCCTGGCGATGGCTCTGGGTTTTGCCGCGGCCTTTCTTCCTCCCTTCGGGTTTCACACGCTCCTTGTGATGGGCTTGGGGTATCTGTTGAGAGTCTCTGTTCCTTTGGCGGTTCTGGGGACCTGGATCAACAATCCCTGGACCTTCGT
>JAPTWQ010000118.1 GCA_028064945.1 Nitrospiraceae bacterium | reverse complement strand
CCTCAAACATTGCTTCGATTTCGCCCTCGTCTTTCTCGACCGCTCCCGCCAGTCTCTCGACAAGGACATGGAGATTGTCGTGGGGCTGCATCCCCGGAAGATCCTCAAGCAAGGCTTCGCCATCGTCCGCAAGACCACGTCCGACCATACCTGCCGCGTGGCCGATCTGGCTCCTCACGACTCGATCTCCATCGAGTTTTCCGATGGCTCTGTCGATGCGACCGTCACCGGCCTTTTTCCGGCGCCCACCACCCCCAAGGAGGTTCTGAATGGATAACACCGCCCCCAATACTCTTGAAACTTATCGCGATCACGCCATGCTCATCAAAAAGACGGCGGAAAGCTTCCGGGCCGGGGACCTCGATATCGACCAGATCATCCCCGCCCTCGATAAAGCTCTTGTCTCCTACGCCTTCTGCAAGGAGCGCATCGAGAGCGTCCGGAAGATGCTCGGGGACAAACTTCCTGACGACCTTCGGTGATCGAGGTTCCGCCATGGAAATCAGTCCCGCGCACATTCCGGAAGATGCCGTGTATGCTACGAGCAAAACAGACGACCCCTGTCTTTTTTTGTTCCGTCTGACGATCCTGTCATGGACGGAAAGAATGATGTCGTTACGGTTGATGGACGTTGCGACATCCTCCGAAGTCGAATGTCGCATTCCTTTCCCCTTCTGCGGCCGGTTGATTTATCCGATCGCCAGCCATTTCCATGACCTGTTTTCGGTTATCGAGGACACGCTCGGGATGCCTCTGCCTTTTTCGCTTCCTGGCATGGATATCAATGAGGTCATGATCTTTTCGACAAAACCTGACCTCAAGGTCGTTCCCTACCTGTTCCCCGATCTTGTCGCCCACTCAGGTGGTCCGTTTTTGGTTGTTTTCACCCGACGAAGAACTGTCTATGTCAGAGTTCCAGATCCGAGAGCCCAAGACTCGGTGGCGGAAGACTCGGTGGCGGAAGACTCGATGGCGGGAGAAGAAGTACGGCCAGGTGTCTATGTCACACGTGAATACGTAAAACAACAAGAAGACGTAAAACAGCAGGAAGAGGGTCCCATTCTTCCCGTGCCCGGGTCGATTGTCGTGTTTCCTGGCAATATCAACGACACTGAAAAAAAACGAACTCAGATAGCTCCGGAAATCATGTCCCTGGCCGGGAAACCTATTCCTCAATCTCTCGTTTCATGGACAGACATTAATAACATGCGCGAACGGCTCGACTTAAAATACCCTTGGCTGACGAGTCTCACAGAGGCGGTGCTTGTTCCCATGGAAGCCAAGAGTGTTCTCAAACGATCGGACGATAAGATCCCGGTCAAATTCGCTCCGATTCTCGTTGTCGGTCCCCCGGGCATCGGAAAAACGGCCTGGGCGTCAGATTTTGCGGAGATTTCCAAGATCCCTCATCTGCTCATTTCCATGGGCGGAAAACACACGTCGGTGGGATTCCGCTCTTCCGAATCCGAATTTATCTCGTCTGAACCCTCCCCCATTCTTGTGACGATTGCGAGAAATAATTGCGCCAACCCTCTGATCATTCTCGACGAGATTGACAAGGTCGGGGACGGGAAATACAACGGAAACATTCAGGATGCGGCTCTTCATTACTTCGATCCCATGTCCAACAAGAACATGTACGACGATTTTCTGAAGGTGCACGTTAACCTTTCTGGTGTCCTCTGGCTCTGCACGGCCAACAACATCGATAGCCTCAACACCCCCTTGCTCGATCGCATGACCGTTGTGACCGTCGATTATCCTCTGCCCGAACATGGAGCGACGATTTTGACAACGATCATTCAAGAATTCGAGCAAAGTGTCGGCGTTGACGGCGAGAACCGTTCTCTTGCCGATTGCATCGAGAAGTGTTCTACAAAGATCAGGGACGTTGTCGATTCGGGGATCAGAACAAGGAAATCGTTGCGTCAAATCAGAAACGACGTTTTCCGCATTCTCTACGAGATGCTTCTTGGTCGGAACCTCTCGTTTAAAACGCCAGACCGCAGGAGTATAGGGTTTAGGACAGATCAGCTCTCTCTTGGTTAAAACACCCCTTCAACAGAAAGGAGTGGCGCATTCCGCTCCGGCCTGATCGCCGGAGTCCCCTGCGCCGATAAGGATGGAAGAACTGCTCACGATTCAGGATCTTTCCGAGATTTTTAAGGTTCCCCCCAAATGCGTTTACAACCTGGGGTATAGGGGATGCCTTCCTCAGCCTATCAAGATTGGCCGTCTCCTTCGCTGGAGGCGCTCCGATGTCGATCGTTGGATCAAAGAGCAAAAGGTGGCTCCTGCGCACGAGGTGCGCCGATGGTAGAGCTTCCTTCCGACTACCACCGACGGGAGCTTCGCCTCCAGACCTATACGAAGTGGAAAGAGGCCTACTACCTTCTCTTCCGTCTGCAACGCGACCGGCCCGACCTCCCGCTTCCCTCCCTTGCCTCCTGGCCCGAGTGCGTCGAATCGCTGGAACGGGACGGAGAAACGGTCCTGAATGCCGTTGCCAAGACTCTCGAGACCCTCCGAACCCTCGCCGGAGAACAAAAAACCCGGCCCCGGCGGAAGGGCCCCTAACTGGATTGGATGCCTATCATGGAGCTCATCCCCGTCCGTTTTGATGCCTTACGCTCCCATTCGATTTTTGTGCGCGATGACGCTAAGGCCGGTTTTGTCCGGGCCCCGGAATCTTTTGACGCCGTGGCTCCTTCCAACCGGTGGGCCGGATGTGTTCTCGTTGATCTGGAGTCTGTTCCAACCGTCGTGCTCCTCGATTTCAATCTCTCCATGTCCGTGACCAACAACGCCGAGTCCATTGCAACCGCCGTCCGGCATTCGCTTCCCTCCTTGGCGTCCCTCGATCCCCTGACCATCGTTTGGCACGAACTTTACGTCGAGAAGCTCCCCTCCGCCCTCCTTCCCGTAGGTATCGAAGCGATTCTCGGAGGTAGACTGGTCGACGAGGCCCCTTGGCCAACGATTTCCATGGACCGCATCTCTTTTTCTCTGGACGGCCTCCGGTATTCGTCCCCTCGCTGGAGACCCTTCACGACCGACCGCCATCCGGCCATTCTCGACTATCTCGGGACGACCTTTCGCGAGGATCTGCGCTCCCATCTTCCGTTTCTCGCCGGATGCCGGGCCGATTTCGACCGGCGACTTGAGATTTTTGTTGAGGGGCTGGACAATCTTGTCAGGTGATGGGGGGTGAGTTGAAAAAAGATGAGAGCGTGACAGAGAGAGTCGTGCTTTTGAAAACGGTCGAAGAACTCTTGGCCGACCCAAATTATTCCGTGTCGGGGATCGATTCAGGTATTATCCTGCTGGCGGGAGGAACGGGAGGCAGAAAGGAACTGGCGGCCCAGGCCATCCAAAAAATGACAGGATATCTCTGTTTCGGCGAGATCCGTCATATCACGGACGTGGAACGTCTGCTCTATGAAATCGCCGTTGACGAACCTGTCATTGTCACGATCCATGCCAATGGTATCCAGGATGCCATGTACCGCATCAGGAAAATCCCTGTCCGATCAATATTCCGTAAGCGTTTTCGTGTCATCATTGGCGTTCCGAACAGGTTCGAACATCCTGAGCCCGTCCTGTATGTTCTCCCGGATCCATTCAGATCGTGAGGATATGGGCTCCATCTTCCGTTGCTCGCCGAATGCCGGGCCGATTTCGATCGGAGGCTTGAGATTTTTGTCGAAGGACTGGACAATCTTGCTAGGTGATGGATGTGAGTTGAACTCTTGTCATGTCCTTCTTTAAAATGTATATATATTATATATCTCTATTAGATTGGTGATATTCGCCTATGTTCAAGCCACGAAATTTGGAACCGATACAGATACAGGTCTTAACACTCGAAGAGTGCCTGGCCAAAACCCGTCGGGTCGACCAGGCGATCTTACCCGGCAGGCGCATTGTTGACCATTGTCTCATTGTCGGCGAGGTAGCAAAAAAGATGGTTGAGCGCATGCCCGAATGGCTGCGGTTGGCATTTTTTCAAACGGGGAGCGAGTTGATTGCCGCTTCCCACGATCTTGGCAAAGTCAGCCCGACTTTTCAGAAGAAGATCTATTCTGCAATAACTGCAATAACCTCCGAGACTCAAAACATCGTTTCCAAATTAAAAGATATAGATACTGCCATCGAAACAGAGTGGGGAGGTCACGCCGGAGTGAGCCAAGCCACGGAAGCAGGTCTTCAGGTCGGACGCTATATTCCTGAAATCGTCGGACAACACCATGGATCTCTCCCCAATTTATCCTTTTATCCAAAGAACAATAATGGTTTTGGTGGAGATTCTTGGTTCAACAGGCGAGTCGAGCTTCTCGAAACTCTCAAGAACACTCTTGGCGTCGATTTTCCAGAGGTCAAAACATCGCTCCAGGCTCGAGTTCTCGCCGGGCTGACAACGGTCTCCGACTGGGTTGGGTCGGGGTCTCTCTTCGAGGATCCGGATGATCATACTTGGAAGTCAAAGATCGACGAGGTGCTCGATCTGGCCGGGTTCTCACCTCCCAAACTGATCACGGGATTAAGTTTTCACGATGTTTTTCGATTCGATCCCCATGAGGGACAGAAGTGTCTTTACGAATCCATCGATCGGCCCGGTGTCTACATTCTTGAAGCCCCCATGGGCTCAGGAAAGACGGAAGCCGCTCTCTATGCAGCGTATAAAATGATGGAAAGGGGGCAGGCGACAGGGCTCTATTTTGCGTTACCGACCCAGCTCACCTCTGACAAGATCCATGATCGGGTCAATCTTTTCCTGCAAGCCATTCTCGATGATCGCTCGTCCCACAAAAAAGCCCTGCTTCTCCATGGCAATGCCTGGCTCAAGGAGACCGAGATAGGAGAAGAGGGAAACCCTGGACGATCGTGGTTTTCCCAAGGGAAACGGGGCATTCTGGCGCCCTTTGCCGTCGGGACCATTGACCAGGCCCTCATGGCGGTCATGAATGTCAAACACGGTTTTGTCCGAACCTTCGGTTTGGTCGGCAAGGTTGTCATTCTGGACGAAGTCCACTCCTACGATAGCTTTACCGGAACTATTCTTGATGCTCTTGTTGCGACTCTCCGCAAGCTTCACTGCACCGTCATCATCCTGAGTGCGACTTTGACCCAGGAAAGACGTTCCGTTTTTCTTGAAAGCCCCTCCACGGAAACGGCCTATCCGCTGATTTCGGCACAACCGACACAGGGCTCACTCAGGGAAGTCGTTCCTCACGCAG
>JAPTWQ010000042.1 GCA_028064945.1 Nitrospiraceae bacterium | reverse complement strand
CCGGCTGTCATGGGGCACGAAAAACTGTCGATCGTCACGGATGGCCAGCGATACGGGATGTCCCTCTCGCGGGTCAAAAAGGAGGCGTTCGAAATCTTTGCCGCGTTAGCGAAAGAGAACCGGGGCGTCTGGATCCCGGAGGGCAAGATCTGGATCTTTGAAGAAGAGGGGGCCAAGGCGGTGATCGACCGCCTGGCGGCGATGAAGGAGCCGGTTGTTCCCCGGGAAGAGATCCGGCAAGTTCTCCGCGAGGCCATGCGGTCGCGGGATCCGTATGCCTTGGCCCGTTATCTCAACGTGAGGATCTGTCGGACCAAGGACGCCAAGACGGTGCTGACGTGCCATTACGACAGGATTCTCGTCAAAACAATTCGGGGCGCCAAGGGAAACTTCGTCAAGAACTCGAAGGTCTGGCTGGTACCGATGCCCCCGGAGGCGCTCATCAAGGTTCTGGAAGAAAAGGGGGGCGTCAACGCCGACAATGTGCTGCTCCTCGACGTGGTGGTGGATTTCGAGGAATTCTCGAAATCCAAGGGGACCTCGATCGACGTTTTCTTTGGCGAATCGAAGACGATCGAAAACCCCGGAGGGCCGGCGGGGGAGAAGCCGAAGACGATGACGGCGTTCGGGACGCCGCTCCAGATTCTTCCGGTAAACGAGGATGCCCTCCGGAAAGAGGCAGTCCAATCCGAGCTTCTTCCTCACCAGGTGGAGGGTGTCCGCCATCTTCTTCAGAGGACATCGGCCCTCCTGGCGGACGACATGGGGTTGGGAAAGACGCGCCAGGCGGTCGTGGCCGCCAAGCTGGCCGGAGGCCGGACCTTGATCGTTCCTCCGGCGACGTTACGGAGCAACTGGAAAAACGAGATCATGGCGATCGGCATTCCGGAGGAAACGATCTTTGTCGTATCGGGGGGGAAGGCCGTTCCGCCGATTACGGCCCGATGGGTCATCTGCAACTACGAGAATGTCGAAACGGTCCTCCAGTCGAACCAGCGGTTCGAGACGATCGTGGTGGACGAAGCGCATTTCATCAAGGAATCGGGATCGAAGAGAACGCAGGCCACGATGATGTTGGCGTCGAAGATCCCGCGCCGGTACATCCTGACGGCAACGCCGGTCCTCAACCGGGAGAGCGAGATCCATTCGCTCCTGCGCCTGGGGGGGCATCCGGTCGGACTCATGCCGGTGGAGGAATTCTCGAAGATTTTCGCCAGAAGCCGGGAGGCCCGCCTCGATCTCAACCATCGAATCTCCGAATGGATGCTGCGCCGGATGAAAACCGAGGTCGTCAGTCTTCCGGGGAAGGAACGGACGATCGTGAAGCTCGATCCGCCGAAAGCCTTCGTCCGGGAGTTCTCGGAAATCGTCAATAACGAGGGCCTGATGGCTATCCAGAAGTTCGTCCAGATGATCACGGTGTCCGAACGGCACAAGATTACGTTCGTGGTGGACGCGCTTCAGTCCATGGGGGAGAAGGACAAGGCGATCGTCTTCTGCAACAGGCTCGAGAGCGTCAATACGATTGTCCGGGAGATGGAGAACGCGGGGATCGGGTGTGTCCGATATACGGGAAAGGAGGTGGAAAACCGGGACGAGGCGGTCCGTTTATTCCAAAAGGATCCGGACACGCGGGTTTTCGTCTCGACATTTGGCGCCGGCGGCGTGGGGATCACCCTGACGTCGGGGAACATCGTCATCCATGCCGGACTTCCGATGACGCCGGCCCACCTCGACCAGGCGGAAGACCGGGCCAACCGGATCGGACAAAAGCGGCGTGTCCGGGTGTTGGTTCCGGCCTTGAAGGGGTCGATCGACGAGGGCCTTCTGGACTTGCTCGACGAAAAAAGGGAACGAATTGGAGAGGTGATGGGCGAAAAGGAGTGGGAGGGGGCTGTCCGACAATTTGTTCAGGCGACCGTCCGAAATCGGACAAAATCGGGGGAGGGAGAAAAAACGGGATAAAATTTTTCTGCGCAAAAATGAGGGAGTGGTGTCACTCCCGTGTCCGGACACATTTGTCAAACGAAAGGAATCGACATGCTTCGCAAGAAACAAGAAATCACGAAACGCCTGAATGATCGGGGCGACATTCTCGTTCAGCTGGGCGTGTACCTGGCCATCCTGGCCATTCTGGTGGCCGCCGCCGTTCACTATCTCCCGGCCATCATGCACAACGGAAAGACGGCGGCGCTCCGGACGCAGATCGATGGCCTCATTAGCGTCGGGCATGCCTACGGACAGAGCAATTCAGGAAATCCGTTGGGTCCCTATTATGGAATCGGAGCCTACGGATCGAACGTCTACAGCTCTGCGTATGCCCTACTCCCCAATACGTATGGGGTCGGAGGGGCAGGAGTGGGCAACGATTTCGGCGGACGGGGCATCATCACCAATCCTGTCACCGGAAATTACCAGATGTTTTCTGTTGTCGAATCCGGTCTCCCGACCGATGTTTGCACCAATCTGGCGTCGAGCTATGGAGCGGATATCCTGGCCTCGTGCTCGGGATCGACGCTGACGCTGACGACGGAGTAAGGTCGGGGCCGTGGACACCGCCAACGACGCACACTACAGGGAACAGAAAAAGAGACGTTTTTACAGGATCTTTTTCCCGTCGATTCTGGTGGGATTCGTCGTTGCCGATATGATCGCCTCGACGCACTGCTACAACTATTTCGGACGTCCGGAGGCCTTCGGACGTCCGGATTTCTACTTCTATTCCGAACCCGTCTTTCTCAGTCCTACAGGCAAGGGATTGCTGTCGTGGTATGCGACATTTGGACTGCATCCCAACCCCAACCTTTCCCCGCCGGCTCTCGCCGAAATCTCGCACGGTTTTCACGTCTCCCTTGTGTTTTTAGGCGTCATCATGGCGGCAATTGGCGGGGGAATGTTCTATGGCTTGTCGCGGGTGGTCGCCATCCCGGAGATGGACACGACCCAGGGATCGTCGCGCTTTGCCACCGTTAAGGAAATCCATCAGTACGGATTGACCGAGAAAGAGATCAAGGGCCCCAAAGTCGTTCTCGGAACCTTCCAGGAAAACGGAAAACGCCAGTTTGCCTACTATGGAGGGCCGGCACACATTTTTCTCTGCGCGCCGTCACGATCGGGAAAGGGCGTGGGCGTCATCATCCCGACGCTTCTCACCTGGAACGAGTCGATCGTCGTCTTGGACTTCAAGCGGGAAAACTATGTGAACTCGGCGGGCTATCGAAAGAATGTCCTCAAACAGAACGTGTTCGAATTCTCTCCGGCATCATCTCGCGAGGGGACGGCCCGGTTCAATCCCCTCCTGGAGATCAGGAAGGGCACGATGAACGAGATTTCGGATACTCAGGTCATCGCCCGAATCATCATGGATCCGGACGGTGACGCGGACCAGAATGATTTTTTCTTTCTGTCGGGCATCGAACTCGTGACGGCAGCCATCCTCTACGTCATCAACTACGAGGAGGAAAAGACTCTCAACCGTGTGGCCTATCTTCTGGAGTCCGAAAATATTCTGAAGGACATGAAGAAGTTCAGCGAGAAGTTGGGAGCCGATCTCAGAAAAAAGCAGGGAACGGACTCGGAGGCCAGTCTGCGGTTTGCCAAATCCGTCTTCGACAAACTCCAGGGACAGGCGCAGGAAACCTCCACGTCGACGATCGGAGGAGCGACGGCCCGCCTCCAGCTGTACAAGAATCCGGCGATTGCCAGAAATACGTCAGCGTCGGATTTTCGAATCCGCGATCTCGTGAGCGACAGGAACGGGGTCGATCGGGGGCCCTGCTCTCTCTATCTCGTGGTTGAAGTCAAGGACTGGCCGATCCTCAAACCGCTTTTCCGGATCGTGATCGGACAGATCTTCACCTTGTTGATGCCGCCACTGGAGAAGGACGAGAAGGGCAAGATCATCAATCCGAACCTCCATCGCATCCTTCTTCTTCTGGACGAATTTCCGCAGATGGGAAAGATGCAGATCATCGAAGATTCCCTCGCCATCTGCGCCGGATACGGAATCATGGTACTCGTGATCGTCCAGGATATCCCCCAGCTCAAAAAAGCCTACGGCGACAACCAGGGGGTCATTTCGAACTGCCACATCCAGGAATATTTCACGCCTCAGACGCACGAAACCAAGGAATTTCTCTCGCAGTCCATGGGAAAAACCACGATCGTCAAAAAGATGGATTCACGAAGCGGCAGCCTCCTGGCCGGCAACAATTCGAAGAGTGTCTCGACCCAAATCTTCCAGCGGGAACTCTACACGCCGGACGAATGTGGTCGCATTCCGGCCAATATGGGGGTTCTTCTCTACGGGGGAGGATATCCCATCATGGTGAACAAGTTCATGTACTGGAAGGAACCGGAGTGGAATTCGCGCACAGAAGTTCCCTATCCGACAGCATCGGACTCCTTCTATGCCGAAGAGCCGAAACAGGGGTTGGTGCCCTCGAAGGCGGAAGAGACGGAGGGCCTTCCAGGGGACCCGGGCAAGGCCGCCCTCAGTGCGGAGAACGAGAAGAAAACCTCAGCGCCAGTGCGTCGTCTGGTGACGGACAACGATGAATATACGGCGACTTTAATTCGCTCTGTCGTCGCGGGATACAGCGCGGAGAGCGCAAAAAACAATCTGGCGGCCATGCAGAAAAAAACGGAAAACACGCCAAAAACACCCGATGTTCCGGAGAAAAAAGAGAGCGAAAAAACGTCCGGGGTAGACGTGCCCAATCCCCTGAAATACGTTTCGGACCAGGATCAGGAGTTTGATCCATGGGTCCAGGGTCACGTCATTGAGGAGTCATAGGAAGGTGGTTTTTCGGACAAAAGAAGAGGAATCGGACAAAAGCCACAGGCATGACATCAAACATGATAAAACACTGTCCGGATCGACTGCTCTCCGGATATGCTCCACGGTCAACCACCCCGCCGTGAACGCGGAGCCTAAGGAGGGGAGATCGAGACACCGTCGGCTCCACCAGCGGGCCGACGGATCGGGTCTTCCGTGAAAACGCTTCAGCAGAAAGGAGAGGCGCATTTTGCTCCGGCCTGATCGCCGGAGTCCACTGCGCCAATAAGGATGGGCATCTTTTCGATAAAAAACATTTTCAGGAAAAAGAACGCGCAAGGAGACGCTCCTCCTGCCAGGGAAAAAAAGATCAAGGTTCCCGCATCCATCAAGATTCCGATGAGAGCCAAGACGAACGGCATCACGCTTGTCGATCTCCGGACAAAAAAAAGATCGGTCGTCGAGAACTCATTCCCGGGTGGCATGACCCTTGTGTACGAGTCGACGATGCCGGCGGTCTATCGGGACAGACGGCTTCCGTCGGGGAAGATCATCCCGGTCTCGCGGGCACTCAAGACATTGGCGACAGAACGGAAGCTGCTCCCGGAAAAAATACGAACCGTCCCGACGGACAGTGGCATGTTCTGGATGGAAACTCAGGGCGAGTGGAAGTCGACAACGAAAGAGTGTCCCGGCTCTTTTTTGGCCGAAGCGTTCGTCTCGGTGTTGACATCGCTTGGGGGAAACGTTCCTGAGGGGGGAGTCGTCCTCTATCCGATATACCCGGAAGATGCCGAAACCGTTGTTCTTGTCCTGATGTACAAGAATCTGATCGCGACGATCAACGTCTCGCCCGATGCGGCCTCCGCGACAAAATGGCGCCATACCGTGCGGGCCCTGATCGAAACCAATATTGACGAGAAGTGCAAGAACTTTGGGTTGGAGCCTCCCTCCGTCTCCGCCCCTCTTTTCGTCCTGGTGGACAAACTCAACGAAGAGAAGGTCCCGGACGAACCCGCCATCGAAAGAATCGAGCAACTTTACCGAAACGTCCTCGTTGACGCCGTCGTCGCTCTAAAATTCGAACAGAAATACTATCCGCCGATGCTGATGGGGCAACGCTTCAGAGAACAGGGCCTGAAAAAAACATCGTGGACTCTTGCCATATTGACGGTGGGCATGATCGTTCTCGTTGTGCTTGGAAAACAGATCGAGGAGGGAAAAAAGAGTGCCGTGTATCAGTATGCGGAAAACCTCAAATTGCAGGGAGAGATCCAGAAAAACATGATCAGGATCGCGACGGACAAACGCTATCAGAATTTGGTCAGCCATCCTCCCGACTACGGCATGGCCCTTCTCCGGTTGTACAAGGACTCCATGCTCCTGAAAAATCGTTCATTTTTCCTGGAAACGCACCAGGATCATTCCTCATGGATTCTGTCCGGCCAGGAGGAAACGGGACTCGATATCAAGAAGGCGATTCGTTTCACGAAGACATCGCTTGAAAGGGACGGAGTGGACGAGAAGAACCGTCCCGTCCTGATGGATAACGCTTCGCCCATCAACCCGACGGTTGTTTACAAGGGGACATTCCAGCGAGAGATATCGGCCCAGGAATCGGAGACCCCGTTGTTGATCCGTTAGAGAGCAAGACTGGCGAGAGATCGTTTTTCACCACGATAGCAGAGAAAGGAAAGCGGGAGAGGTGCTATCCCGCCCTGGTCATGGTGCCAGGGTGTCCCGCGAACGAGCGTCAACCACCCCGCCCTGAAGGGCGGAGCTTGAAAGGAGGTGCGACAAGCTCGGGTTGACCAGGGAAAGCCGTAACCAATCGGCTCCGTTGCCAACAGGTAGAAGACCCACTCCGGGATGCTTCCTCAGTCCCGGACTCTGGAAGCCGCCGATGCAGACAACCGCGAGGGCAAGGACGAAACGGTCGGCGGCAAGGGAGCGATCCCGAAGCCGGTTGGCAACATTCCCGAGGGGAGACGCTTCGCAAGAGGCGCGTCACGGCCGCAAGGCCAGTCCAACGTAAGGTTCAAAGGAGAATCCATGAAGGTTTTCGTGCTCGACAAACGGAAGAAACCGTTGATGCCCTGTCACCCGGCCCGGGCCCGGGAGCTTTTGCGGAAGGGACGGGCGGTGGTCCACAAGATCGCTCCGTTCACCATCCGGCTCAAAGACCGGATCGGAGGCGAGACGCAGCCCGTCCGGGTCAAGATCGATCCCGGATCGAAGACAACCGGACTCGCCGTGGTCAGGGAAGAAGAGACGGACGGGGAGACAACCGCCCACGTCCTCTTTCAGGCGGAGATCCACCACCGGGGAGCGCAGATCAAAAAGAAGCTGGACCAAAGACGGGCCTTCCGGAGACGCCGGAGGGGACATCTCCGCTACCGGAAACCCCGCTTCGACAACCGGCGGAGACCGGAGGGCTGGTTGCCTCCGAGCTTGCGGCACCGGGTCGAGACGACCCTCTCTTGGGTCGAGAGACTCCGGAGACTGGTTCCCGTTTCCGGATTGTCCCAGGAGCTGGTCCGGTTCGACATGCAGAAGATCGACAATCCGGAGATCGCCGGAGTCGACTACCAGCAGGGAGCCCTGGCCGGCTACGAGGTCCGGGAGTACCTGCTGGAAAAATGGGGTCGGACCTGCGTCTACTGCGGAACCGGGAACGTGCCGCTGGAGATCGACCACATCCACCCGCGAAGCCAGGGCGGTTCCGACCGGGTCTCGAATCTGACCCTCGCCTGCCGGACCTGCAACCAAAAGAAGGGGAACCGGCCCATCGGGGAGTTCCTCTCGGCAAAGCCGGACCTTCTGAAAAAGGTCCTGGCCCGGGCCCAGGCCCCTCTGAAGGACGCGGCGGCCGTCAACGCCACCCGGTGGGCGCTGTTCCAGGCGTTAAAGTCCACGGGGCTTCCGGTCGAGACGGGATCCGGAGGACGGACCAAGTGGAACCGGACCCGGCTCGGTCTTCCGAAGACCCATAGCCTCGATGCGGTGTGCGTCGGAATCGTGGACCGGGTCTCCGGGGGGCAGGGTCCGGTTCTTTCGATCAAGGCCGCCGGACGGGGTGCCTACCAGAGGACCCGGCTCGATGCCTCCGGGTTTCCGAGAGGGTATCTGACCCGAAAGAAAACCCATTTCGGCTTCGCCACCGGCGATCTCGTCCGGGCCACGGTGCCCTCCGGGAAGAAGGCCGGAACCCATGTCGGTCGCGTCGCCGTCCGCTCCTCCGGGAGCTTCAACGTCCGGACAGGATCCGGCGTGGTCCAGGGGATCTCCCACAAGCACTGTCGGCTTCTCCAGCGGGCCGACGGGTACGGATATTCACAGATGGCACAGAAAGGAGAAGCGGGAGCGGCGCTATCCCTCCCCGGCATGAATGCCGGGGGTCCCCGCGCAATTGGATGAAGGAAAAAGTGGCTGCGCTGAAGACACAACTCATGGATCTTCTGGGGTCCGGGAAAATCCCGCTCTGGAAAGTGATCGTCGCCGGAGCCGGCGGGGCCGCCGTGATTATTTTTGTTGTCTCGGGCTTGCGGCTGGCCACATCGGTCACGATCAAGAAGAAGAATCAAGTGGTCGCCTTCGATATCACCCAAAAGAAGAAAGTGGTGGCCACGCTGAAAAAGGAAGCCAAAAAACGGGATATCAAAATGAATGCGGTCGGCCCGATCGACGAAAACATCGTCGGGATGCTTTTTGCGCTCTCGGAGATCCGATCGAAGAACATTCCGATCAAGATCAGGGCCATGACACAGAAACAGACGATGTCGATCCGGGATCTGATCGATCCGATCCCGGGCTCGGATCTCTGGAAATCCGATTGGGAATTGTCGATGAAGGGCCCTATCACGGAAGACATTGTGATGACGCCGGTCATTCAAAACATATTAAGGAAGTATCACGGATACGTCATGGCCATCTGGGTCAGGAAAGAAGGAGAGACAGCGCACTTTCAGAACGCCTCGACAAATTCCGTGGGCCCATCGCAAATCCGGATTAGGTTCCGGATGATTGGCATGCAGCGAACGAGATCCTCCATGCTCGAAAAAGAGATCAATCTCAATCGGGATCTGTCCAGAATGTTGCATTGGGAGGGACAGCAACAAAACAACCGGATGATTCAGAGGCACCCGGGCATGTTTTCGAGAACGCCGGAAGCCATGGCGGTTAGACCAATGATGAACGGAGGGAACTAATGAGGAAGTTGAAACGAAATGCCATTGTCTCGATCGCGATGGTGGCGCTCTTGCCCACGATTTCGGTGGCCGCAGATCCTCCGGGATCGCTCTTCGGGGGAAGCGCGGGAGTCCAGGGGGATCGTTTCGGACTCCCGGGGAGTCCGGGACAAATTGTCGTCAAAAAAACATCGCCGGGGACGAAAGACAAAAAAAAATCAAAGACGAAAGCAAAAGTGGCCACCAAGAAGAAGGGCCCCGTAGAAACGAATCCTCTGTATTTTGGTCAGAACAGTCCAAAAAGCGAACCTTTGGAAAATCTTTCGGATGACTCGGAATTTTTGAAAAAGATCGTGGCACTCCGACGGGAGATCGTCCTGGCCAGCCTCCAGCGTACCAAGAAGAAATTGACGGAACCCTCTTGGGAATCTTCCGGACAATTTCCGGGCCAAGTGCCGGGGATGATGCCAGGCCAAACGCCGGGAATGATGCCGGGTCCGATGTCGAACCAACAGTCCTCCCTCCCTCCGCCTCCGGAGCATCCCAAAAACGATGACGAGAACAATGGTCCGAAGATCGTGGGCTGGATCGGTGATCAAAAAGTGATTATCAAGTTCGGGCGACGCTCCTTTATTGCCAAAGTAGGCGACACCATCGATGGTCTTAAGGTCGTCAAGGATAAAAATGGGGATATCTCCCTCGAGGATACGACGTCCCCGATATCAAAAGGAGGGCACGGGCCTGGGTCACAGAGCAGCTATGCAGTTCCGGGGGGTGGTCCAGCGGGGTCAGGTCAACCGGAACTGAAAGACGTGCGGCTGGAATCGACCTCGCACTTCAACGCCCGTCTCGTTTATCGGGGAGAAGAGCGGGAAGTCCAGATCGGATCGCAAGTCGGCCACTACAACGTGGTATCGATTGGAAACAACAATATTATTCTCCGGAACATGGTCAACATGAAGGATTACACCATCGAAGTGCAACCGACCGATGTCTCGGTGCCGGAGGCCATGGCACCTGTGCAAGGATTCCATGGATTCGTTCCGCCGCCTCCCCCGCCACAAAGTCCGTACCAGGGGCAGAGGGGACAGAACGCAGGGAATGACGACAACTATTAAGGGAGGAAAGAGGGAATGCTCTCAGTCAAAAAAATAATAGGCACTGCAATGGCGGTGACGATTCTGGCATCCGGGGCGGGATGCACGCACAGCCCTGTCTTTGGATCAAAAAAACACGCAAAAAGCGTGGCGGATGTTCATCCGATCATCCACCGTTCCGGGATTCCGGAAAGACTGTCCGTTCACCTTCCGAATGCAGAGAGGGACGGTTTGCCATCGCGCCGCGCCGTTCTTCTCGCAAAATATCCCTGGCTGAAGCTTCCCATCACGGTCGA
This sequence comes from Nitrospiraceae bacterium, assembly GCA_028064945.1. The sequence continues at coordinate 13,950 of JAPTWQ010000042.1, read as the reverse complement.
TTTCGAGAAGGGCGTGACGGTTGGAATAGCGGTTCAGTCCATCCTTCCCAAAGGCATGGCCATCACCTACGGGGATCTCGACTATCGGACCCCGGTCGAGGGAACGTTCGACCATGTGGCGCTTTATGACGTTCTGACGGAGCTTCTCTCGCCCATCTCGGCAAACTTCATTCCGCATCGTGACGCCGTCAAACTGACCCGGACCCAATATCAGACCTTCCGGATCGCCGCGCCAGACGTGATGAACCAAATGTCTGGGATGGTGGGGAACATACTGACGAGCGGCATGGGTGGCGGCTATGGCGGCTATGGCGGCTATGGCGGCTATGGCGGCTATGGCGGCATGGGTGGCGGCTATGGCGGCATGGGTGGCGGCTATGGCGGCATGGGTGGCGGCTATGGCGGCCAGGGTGGCTACGGCGGTGCGGGTGGCGCAGGCGGCTATGGTGGCATGGGTGGCGGCATGGGTGGGGGTTCCGGAGGGTCTTCGGGCTTGATCTCCGTCAATATGACATCGGGCATGATCACTTTCTGGCAGTCGTTGCAAAACACCCTCAACGGGATGGCGAGCGGAGACTGCACGCCCCCGATCGTGGCGGCGCAAACGGGCGGCATGATGGGCGGCCAGGGTGGCTACGGCGGTGCGGGTGGCGCAGGCGGCTATGGTCAGACAAGCGGAGCGTCCTATCCCATCGGAGGACCCTCAGTCAATGGCTACGCTCCTGTCGGTCCGGCGAACCTCAACCCCCAGCAGATGCTCCAGAACCAGGGAGGAATTCGTCCTGGAGGTGGGCCGGGCAATGGCGGTGCGGGGCAAAACGTCCCCGGACTTCCGGGTATAAGCTCAAGCGTCTACAACCAGTCCGGAAAAATTCCGGCGATTCCCTGCGGTCATATTCGCGTCGATACGGAATCCGGATATGTGTATGTGTGGGATACCGTCGATTCCGTCTTCCGGATTGATCAGTATCTCCAGAAGATCAGGCGGCTCCTGAATCGGCAGGTGTACCTGAAGGTGGACATCATCGAGGTCCAACTCAACGACACCAACCAGTATGGGATTAACTGGAACGCCCTGATCCATGGGATCGGAAGCGGCCTTGCGATGACGGCGACCGGGGCTTCGGGACTGAATGCCGGGCTTTCGAGCACCTCAACGCCGGCTCCCTACACGATCGGCGTGGCGAACGGCACCAATACGTCGTCAGCCATTATCAACGCCCTGTCGACATACGGGAAGACGCACGTCGTCAACCAGCCGAGAATCCTGGCGATCTCGGGACAGCCGAACACGATCAACGTGACGCAGAACATTCCTTATCTGCAATCGTTGATGCCCTTTGCATTCGGAGGTCTCAACTCGTCCTCCGAGGTCATTCCTCAGATCGGGTATGCCACAACGGGTCTCTCCCTGGAAGTGAGCCCGGTCATTGACGGTGACAAGGTGCATCTGCACATCGTCCCGATTCTCAATACCCTGACGCAGATGGTCAGCATAAATGTCCAGAATATCGGACAGTTCCAGGAACCCGAGATCAACTCGCGGGCGACCTCGAACGACATTACCGTGCAGTCCGGGCAGACGGTCTTTTTCGGAGGACTCGTCTCCGACAGCATCATCAACAACTACTGGACGGTCCCGGGGCTGGGGTCCATCCCTCTGCTTCGCTATCTCTTTTCGGGGTACAACCTCCAGCGGGAAGTGGACGAACTGGTGTTGATTGTCACCCCGATCGTGACGGAGAACGGGAAGGTCATCGAGACCGAGGTTCCATCGACACATGATCTGATGCACCTTCATCAGGATCAGGCCCCCTTGCGCAAGACGCCTCAGCGGGGGATCAGCATTGGACCGTCGACCGGCTTCGGGACATAAGCCAGAAACGAAAAGCTGGCCCACCGGAGCGGTTTCGGTGGGCCTTTTTCATGTGGAGACACTCCATGGACGAGGTTGAATTTACAAGAAGAAAACGATATCAAAGCGATCGGACGGAAATCCGAGAATCCTCGCCACCGAAAGAAGCCATGCCTTCTGTGTCATCGCTCCCTCCCCCAAAACAGATGGTGGTCTCGGAAGAGAGAGAGACAACGGAAAGGGTTGAATTTGTTGAGCATAAAAGGAAGCGCCTCTATACGGGGATCCCCGACCGCTCGGCAATCTCCTTGGAAGAAAGCGTGTCCGTCCAAACCATTGAGGTGACGGATACCAAGGTCACGATCGCGCCGGAGACGTCCGATGAACCGCCGGGGGAGGAGAGCAAGGATCCTGGAGCAATTTTTTCATCGGGGTCTTCCATGCTCGACGATGAAATCATCCTGGTGATGCAATCTCTGGGCATGATTTCGGAAGAGAAGAAACAGCGCATCATGGCGGAAGCCATGACCGCCGGGGAAAGGCCTTACAGGGTTGCCCTGCGAGGGGGCTATGTCTCGTCATTGCAGATCGCCGAAGCACTCGCGAAAACGAGAGGGTTGGACTTTGAACCATCGATCGGAGAGAAGGCCGATCGGACTCTCCTAATCAATCATGTGGAGTTTTGGGGGAGTATTGAAGCCGTGCCCATGAAAGAAACACGGCGAGAGAACGAGCTCGTCGTCGTCATTCATGATCCGTCGAGGATGCTCGAGATCGAGGGGCGCATTCGGGAGAAAAATCTCGTCAAAAGGCAGGCCTCAATCCATTTCAAGATTACGAGCAAGGATGAAATCGAATGGATTCTGACGGAGATGACGGCCATGATTCCGGTGAGAGTCGATGCGACCACGATGGACTTCATGGATGCCAGCCTGACGCCGAACGAGCTGATCGACAAGATCATCAAGAAGGCGTATCGGATGCGGGGAACGGACATTCACCTCGAGCCTTTCGAGAATACGGTCAGAATCAGATATCGGGTTCAGGGCGATCTGATGCACATCGCCAATATCACCAAACAAAACTACGCGGAACTCCGGCACGCCATCCTGCATCGTGCGGAATCCTTGAGTCCTCATATCAAAAAGAACATCGACGGCGTTTTCAACATGAAGATCGGACAGACCTTTCTTCAGGTGAGAACCTCGTTTATGCCCACGATCCATGAACAGCAGGGTGCCACGCTCCGGTTGCTCGATTCCAGGTTTGCTTCGATCACGCTGGAAACGCTCGGGTTTCCGTCGGACGAAGTCGACGTTCTGATGGGATACATCAAAAACACGCCCAACGGAATGATTCTGGTCACAGGGCCGACGTCGGCCGGCAAGTCCTCGACGGTCCACGCCATCATCAACAGTGTCGACTCGGACCGTCTCAAGATCATCGATATCGGGGATCCGATCGAATACCGCCGGTCAACCGGACTCCAATGTCAGGTCTGGAAAACGAAGGCCGACCGGGGAGAAGACGGATGGAGTTTCACGGATGCCATGAAGGGCTCTCTCCGGAGCGATCCGGACATCATCATCGTCGGTGAAATCCGCGAGGAAAGTCCTGCCGCCATCGCCGTTCAGGCGGGGAGAACGGGTCACCTCGTCTTTTCCACGATTCACGTGGACCGGACGTTCGAGATATTCGGACGTTTCACGGATTACAACATCAAACTTATGGACGTATTGTCGGTGGGGCGCATTTTTATCAATCAGAGACTCGTCCGGAAACTGTGCCAGGAATGTCGGGTGCAGGTTCCATCGGACAAATACCGAAGAACCACCGCCCACAATGCTATTATCAATGCCGGAATCGAGACGCTCTACGACAGGGGACAGAATCCTTCATGTCCGGCCTGTTATGGGAAGGGATACGTCGGACGGTACGCGATCGCAGAGATTCTCCTGTTCAACGATGAACTCGTCGAATTTCTGTCCGCACCGGGCATGATCGAAAAACCGGGGCTTGTTCTCGAAAAACTCTACAAGCGTCAGGTCAATAAGACATGGAAATCCCTCATGGACAAAGCTATCCACGAAAGCTCCGTCGGCAATGCCGGCATCTCTGACGTGGCGAAAATGTTGGGGATTGTCCCCATGCAGCAAACCAGCGGGATCGGAGGAATCTGAGGACCGCCCGGGCATTTCAAGGAGGATCCACCATGGAAAGAACGGACGAAGAAAAGGTCGGCACCATGCTGGTCATGGCGATGGCCATCAATGAAGGGGTTGAGATTCCGGGGTTGAGCGACCTGACTCCCCAAACCGATCGTCTCAGGAATCTTCGGGGAGAACTCGCAGAGGCTTTGAATCGGAACTAAAAACGGACACGTGCCATAACCCCATCCGCAGGAGCCACCATGTTGCCCCAAGACGCTGAGCAGAAATCTGAGCAATTCTCGTTGTCGTTGGCTCAAACGATCGATAGTATCCGTAAATCAGACGCTTTCCGAAGCTATCCTTCGGAAGAAAAGCTTGCCCTTATGGTGGTGGTTCAGGCCCTCGCCGACGCCATTTCTGTTCCCAAAGAGGCATACCGGTCGTTTCGGGAAATGGAAGAATTCTTTTTATACAAAGTTGACGCCATGCGCTTCATTTTCGATGATAAGTATGAAAAAAATCGCGACGGGATGGGAATTTCTGAATTTCTGGCTCTGTGTCCTTCGGATTTTTGCGTCTCGAAGGAAAGTTTACGAAAAGCGCTTGCGCCATTGAAAGAGTCCATTAGCGAGCTCCAATCCATCGCGTCTGTTTTTGTCAAGCTGGGTCAGGGAACACGGGAAGACATCACGATGTTTCTGGAGGTGACCAGCGCGGAAGAGCGTCAGGCATTCACAAGATTCCCTCAATTTTTTGTTCAGGCAGATAGAAAAAAGGAAGCCGTTGATCCGAGAGCCATCGTGGAGGATTTTGAACGACTGAGAATGGAGACGCCAGAAAAGGTGTCTTCTGTGGCGTCTCAACGGGAAGAAGGAAAAACGCCGTGGAAAAACGCCCCACTTGAGAGGTTTTTTAAGGATTTTCTGGAAGAAAACAACAGGGAGGCGGGTGAAACATCGGGAGCCTCGTCGGGAGGGTCGTCTCGACGGATGGTCCGCCAAGACGCCCAAACGGAGTCGAAAAAACCGTTTGTGAAGGCTGTCTATACCGTGGCCCGCCGTCTTTTCCAGGATTTTGACGACGAGCTGGCCAGAGCGCACGCCATGGACGGGATCAACACACAAAGCCCTCAGGCCAGTCTCGCTGAACCCAAAAAAACGGCTTTCCGTCGATGAGGATCCGACCTTGAATTTCTCGTATCGTTACGCTGTCAGAATCTCAGAAAACACGGTGAAAGAAGGGACGATCGTCGCAGAGTCGATGGATGACGCGATGAATGGAATCTGGATTCAGTTTCCGGCCGGAAAAATCGTCGACATTGCCTTGGATCTGGCGGAAACGGTGCGCGCTGTTTTAGAAAAACGGGGACCTCTTCCTCCGGAGAAAGCCGCCATCATTCTGTCGAGAGTCGCCCTGTTTTTGGAAAACGGAATCACGGCCACACAGGCGATGGATTACATCAAGACGAATACCCGCGACAAATTGATCATTTCCCGTGCCCAAATTGCGATTGATGCTCTATCGGACGGACAGCCGATCTCCCGGGCATTCTTTATCGCCGGAATGCCGCGAGACATTCTCCCGATTGTTCAGACGGCAGAAAACGGGGCTGAATTGCCAAGTATTCTTCTGAAGCTTTCCGAAATGCTCAATGGGAAGTACCGACTCCGGCGCGATATCAGGAAAGCGTTACGCGGACCGGCCATCAATATCATCCTGATTTTCATCTTCCTCCTGATCATTATTTTTCTGATCTTGCCCAATATGGGGGCCATGTTCGATGGCTCCATCGGCATGAAACCGGATTACATCACAGCGAAGATTTTCGAGGCCGACCGGTGGATCAATGAGCACGTCGATGTGTCGATGATGATTCTCGGGTTTCTGGTGTCGATCCCGATTGTCCTGTCTCTGACGCCGGGATTCAGGACGCTCTTCGGGGAATTTATGCGAAAAACGGTCCCTTTTATTCGGGAAATGGACTCCCTGATGCTGGCGTATCGGTTCGTCATGACGTTCCGGGTCATGGAATCGGCGGGAAACTCGACCCTGGCGTCCATCCAGAGCATGACGCGCATGACCTACGGTCGGGAGGCGGCGATCTATCATGCGATCGAAAAGAATCTCAGGGAACGGTCGACCACGTTGTCGGTCGCCGTGGCCGACGCGGGCGTCTTCCCGGGGGATCTCCCGGACTGGATCGCCGTTTCGGAAAAACACGGGTCGATCGGAAAGGACTTTGCCCGTCTTGAAAACGTCTATCGGGAACTCCTGGAGGAAAAGGTCAACTTCATCAAAGAGTGGGTGGGACCGATCATGACGGGCGTGATTGGCGTCATCATCGTGTTTGCGGCCATGCTCCTTTATAAGCCCATGTTCACCATGATCATCAAATTCATGAGTGGAGGAATGAATGGAGGCATGTAAGAGGAAAACCCTCTTCGAGAACGACAGAGGGGATGCGTTATTGAAGCTGTCTGTCAACCTCATGATCTCGGCGCTGATCTCCGTCGTCATGCTCCAGGGTGTCCGGGCGATTTACGAACAGAGCCGCGTCCTGGCTTTTGCCTCCCAGCTCACGCATCTGCAAAAGGTTCTTTCGGACGCTTATGTGGTGGAATGTCCGCTGGGGCCGACGGCCTGTCCATCGTCGGTGTGGCCGACGAGCTGGAACGCGATCGCCACCATGAAACTCATCGGGGCCAACAATCCGATGGTGTCCGCGTACGACGGGGTCTCCCCCCTCACCTTGACGGCCAACAATCAAAACACATGGAGTTTTTCGGTCTCGATCCCGAAACCGGAACTCGGCAACATCCTGGCCCAATCGGTGCCTCACGCGACGTTTAATGGATCGGTGCTGACCGTCTACTCGACGCCCCATCTCCTGGCCACAGGACAAAAGTGGGGGATCTGGGGAGATATCGCGCTCGGCAAGATGCCGCCCAACATGTAGAGAAACGAAAAACGTGGCTCCCTTGATCATCTTTACTCCTTTCGCCGTTGTGCTGTCGATTCTCGACTGGAAGATTTATCGGCTTCCCCATGCGCTCACTCTGGCCTGTCTGGCGGCGGGGATGACCGTGGCCAGCGCGGAGGGAGGGTTGACGGGAAGCGTGAAAATGGCGGTGATCGGGGCCCTGGCAGGATTCCTGTTCTTGGGTCCCTTGGCGATCCTTCGTCCCGATTGGCTCGGATTCGGGGATGCGGTTTATCTCACAGCGATTGGCAGCTTTGTCGGGTGGAACGGCGTTCTCATCGTGGTGCTCGTGGGATCGCTCTCGAGCGTTATTCTGGAAGGCGGATATCGGATGATCACCAAAAGACATCGGAAAATTCCTTTCGGAACATACCTATCGGCGGCGGCCGTTCTCGTCATCATCGAATACGCACGCGTGCAGACCATCCTCCCGGGAAGATTCTAATGATGGACCTTCCGCCGGTCGTCTACGCACAGGCTCCCCCCATCTGTATTCAGCAAACCGCCCAAAAGTACAGGATTCCCGAAAGTATTTTAGTGGGGATTCTGGTGGTGGAAGGTGGGCGACCCGGACATACGCATCGGAATTCCGATGGAAGTGTCGATATCGGACCCATGCAGATCAACAGCCGATGGCTGGGCACTGTCAGGAAATATGGGATCAGCTATGGGGAACTCAAAAATTCGCCCTGCACGAATCTCGACGTCGGCGGATGGATCCTCTCCCGCTCGATCCGCAACCATGCCGGACGTCTCTGGGAGGGAGTGGGGGCCTACCACTCTCCCCATCGGAGAGAGGCCCTGAAATACGCCTGGAAAGTGTATCGGGCGATCAATGCGTGGACAAAAAGACGCTGGAACGTCTTCGTGGCGACGCGTCGGTGACTGCTCCCATCCCTGAAGGAAGGGGCTTCCGGGGGCTAACCCCGAGACTTCAGCCCGAGTCTCAAAATGTTCAAGGAGGCGTTGTGGTCCCGATCTTTTTCCATCCCGCAACAGGGCACACCTGATATCCCCGGCCTGAAGTCCGGGGTCTTACGGTGTTTTTTCGATAAAATCTTCAACAGGATCCGATCTCATGCAAAAGCCAATACCGGAATACATCATCGAAACATGCTGGAAACGGGGGAACCTGCATGCGGAAACACGCCCCGCCATGGTCTACAGAAACAAAAACGGAAAAAAGCTTTCGGAAATCTGGTTTCTGGGAGGGGTGCCACATCGCCGCGAAGGGCCGGCGGCCATCCACTGGGATCGTTTTGGACGGCTGCGCTCCCTGTTTTTTATCGAACACGGAAGTATTCACAAAATTATGCTCTTTGAGCGGGACGGACTCACGCCGGCAGAGATCATGACGTTCCATGAGGGGCGTGACATACAGATCCAGCTCCGTTCCCCCATGCTGAGGGACATTGTGTCCGTCAAGGGCAGAATCTCGTTTTCCGTGCGTCCGGACATGGTGGCCATCGACGATCGGGAGGCCTCCGTCATCCAAACGAAAAATGGGCGATGGGAACTGAAGGATTGCGTCAGTTTTACGTCAACGTTGACGGTTTACTCCTCTCGAGGGGGTGAAATTTTCGTGTCTCCGATCGGAATCAACAAAGAGATGACCCTGGGGATGGACGGGGAGCGGGAGAGGCCGTTTGTCTCGACAATCCCGATGGAATGCGGGTGGATGAAGCTCGTCCCCTCCTTCAAGGAAGAGGGGTTTGAGAGATTTACGGAACGGGACGTCATGGAGATGATTCCACCCGTGGAGAGCTGTCTCGATGGCGCCCACATTTATTGGGATGGAGGCTTGTGATGGACCCCAAAGACGTCCAGAAATTTTTCGTGGTGGACAAATATGAGGTGTGTCTTTCTGAGGAGGCCCCCGCCTCTCTCCGGGAGTTGATCGACGATCTCTCTCAGGAGGTCGGTATCGCGAACAAGTCAGAGATCGTCAGCGTCTTCCAGGACGCCATTTCGGACATCGTCAAGCGTCTTCCGGACAAAATGTCCTTTGACGAATCGTCCCTCAATATAATGTCCGTGACGATGACCGTCTCGGAGCGTTCCGTCAAAATTGCCAAAAAGATCTTCGAGGAACAGACCTACCCAACGGCCCTGATGCGAGAGGTGGAAGAGGTGTTCGGCAAGAAGGACATGAATATGGTCAGGGAGGTCATCACGGTCTTCGAGGGAATCGTTTCGGAAAAGATTTTCGAACAGGCCAAACGCTTCGTGGAAAGGGAACTGGAGTCCAGCGAACAACGCCCGGAAAAAACCAGGGAGTCCCTAAAAAAAGGACGTTCATGAACGGAATGACAGCAAAAACGAGAAGGATTGCGGCGATCATCATGGCGGGAGCCTGGATCGTGCTCGCCATCATCGCAGGAGAGAGAACGGCTCATGCCACCGATATGTTCGATTATGGCGATACGGAAGTGACCGCATGGGGTCTCGTGTCCCCCAATATCGGGGGAGCCTCCGGCGTGGGAAGTGGCTTCGGGGCGGGTCTGGGGCTTGTCCATGTGCCACAAAACCTTTTCGATACCAGCCGTGTCGCCTTCCGTTTAAATGGAGGTGACATTTTTTATCAGACAAATGGATCCGTTGCCCCGTTCAACGTGATTCCTCTGACCGTCGGCATGCAATACGGCATTTTTCACTTCGAGAACGACTACCACAATTTTGTCTACGCATTGGCCGATGTCGGTTATGCCTTGGGGACGGAAAGCGCCCCCGTCATGGATGCAGGACTTGGCGTTCAGGCCGACCATTTTTTTGCCGAACTTCGCTTCATGTATCTGTTCAATAACGTTCCCTTCAGAGAGGGAGGGGCAATTCATACCATGCCGTTCATGGATGCCCCCCTCATCGTTGGGTTCGATTTCTAGCGTTTCCTTCCCACCCGGGCGTCAGGAGAAAGCATCATGCGCATCGAGTACGCTCGTCTTAAACCCTCACGTTTCGATCCTGTTTTTCTTCCCGAAAAAGAACTTCAGAGCTTCCTGGCGGACGACATGGACGCCGTCTTTTTTCACCGGACGAAAGGAGCCGTTCTCTTCTCCTCGACGATGAAACGACTTTGGCCAGAGATCGTGCAGGAAACCACGGAAGAAAACCTCATGGGGCATCTCGAGCGCCTCATCGTCCCCGTGGAAAAATTTCACTTTTCATCCTTTCGGGAAAAAAGAAAAAATCATAGCGAGGACGCTGATGTTTTCGTCTTAAAGGAAAATCCGCGTGCGGTCGATCGATTCTACGGGTTCAAGTTTTTGGAGTGCGAAGCAGGAACCCTGGTCATCGCCATCCCGGGAAACAGCAAGGAGGACATTGCGAACAAAACGGCGAGAACGAAGACATGGGACACGACAGAACTCAAGAACGCCATGAACCGATGGACAAACGAGCTCGAAAAAGAATATCTCACGTCGGTTCTGATCGATCGACTCGAACAAGAGAACATCCGTCCCTCTATGTTCTCACGACCGATCGACGCCCCCCTCTCTCCGGACAAAACATCGCTGGGCTACAGAAAGACCGGAGATTCATGGATCCGGGAACAAAGGAACTATCCCGATCCCATGAGAGAAGGGAGAAAACGACACATGGGGAGGGTCAGGGACGGAGAAGTCATCATTGATTTTTCAGTTTTTGTGGGGGGCGTTGAAAAACTCGGGACACTCTCAATCAAGGCGAGTCTTGTCAATGAGCGATATCTCGACGGATTTTTGCGGAGGGGCTCGGACGCCCTGTGCCAGGAGGCGGCCTCCCTGTCAGGTCAAACCTATCACTATGCCAAATTTTGGAATGGACGAGGATTCAATCTGAATGGTATTGATGAGATCATCCACAAAATCGATCCCGTCATCCCGGAGACGATACAGATTCTTCTCTTCCGATTCGAGAATGAGACCTTGAAAGATGCTCCGCAAGAGATCGAGAGCATCAACAAGCGACTGTATACGACCGATGTGATTTTCTCCACGCCAGACGGTCGTTATGGCGCCATCGTTCTTGGACATATCGACAAGGAAAAGGCCATGCTTGTCCGGGACAAGATCAAAAAGGCTGCGAAAACGGTCTCCGTCAAGGAACCTGAGACAATCGGATGGTATTACCCGAACATCGCGAAACAACAAAGACAGGACAAGGTCGTCATCAGAAAGGGCGCCTAGCGAGGATCGACAACCGCCAAAGGAATTCCGGCCATCAGGGCTTTGTCGGAAAGACCGGACCGGAGTGCTGTCAACCCTTCACGGAAAGGAGAGGCGCATCCCGCCCCGGCATTCATGCCGGTGTTGCCGATGCGCGCTAATGATGAAAATAACCTGCGACTGGCGCGACGAGAATGGGAAGGGGCTAATCAAAAAAGATTCCGTCACATACGAGTACCAGGGATCAATCGTTTCGGATGAGACCATCGAAATTGATTTGGGATCACATGAGACAAAAGCTAAACATCTATGTCTTATCGTGACGGGATCGCTCAAGAGCCAAAAAAAAATCGTGACAAAATCATCGGTCCTGGTGTTGGAGGAGATTCAGGCCGGAGATTCCCTGGAAGGACTCCAGTATGCCGCCGATGGTGGCATCAAAGTCGGAGAGAACATCACGACACAATGGTCGCTCGTCAGCAAAAAAGAGATTGTTGCCGAAGGAGACATTAGAACGGGCGCGCTCTGGGCGTCGGCAGTCAGAGCGGGAGGGGCCATTCTCGCAGACGAAAGCATCGTGGTGACTGGTGGGGTCTTCGCAGGAAAAACGATATGGGCTAGAGATGGCATTCGTGTCAACGAAGGAAATCTCGAAGCGGGAGGGATGATCGTCTCCGGAGAGAAAATTCATGTTGGAGGCGAGATCATGACAGATGAGGACATTCTCGCGGGAACAGCATCAAGAGTGGAGGACGCGAAACGAATCACATGCGCAAAGATGAGTGGGCGTGCTCGCGTGCGTTATGGCATTCTCCACGAAACTCACATATCAGAAAATCATCCAAAAACCTGCCGCATTCGTTAATTTTTAATATTCCGTCAATTTACTTTTATGGACAAAGCTAACGCCATTTTTCACAAACTCATCAACCTTCTTCTCAAGAAGGCAGAGTGCGATTTTGATGATTTCAGACGTCTTCTCCTTGTTGGTCATTTTCTTGTCAAAAACAATCCTCTCCCTCAAAACAGTAAACTTTATATAATCCTCACCTGAAACGATCGAAGAGATCTTTTCTGACACTTCTCCTGAAATATATTCGGGAGTATCTTCTGACATTTTTCCTCCTTTTTTATTTGTAATTAAAAAAACTCTCACAATGGAAATCTTAGCAAAAATAACGAATTGATTCAAATGAATCATTCAACAGTAACCATTGAATCTAACTAAAATCGCGCAAGAGGCCCGGCGAGAGATCCTTCCACCCTTGACCATAGGGGGTTCGAGGGATTACAGTAGAATCTAACATACTGTTAGATTCAATGAGAATGACATCCAAGGGGAGGGGAACGATGAACGCACTCGTGGACTCGGTCGAAAGGTGGCAGGACGCCCCAGAAGAGGCGTTTCACGAATGGCTCTTTTCATCGAATTACTCAGACAGAACAGTTTTTACGTACAATCATCTTTTTTTAAAACTTCTAAATTTTCTCGAAAAAAACAAGATGACGATAAAAAACATAAACGGAACAGTTTTTAGAAAGTTTCTCAATTCAATCACGGTGTCTCAAAAATCGAAAAGGATTTATGCGAGACAATTTCTTTCGGTTTTTGAGCATCTCTGCGAGATAGGCATTCTTGATGACAATCCGGCAAACGAAGCCAGAAAGATGGAAAAGGGACATGCGGAGAAAAAACTGCCAACGGTGCTCTCTAGGGTCGAACAAGAAAAATTCATGAAGGCCATCGAGACGGGACGGACTTGGACGAAAAGGCGGGAAAGGATCATCCTGCTTCTTCTGGCGACCACAGGAATCCGGTGCAGTGAGGTGGCCACCCTGAAAATCGAGCACGTGGATCTCGGAGATTCCCCGAAAATTCGTGTTTACGGGAAGGGACGAAAGGAGCGGGAAATCCCCATTCCGGCAATATTGGCCGACGAAATCGAAGGCTTTCTCGCCAGGATCAAGAGAGAGCAGGGGTTTCTTTTTGCAGACAAGACAGGAAAAGCGCCCGCTCCCAATACAATCTATGAGATGGTCAGAAGGACATTCGATCGGGCCGGAATCATCAAGGAAAAGATGGGCCCTCATGTGCTTCGTCACACCTTTGCCACGCGGCAGTTCGAGTCGGGAATTCCTCCGGCCGTGATCCGGAACTGGATGGGACATGCGAGCCTGACAACGACACTCATCTACGAGCACGTTGTCGGGACTCCCGGCGGGATGAAGCCAGCTTAGAGAGGCCTCAACTCCAGTCTAAAGGCGGAAGACTTGTGTGGATCGAAGATTAAAGAATCCTGATTTTTCCGATGACCGTACCCAGGATCAGATTCCGTTCGGAATCCACCTGTGAAGGATACTTCAAGTTGGACAAGATCAATACGGGTCTTCCCCCATCCATCAAGGCCTTCCGGATGGTTTCCGTCCCGGATCCGGCCGAGGCCAGGACGAAACTTTGATGTTTCCAGGGTTGGCCGGGATCGACGACGACGAAGTCCCCATCCATGAAGTCGGGTTCCATCGAGGCCCCTTGCATGGCCACCGCAAAGGTGTCGGGTCCGGCTTTCCCTGAAAACGGAAGTTCGTCGAGTCTTTTGACGTCGTTTCGGACCGCGGGATTCAGCCAACGGGAAATGTCCGGCCAGGAAATGACGGGTATCCACATCGTCTTGTCGTCCCTTTGCATATCCCCCAAACCGCCAATCAGCCATTCGAGACGAACCCCCAGCCTTTTCGCCAATTCCGGGATTTTTCTCATTTCCGGCAAGGCTTCGCCTGACAGCCATTTTCTGACGTTCTGCTGGCTGACACCCGTTGCGT
>JAPTWQ010000031.1 GCA_028064945.1 Nitrospiraceae bacterium | reverse complement strand
CATGAATCGTCCCTATAATCCGGAACACGTTGACCGATCCCGAATCGCACCAGTAGTGCCGACGGACGAAAGGACGGGAATCCCGGAACAGATCCTCGTCGAAGGGCCGGATCGTTTCTCCGGCCCAGTGAGGGGGCATGTCACGAATGCGATCCAAAAGGGTGGTCATTTTGTTGTCCTCCACTTTGAAAGGAGCGACTTGATCGTTTTGCACCCATCCGTCGACACCCAGATTGTGAGTTCCCTCACTCCCAGTACCCGTAATCTTCCCCAGTGGCGGGCAAGGCGAACCGCATTTCCAGACATGACTTTCTTTCCTGTCATCTGATAGGATCTTCATGAAATTACCTATTCCCATCTATCCAAACGACGGAGAGTTCTTAAATGAAAAGTCGCGTCTGGATCCTTATTCTTTGCCTCGGAATCGCCTATCTGATTTCAGACAAACTTGTGAACAATTGCCAAACCAAATGGATAAACTCTCCGAGCTGTAAAGGATTTATGACATTTTTAGAGTTCCACGACCTTTTGCACTATTTCCCATGATAAATCCCGCTCACGCTGCCAATGATTAGGATTACACGCGCCTATTGTGTCGAACTTGACCGCACTATAACTATTAGTGAGGCGAGGCGCGAATTCCTTTCGCTTGATCCACCCATCGGTAAATTTAACTTTCTCTGTTCCGATGAAAAGTGTCGAGCAAAGGGCACCCGAGTGACGGGAGTCAATTACCGGGAAAGTGCCAGAGAGGCTATCAAATTTGTGACTGCTCATTTTCGGTTACAAGATGAACATCAATCCGATTGCGAATGGGTTCTTCCATCGGTGGAATCGGAATATATTGACGACCTGTTGCCTGGAGAAAAACAAGACATCGCCCACGCGCGGCGAACTCGAAAAAAATTGACGGACTTTATTGACATATTCGACCCACGAGTGGACGATCAACAACAAAAGGCTGAAAGATCTCTTAAAAATGCTCAGTCTCCTGACCAAGGTGAATTGGAAAAGAATTCGATACGAGCAGAAAACTCTGAAATATCCGATGAGGCGAGTCTGACTAAGACCAACGATCTGGAGCGGCTGGTCGAAACTTATCTGGAAGCGAAAAGCCTTTTGAGTTATGAAGACTGCCGGCGGCTTGAATTGAGGATCGTCAATAGCGGTAAAATACGATTGACCGACTACTTCTGGCGTCTTTCTCATGCAACGTTGGATACCCGCAATCGAGTTCTCTATGGCGGAGCAAATCTTGTGAAACGATACGGTCTCGGATTCAGATTCAATTTTTATGACAAGATTAATGGATGTCCTGTGAATCTCTATATTCCTACCCACACAATGATGAAATATCGCCATAAAAAGTATATTGAATCGATCCTCGGTCAGGCTCCCAATGTTCGGTATTTCACGGTTTACGCCCTCGGTCAACTTGAACCAGTGCCAAATGAGAAATTCATAAACCTTGTCGTAAAGGATATGCGTCATTTGGCGATTGTCCTTGGCCCAAAGAAGACAGGCGGTCCCGAAAAGGTGTTTAACTGAAGGGAATTCAACAATAGGGCAATCAGGTAGAAAGCATCCACGCCATCGATTACTTCGCACTCAAATTCGAAGCCCGATTCGCGAATAGCCGAAAGCGATGGAAGAATACTGCGACCAGATTCGATGATCGTCATAACAACCTCTCCCTCTTTCCCAACCGCCTCGAACGCTACAAACGTGGACCCGGCGTGGCGATAAGGCCATAAGCTTACCGAAGCATGGAGGCCGACCTCCTCTTGAATTGTCCTACAAAATTCCGACACGGAATCGGCCCAGCCTGAACATACAAAAAGCTGTCTGTCCGCCCCGATTGAAAAAATAGAAAGATTTTCCGACATCGAGTTTTCTCCTTTCCCAGACTTTTTCTTCACGGCATCATCGGCATCATGGGCATGCCGTATCCTCCCCCATAGGGGCTTCCTCCATACCCACCGCCGTACCCGGGATAGCCGCCGCCCATCATCGGCTGGGGATACCCGGGCTGGGGGACCATCTGTGACCCCGGAGCGCTCACGAGGCCTGGTTTCGGAGGAGCGTTTCCTGCGGGGGCGGTTTCCTTCGGCATTTTCTGCCCAGTTTCCGCCACAATCATGAGACCCACGGGCGTGTTCGCGGCGACCTTCACCGTCGGCGGCGTGTTGAAGGCGTTCATCGCCTGCCCGCCCAGCATCATTCCCGCCTGGCCCATCCCCATCTCCGTCTGCTGCATGAGGGTCATTCCGTTGAATCCGATGACCGGAGTGCCCATCGCCGAGGGATACGACGTCGAGTCTGAGTACATCGCCGCCTGCCCGAATCCCTGCATGAAGGCGGAGGCGAGAAGCGATCCGTACCGGTAGAGGTAATGGTTGTTCACGTCCGTTTCGAGCCCCGATCGGAGCTTCGATCCCGGAGACACGGCATAGGCCCCGATCGAATCCGTTTCGCCGTCCGGATAGATCACCCGGTCGAACTTGATCACGAGAGCTCCGTGATCCCGCTGAAAGCTTCCCAGAAACTTCACTCCATCGAATTTCCCGCCGACCGCCTGGGCCAGGACCGGTCCGGGACGGTCCGAGTTCAGCTCGTTGATGATCCTTCCATAGAGGATCTTGCCGGCGGGAATGATCGGAATGCCCTTCCCCACTCCTTTTGCGCGGCCGCCCTTCCCGGAAGATTTTCCGGGAACCCCGTTTGTACGTCTTCCTTTCGGGGTGACCTCCTTCGGGGCGGCCAGAATGGCCAGATTGGCGCCACGGGACGACCAGGACGCCAGAATCCCGTCGAACTCCTTGACGACCGCCGCCTGTTCGAGAGCGTTGGCGGTCTCGGCCGCCTTCCGGTTCGCTTCTATCCGGGCCTGCCGGAGGGCCTCGGGGTCCTCCGACGGAGTGGTTCGGTACGAGCTCGGAGGCACCGGAGGAGCCTCTTTCGACAAACCGGGGCCCCCACCGCCTCCCGCCGACGGAACGCTGCTCTGGCCCGTTTTTTCGGCCTGAACGATTCGCTCCTGATTCAACAAGGCGATCTTCCGACGGTACTCCGGATTGGAAGAGACTCCCGCTTTCCGATCCGGAAGCGGAGGAGCGGAAACGACGGTTCCGACAGCCGCGATCGGGCCGCTTTTCTTGTGAGCGAGTTCAATACCGCCCGCGACGAGAAGGACCAGGGCCCCCACCCCCACCCATTTCGGAACACGGGAAAGAGAAAAGCGTTTTTTGCGGGAAGCTGGCACGGTGATCGACCCCATGACCTCGACATCATCCTTTTCGGACATTGCTGTCTCCTTCTCCCAGTTCGACGGTGATCATTTCGCCATCCTCTCCCGCCGCGGTGATGACCGAGACTGGAGAAAACACGTACAATTTCATCCCGTTCGGCCCCGACACCGTCTCGATCCAGGCGGGGGCCAGCACGTCCAGATGGGTCCGCACGAACAGGCGGTCTCCGTCGCGCCACGCCTCCATGTCCTCCGTGCCTCTGACCGGAACGGCCCTCGCCTCGGAAGGAGGAATTCCGTCCAGAAACGCCAGCACCCGGCTTGAAACGACCGGCTTGGGTTCTCGGAACAGCGAAGTGGCCGCATTGGGTCCCCGGCCTTCGATCCGGGCCGTCACCCGCGTGTCCGAGAGAGTGTCCGAGTCGACAAGCTTCAGAACCGCCGGGGTGCCTCTCCCCCGAAGAACGAGAGAGAGGCTCGTCCATCCCACATTGTTCTGCGGTTCGACCACCACGCCGTTTGTCGCGCTCATCCGGCGGACAAGAAAGGACTTGGCGTTTCCCACGATGACATCCTCGATGGGCCAGGGAGCTCCGGTGGCATCCACCACCGTGATGGTCGAGGCAATTCCCGGAACGAGGTGGATCACCGGAAACTGGGCTCCGGGATCGAGAGAGACGGACACGGAGACGGCCCGGCCCTCTGGAGGAGGGCCATGAACCGCTTTTTGCGTCCGCTTCACGGCCTCTTTCAAGAGACGGATATCCTCCGGAGACGTGGGGAACCGGCGATGGATCGCCTGCCGGACCGCCGTATCGTGAAACGCTTGCGGCGGGGGAGGCGGAGTAAAGCCGGCCGCGGAACTCTCCGGAGAGTCCTTCCCCGGGACGGCGGGTTCACCCGGGCCCGAGGAAGGAGCGGATTGTCCGGGAGGGAAAGAGGGGGGCGACGGCGGAAAGGCGTCTGCGGTGGCCACTGGAGGTCCGACCCCCACCCGGCTCCGGACTTCCGACAGGAGAAACTCCACCGCCCCTCCAAGAAGGAATACCACCAGAACCATTACTATCATTCGAGGGCCCGGGAATCCTGTCCCGCCCGTTCCGCCCGGGGCCTCCTGGTCAGGCCCCGGGTTCTCCTGCCCGGAACCGTCGTTTTTCTCCAACGGATCATCCGGGCCGAACAGACTGTCCAGCCCGCCTCCCAGCGCCGGTTTTCGTTTCCTACCGCCCATCGGTTCCCCCTCCCTGCCGGGATCCTTCCCACTCAAGCCACGTCGACAGAATCCTCGACACCCGGAGTCGATATTTCCGGCTTTCGCCCCTCCGTCCGGAATGGTAGTGCCCGATTGCCGTCCAGACATCTCCGTCCCGGGAAACAGCCAGGGCGAGGATCCAGGCCCCCGCCCAGACGTTCGCGCATGAATCCCCGAGAAGTTTCTTTCGGGTCAGACCGTACCGGGAGAGGCGGGGCAGCCACCGGCTGTTGATCTGCATGGGGCCCAGGTCCTCCGACCCGTCGGCATTCCGAACTGCCTGACCTGGCCGTCCTCCTTCCGCCTCCAGAATTCCGACCAGCGCGAGAGGAGGAAGCCGGTAGTATCCGGCGGCCGCACGAACACACTCGACTGGGACAGGAAGAGGCGGAAGATCCATCATTTGTTCCCCTCCTTTCCATGGTCGATCATTCCCAGAATGTCTTCCGGACGAAGACCTCTCCGCTCCATTTCCCGATAGAAGTCTTCCCAGGTCATGGAGTCCTTACGGGGACTCTTTCCTTTCAGATGTATTTCCCCCATCAATCCCAATGTCTGGTCGAATTCCTCCAATGAAACCGGAGCGTCCGACATGAACTTATCGAAGAGATTCCTCGATATTCGAAGGAGAGGATTGGAAGTCAATTTATCCACTATCCTCGTCCCTTTTGGAATATCAAACCATTTTAAGAACGGTAGGTTTGTGGAATTAACCAAGGAACTCGCTCCCGCAGGGATCAGTGGGGAGATCTTTTGCCTCAAAAGAATCCGGATGGATTTTGAGGAAGAGTAAAGAAGAAAGAGGTTGGAGGTCGGAAACC
>JAPTWQ010000058.1 GCA_028064945.1 Nitrospiraceae bacterium | reverse complement strand
AGAGCCATTATTGAGCCGTTTCCGGGTCTTCGAGATCGGGCCGTTTCCGGAAAACCGCCTACCGGACCTGGTGTCCCGGATTCTGGGAAAAATCGTCGAGGGCCTGGGACTGGAAGGGGCTGTCCGTTTTTGTGTCCGAGATGAGGCGATCGAAAGCCTGCAGGGACGGACGGCGAGAGAGATCCGCCAGGCGCTGGAGGGCGCTGTAGCGCGGAGGCTGGTGGATTTTTCGACAGGATCCGGGCAAACTTTGGTTCTTCGAAGACAGGACTTCGAGATTGGGCGGCGATTAGAGACAAGAGGCAGGATAGGATTCAAGTGGAGGAAGGAATTAATCAGATAATGTCATGATCCGATCGTATCGTTGTATCGCTGGATTCGTCCGACCTTACTTCATGCTGTTCCGTAGATTCTTGAAACATCTCACGCTGGGCCCTGTTCTGTGTTTTCAGACTGTAGGATTTCTGGATTTCAGTAGCCCGGTGACCAAGCCATTGCAAGGTGACGAGAGAGACCACAACTATCGCCATCGATCCCCCAAATTCTAGTGTATCAATCGAGTCTCTCCAGCGAACAAAGTGTTGCAGGAAAGTAGCCCCCATAATGACAATAATGACGCTTAAAACCTTGCTTTCCAGATCAGTCAGGGATTCTATGCCAAGGGCCACCGCCACATTCAAAGGAGAAATAAAAAGGCTGTAAAGACCGACACCAACCAGATAAAAGACAACAGCCTCAAGCATAGTGCTGACAATGTTCAGATTCAGGCTCATGGCAATACCGTGGGGCGAAAACTCCCCGTGGAATACTCGGGACCAAGCCACATACAAGGCATCCATTGCCTGGATAGCCCCGATCATGAACAAGGAGAACGCCGTTATCATGACGGCCAGTACCGCAATAAATACAAGATACCGTGACCGTCCCAAAATCAGGTTCAGTGTGTCGAAAGAATGGGAATGATCATTTTTCATCGGCGGGAGCGGCAGAAGAAACAAAACGAATTGCTTTCGCATCGAAGATCACGATTTCTCTGACTCCCTTTTTGGTGAGTCCGATATTGACGTTCCAGTTCAGGGAAACATCGCGAGAAATCTTGTCGGAACTGAATTCGATGGTCATAATATCGTCATTTGGATTACATAGAAAATGTTCATTACGACTCTCGAGGGTGTTTCTTGTGGTCGTGAAGGTATCCGTAGAGGGCGAACCCTCCAAAAAAGACTAGACCAATAACGCCCCATATTAGAAGATTGAGATCAGGACTGATCGTCATTTTTCAAACCTCCCTTGTTCAACAATATAACACCTGCTGTTCCGAAGAACAAGAAAAGCCCCCAGGAAATCCCTTCCATCGCAAGGATTGCTTTTCCCGAAAGAATCGGTTGAACGATCCCGACCAGAAACAATCCCACTGCAATATTTAGACACGCCTTTCCAAGCTCTGTATAGGTTTCTGGCTTCACCTCAACAACTCCGCCAAATCTTCCGCCTTCAGGTGGGTATAGCGTTTGAGCATCTGCAACGTCTTGTGTCCCGTGATGGCCGCAACCTGCATGGGGTTCAGTCCCTTCTCGAAGAACCGGCTGGTCGCCTCGTGCCGGAGGTCGTGGAAGGTGAGGTCCGCCAGGAAGGAGGGATCCGGCTTCTGACCCTTTTCCTCGCATTCCTGCTCATAGGCTTTGCGGGCGCGGGAGAGAGAGCGGATGAACGCCTGTGTGATCGAGTCCGGCTCCATTCCCCAGACCTTCCCGTCGAGCCGGCGGGGGAGGTCCGACAGTATTCGGCAGGCTTCCGTCGAGAGAGGGACAATCCGCTTTTCCCCGTTCTTCGTGTCCGGAAGCGTCACCGTCCGCTTCTTGAGGTCCACCAGGTCCCAGGTCATCCCGGCCAGTTCCGACCGGCGCATTCCCGTTTCGACCGCGAAGCGGAGGATGTCCGCCAGGACAGGGGATTCCGAGGCATCGGTGATTTTTTCCAGCTCGCCAGGTCGGAGGCGTCGGTCGCGGCCCTGGGGGAGTTTGGGCTTCCGGACCTGCTGGACCGGATTGGCCAACCCGGCCATGCCCCATTCCTTGACCGCGATCGTGAAGAGGTGGGAGAGAAGTGCCAGTTCCAGTCGGACGCTGTTCGGAGCGACTTCCTTTAGGCGCATGTCCCGATATTCGGCGATGTCCTTCCCCTGGACAGAGGCGAGAGTGCGTTTCGCGAAAGCGGTATTTTTCCAGCGGCGGATATATCCCTTTTCTACGGCGTATCCCTTTTTCCGGGATGACACCTCCCGCTCGTAACGGTCAAGCGCCTCGGCGAGAGTCGTGTTCTCCGCCTCATTTCGAGTGACAAAGACGCCACGGACCATTTCCGATTCGACGATCTTTGCCCAGTCTTCAGCCTCGGACTTCGTGTCAAACGTCCGTCCGATCTGCCCGAAACCTTTTTTTCGGACAAGAACTTGCCAGGAGCCGGAACGCTTGCGGAATGTCGCCATTTATCACCCCTCTTTTGACCGATTCAACCGTGTGGAAATCCTACGATTTTTTCATCGGAGTGACAAGAGAGTGACAAATTCGGTTTTTTGGATTTTCAGAATCTCTCTAGATTGGCTCTGGTAATGGCGCGCCCGGAGGGATTTGAACCCCCGACCTTTAGATTCGTAGTCTACTGCTCTATCCAGCTGAGCTACGGGCGCATGCGGGTGGGAAAAGAAGGAACGAATCTCTTAGACAAGACAATTTTGGGATTATAGCGCGACAGAGTTTCTATCTCAAGGGACTTTTCCATTCGGTTAAGGCAAGGATCTCTTCCCCCTACCGGAAAGAATCCTATACCAGAGTCCTTCTCCGTTCCCCAAAATATTTCCGGGACAAAACTCCCGGCCTTAAAGGCAGATCCTTTCTTCCGGAAGGATGCCGGATTCTGATAGAATCGAGTGAGTCGACATCCTTATACACCCCATATCCGAGGAATCCTTGAGCAGCCTTTATCCATTCGAAGAGATCGAAACCACCGTCCAGAAACGCTGGAAACAGGAAAACGCCTTCGCGCTGAAAGATCAGCCGGGAAAAAAAACCTTCTACTGTCTGGAGATGTTTCCCTATCCCTCCGGCCGGATCCATATGGGACACGTCCGCAATTACTCGATCGGGGACGCCCTGGCCCGCTATAAACGGATGAGAGGATTCAATGTTCTGCATCCCATGGGGTGGGATTCTTTTGGACTTCCTGCCGAAAATGCCGCGATCCAGAGAGGAATCCACCCGGCCGTCTGGACGGATCAAAACATCGCCCACATGAAAGAGCAGCTCAGCCGCCTCGGTCTTTCCTACGACTGGTCCCGCGAAGTCACCACCTGCCTTCCGGAATACTATCGCTGGAATCAGTGGTTCTTTCTCAAGTTCTATGAAAAAGGCCTGGCCTACAAAAAAGAAGGGCTTCTGAACTGGTGTGATTCCTGCCTCACGGTTCTCGCCAACGAACAGGTCGAGGAGGGTCTCTGCTGGCGTTGCAAGTCTCCGGTTACCTTACGGCCCATGGAACAATGGTATCTCCGGATCACCGACTATGCGCGGGAACTTCTCGATGCGCTTCCGGACCTTCCAGGCTGGCCGGAAAAAGTGCGCGTCATGCAGGAGAACTGGATCGGAAAATCGGAAGGTGCCGAAATCCGCTTTTCCCTACAAGGAAGTTCTCTCGAACTTTCTGTTTTCACGACGAGGCCGGATACTCTCTTTGGCGTCACGTTCGTCACAATTGCCCCGGAGCACCCGCTCCTCGAAGAGCTTCTCCCCCTGTCCCGACAGAGAGAAGAGACGGAATCCTTTATCCGGAAAGTCCTCCATAAAAGAACCACCGAGCGGAACACGGAACCGGGAGAAAAGGAAGGGATCGATACTGGCCTCCGCGTCATTCATCCCCTGACAGGCGACGTTCTCCCCCTCTGGATCGGAAATTTTGTCGTAGCATCCTACGGGACCGGTGTGGTCATGGGCGTTCCGGCACATGACGAGAGGGATCATGAATTCGCACGGAAATACGGGTTGCCGATCAAGGAAGTCATCGCCCCGTCCGTCGCCCACGAACCCCATGCGCCGGAGATGGCCTATACCGGTCCTGGCCATCTGATCCACTCCGGAGCCTTCAACGGGCTTTCGAACGAACTGGCCAAGGGGAAGATCATCTCGGAACTGGAAACCCGCGGGAAAGGGGTCCGGAAGTTGACATATCGCCTCCGGGACTGGGGGATCTCCCGACAACGATACTGGGGAACGCCCATTCCAATCGTCTATTGCGAAACATGCGGAACGGTTCCCGTCCCGGAATCGGACCTCCCGGTCATTCTCCCGCGAGACGTCGCCTTTACCGGAAAAGGGGGATCGCCTCTCCGGGACTCCGAATCCTTCTTTCGCACCACCTGTCCGAACTGCCAGGCTCCGGCCCGCCGGGAAACCGACACCATGGATACGTTCTTCGATTCTTCCTGGTACTTTTTGCGGTTCACCGACCCGTCAAACACCGCGGAACCGTTTTCGAAAACCGCTGCCCGGCAATGGATCCCGGTCGACCAGTACATCGGCGGAGTTGAGCATGCCATCCTGCATCTGCTCTATTCGCGTTTTTTCACCCGGGCCCTGAAAGATCTTGGAATTGTCGACTCTCCCGAGCCCTTCCGGTCTCTCCTGACACAGGGAATGGTCCTGAAAGACGGGGCCAAAATGTCCAAGTCAAAGGGGAATGTCGTCGATCCGGACCAGCTGATCGAACGTTACGGCGCAGACACCGTTCGCCTGTTCACACTGTTTTCCGCCCCTCCCGACAAAGACCTGGCCTGGGACGACAAGGCCGTCGAAGGCGCCTACCGCTTTCTGGGAAGGCTCTACCAGCGGGTTTTGGAATTGTCCCGGTTTCCGGCAATTCCCCCTTCTTCCGGAGGCGCAGCCAGAGGACCTGTCAGCTCCGCCCAGAAACCCCTTCTTGCCAAGATCCATGAAACGATCCGGGATGTGACGTTCGATCTGGAGTCCAACAACCAGATGAACACCGCCATTGCACGTCTGATGGAGCTTTTGAACGCACTCGGAAACGGAGATCCGGAAAAAACGGAAGAATTACCCCTCCTTCGGGAAGGCTACACCACGCTTCTCCTTCTTCTTTCTCCGTTCGCCCCGCATCTGTCCCAGCATCTCTATGGTCTTCTGGGGCATGAGGGCCTCCTTCTGGACCAGCCGTGGCCCGAAGCCCGGGAGGAAGCCATGATCCGGGATGAAATTCCCTTTGTCATCCAGATCAACGGAAAACTTCGGGCCACCCTGATGTTGCCCCCCGGACA
>JAPTWQ010000094.1 GCA_028064945.1 Nitrospiraceae bacterium | reverse complement strand
TTGCTCCGGCCAGCCACGCTCCGGAGGGGCCGTTGTACAAAAATGTTGGATCGACCCTGAAGGTCCAGGGGCTTTTTGAGAGGCCTTTTCGATTTTCACCTCACCCAGTCAGCTTTTCCGGGATCGACGACTCATTTCTCTCCTCGTTGGGACAGGCGCTCCTTTCTTTTTACCGAGCCTTTGACCGTCTTTACCGTGAGCCCTCAGTGGGGGAGGAGTTTGTCAGGGACTACCTTGATCGGGGCAAGCCTCCGGACCTCCTCGCCTATGGCCTTGCCCGCCGATTCAGATCTGATCTTCCCGGAGTCCTGCGCCCGGATCTCCTGTTAACATCTGAAGGACCCGTTCTCACTGAGATGGATGCTGTCCCGGGAGGCCCGGGTCTTCTTCTGGCTCTCTCAAGAATCTACCGCGATCGGGGGCAGGGAGGAATGATCGGCGGCCCTGAAGGGATACTCCAAGGCTTTGCCGCCATGATTCAGTCCCTTGACCCCAACCCTGTTCTGGCCATTGTTGTTTCCGATGAGTCTCAAGACTATAGAAATGAAATGTCCCTCATTGCGGGAGATCTGACCCGGGGGTACTTTCCTGCATTTTGCCTTCATCCCCGGGAGCTTCGATTTGACGAAAATGGGTTCTTTTTTCCGGGTCCCGATGGGGCTACCCATCGGATAACGACTATCTATCGTTTTTTTGAGCTCTTCGATCTTCCGAATATTCCCAAATCTGACCTCATGCTCTATTTTGCCAAGGGAGGCAAGGTCCGAATCACTCCTCCGATCAAGCCCTGGCTTGAAGAAAAAATGGGGATGGCTCTCTGGCACCATCCTCGTCTGCGTTCTCACTGGTGCCGGAATCTTTCTTCGGAGTCCGTCGCCCTGCTTGATCGACTGATTCCTCCGACCTGGGTTCTTGATCCGGCACCCGTCCCCGCTCAGGCCTCACTGACACCGTCCCTTGTGGCGGGAGATCGTGAGCTTCACGATTTTCGAGATCTTGCTGGGTTGACTCAGCGGGAGCGCCGATTCATTATTAAACCATCCGGTTTTTCTCCCCTGTCTTGGGGCAGTCGAGGGGTTGTTGTCGGCCACGATCTTCCCGAAGAGTCATGGAAAGAGGCTGTTTCTCATGCCATGGACTCTTTCTCGCGAAGCCCGAGCGTCCTTCAGCCTTTTCGTCAGACGCATGTCTATCCCATGACCGGGTTCGACTTTCCGTCGGAAGTCGAGCAGGAGGAAGGCTACCGTGTTCGTCTGTGTCCGTATTACTTCGTGACGGGCCCGACCCGGGAGACGGTCAGGACCGGAGGCGTTTTGGTCACGGCCTGCCCGAAAGACAAAAAACTCATTCACGGCATGGTTGACGCCATTCTGTCACCTGCGTGGTCTCCTGTGCAGGATTTCACCGAAAAAACAGGCTAATAAGTGATTTTAAAATATGGGAAAGTCGAGATTAAAAGAAGGAAAAGTCGACTGTCTCTCAAATATTTCTCAAAGCAGACAGGGGCGTTTTCCCTGTTTAGGCGAGGGGAACGATGCAGGAATGGCAAAAGCTGCTAGTCGAGGGGGTCAGGCATGGGGCCGACCTTCCTCCTGAGTGGGTGATCGAGGCGAATGGAGTTGGCCCCGAAAAGGTTGAAGGCCTTTACCCCATTCGAATCAATGATTATTACCGCTCTCTGATCTCAGACCCCCAAGATCCGATCGGTCTTCAGGTCATACCAGATCCGGCGGAGTGGATGGATGCCGACAGCCCGGAGGATCCTCTTGGCGAAGACGCGGATAGTCCGGTTCCTGCGATCGTTCATCGATATCCGGACCGTGTTCTTTTCCTTGTGACCAACCAATGTCCCATTTATTGTCGATATTGCACACGAAAACGTCTTGTCGGTAAGCCCGAAGGGGTTGTGAGCCGGGAAGAAATTCGACAGGGAATTGACTATATTCGGGAGCATTCCGAAGTCAGAGATGTCATCCTCTCCGGAGGCGATCCCCTGATGCTCAAGGATGAGGTTCTCGAGGAGATTCTTACAGGGTTACGCTCCATTGAACATCTCGAAATCATCCGTATCGGGACTCGGGTTCCATCAGCCCTCCCCCAAAGAGTGACCCCTGAGCTTTGTCGAATGCTCTCCCGATTTCATCCCCTCTATATGAATCTTCACTTCAACCATCCCCGGGAGATTACCCCGGAGTCTTCAGAGGCATGTCGCCTCTTGGCCGATGCCGGAATTCCCTTGGGATGTCAGACCGTTCTCATGAAAGGGATCAATGACGATGCCGAAGTTCTGGGAACCCTCTTCAAGGGCCTTTTGAAGATCCGTGTCAAACCCTATTATCTCTATCAAGCCGACCTCACCCGGGGAGCCAATCATTTCCGAACCCCTGTCGAAAAGGGAATTTCCATCATGAAGGCGCTCCAAGGAAATATCTCCGGAATGGCCATCCCCCATTTTGTCATCGATGCTCCTGGAGGAGGGGGGAAAATCCCTGTTCTTGCCGATGACTATCTTCTCGGCCGGGAAAATGGTCAGGTCCTTTTGAAAAACTACGAAAACAAGATCTACTCTTATCCGGATGTCTCTTCTGACGCAATTTTTCCAGAAGGTGACGACGGGAAGTCGTCGAGCGTCTCTCCCTCCGAGCCGGTGAAAACGAGTGAAGCCCTCCGCAGTCCTGAGGGACACTTTCCGTCTCCGCTCCATCAGCGCGGGCAAGAAAATGCTCCCCGTGAGCATACCCCTCGGCGTGTTTCCCCGGGGCTTGTCTGATGACCTCGGGACAGTACAATGACAACCTTCCGGGAAAAAAGGAAAAGAGAGAGCCTGCTTCTCGTCCTGACCACTCCCTTCCAGAAGATGAGAAGATGGGGGTCTATCACGCCATCTACACCCGACGGGATATACGTCGGGAGTTTCTCCCCGACCCCATTCCGATGGAGACTGTTCTCCGCCTGCTCAAGGCGGCTCATCATGCTCCCTCGGTGGGGTTCATGCAGCCATGGAACTTCATCCTCATAGAAAAGGATGAAATCCGACGGGAGCTCAAGCGTGTTGTCGACAAGGAGCGTCAGGCCGCCGCCATTGTCTTCGAGTCACCGCGCTCTGAAAAGTTCCTCTCTCTTAAGGTGGATGCCATTCTCGATGCACCGCTTCTCATTGCGGTGACGATCGATCCAGCTAGGGAGGGTCCCTTTGTTCTCGGCCGTCTTTCCGATCAGGATACCGATCTTTACAGCGCCTCGTGCGCCATCATGAACCTGTGGCTGGCGGCAAGGGCTGAGGGCATTGGCATGGGATGGGTGACAATTTTTCGCCGTGAAGATGTTCAGGGTATTCTGAATCTCCCCTATCATGTTCGTCCCATTGGCATTCTCTGTCTGGGGTATGTCCGGGAATTTCCTCGCCGGCCCATGCTCGAGACCGAGGATTGGGCGTATCGCCAACCACTCTCCAAGCATGTCTTTGTCGATGGGTGGAATCGACAGGAAGGGACTCTATGGGAGTCGATGTCTCCAGGCCTTGACCGACGCGAGGAATGGCCTTGGGAACTTTAAGCGATTGCCAAATCCGTGGGCTCGTCCAAGAAGGAGTCATTGTGTCGGAC
Organism: Nitrospiraceae bacterium; assembly: GCA_028064945.1. Next base: position 1,746 of record JAPTWQ010000094.1, on the reverse strand, counting down.
GCCTCCTGGGGGCCTCGGCAGATCCAACCCTCCTCCATGGACCTTCGCTTGGGCCCCACGGCCTATCGACTTCGTTCAAGCTTCCTTCCCCTTTCCACCCCGGTGTCGGATATCCTTCAGGATCTCTCCCTTTACTCCATTGACCTTCGAACCTCTTCCTATCTCGAGAGGGGGGCCGTCTACCTCGTGCCCCTCATGGAGTCACTGAACCTCCCCGCTCACTTGTCCGCCAAGGCAAATCCCAAGTCCTCCACGGGTCGTCTCGATGTCTTTACGCGTGTCATTACCGAGACAGGAGATCGTTTCGACGATATTTCTCCCGGCTATACCGGGCGGCTCTATCTTGAGGTCTTCTCTCGGTCCTTTTCCTTGAGGGTTAGTCAAGGACTAGCTCTTTGTCAGGTTCGGTTTTTTGAAAAGAGAGACTTCCTCTCGGAGGAAGTTCTACTTGATCGCCACCGAAGGTCGCCCCTGTTTGTTTCTGACGGAGGGGCTGTCGGGATCAATCCTTTCGATAGGATCACGGATGGCTCCCTCTATCTCGGTGTCAAGCTGACAGGAATGCCGATCATCGGATTCCGGGCCAGGCACGATGCCGGAATTCTGAGTCTTGTTCCCGGCGACCAGCAAAAGGCCACCGACTTTTGGGAGCCGGTCCCCCCTCCGACACGGGGAGAGATGGTTCTGGAGCCGGAAAAGTTTTATCTCTTTGCTTCGAGTGCAAAAATTCGTGTCCCCATTGATCTGGCGGCCGAGATGCTTCCCTTTGATGCCGCTGCTGGCGAAATCCGGACCCACTACGCAGGTTTTTTTGATCCGGGATTCGGAATCTCGGGAGATGGTGCCCGCGGTGTTCTAGAAGTGCGCCCCCATGATGTTCCTTTTCGGATAGTCGATGGACAGCCCGTTTTTAAGCTGCGCTATGAAAAAATGGACAGGGAGCCCGATCTCCCCTACGGGGCTGCCATCGGATCGAGCTATACTCACCAGGGGCTTAATTTGAGCCGTTATTTTATCAATGATTTTTTCGGAGAAGCTCCCCGATGAAAAATTTCCGCTCGAATGATTGATTTTTTTTGCAGGAACCAATAAGATGATCCTCCGTGTTCCAGCGACACGTCGTCGTAATCTCTTTCCCTCCCACGATCCCCGGTAGCTCAGTCGGCAGAGCGGGTGACTGTTAATCACCATGTCGCAGGTTCGATCCCTGCCCGGGGAGCCATTTTTTCTTCAAATCAAGACTCTCTCCGTGCATCAACTTTTCGTTATGCTCGCGAAATTTCCTTTGATACGCCGCCTCCTCAAGTTCTTCGCCCTCCCGACCGAGAAGGTTTCTAGTCACGTTCATTTTTCTGGGTAAAAAAAAGAAGATGAATGATTGATTCACTGTGGGTAAAGCGTCTTCCTTCCCTTGGAATCCAGCGGTGAATGTGGCACTATTGAACATAAAGGATTGATTCTTGTCCAGCCGTTATTGGAAATGACTCGAAGAAGTTACCCATCGGGCAGGAAGAAAATTTCTTGCGGATGACAGCTCCATTGAAAACGATTCCTTCATTGCCGGAATTGAGTCGTTAAATTCAGGTCAAGGGTCCAAGAACACAAATCGGAGGATGGGTGATGGAGATTACTGAAGGAGAGCAGACAGATCTTCTGGCATTGGGAGATATCCAGAAGGAAATCGTCTTCATCCAGAATTACATTGTCCAGCTTGAAGAGGTCAACCGCATGCATGACCGGAATATG
>JAPTWQ010000066.1 GCA_028064945.1 Nitrospiraceae bacterium | reverse complement strand
CACACCGAGAACTGCCATTTTCCATGTTTTCATAAGACGGACCCTCCGTAGAGTTGATCAAAATTAATCGCATCGCAAAGGGACGGAGTCAGTTAAGATTCCATTCTCGAACAATGATTCGGAAGGACGCCATGGATGACTTCCGGGATTTTTGCGATGATTTCTTGGAGAAACACGGCTCATTACATCACCCCATCAAGTCATTGTCAAGGGTAGGTGGGAAATCGATTGTCGACTTTTTCCCGTCGACGGCTCCTTTTGAATGAAACCCTGCGGGATTGCCCTTTGGGGCGGAGTTCTGTAAGATCCCTTCATGCCATTTCTTGCGGGAGAGCCCCTTATCCTCTATAAGCCGAATGGGCGGACCATTTCGGTGTCATCTCTTGTTCACGGCAAGAAGACCCATGTCGACGGTGTTCCCCTGCCCCATGACCTTCTGATGGAAAAGGCCTCCGAAGGGATTCCCCTTCCCCTTGAACGAGGAGGGTGGGTCCTCCCCTTCCGTCCGACCCATGCCGAATCCCTCTCCCATCTGAAGCGCCGGACCCAGATCATTTACCCCAAAGACCAGGGGCTGATCCTCCTTTGGGCCGACATTCATCCCGGTCACAGGGTGCTGGAGTCGGGGGTGGGAAGCGGAGCGCTGACAGTGTCGCTTCTCCGAATGGTTCGCCCCGGCGGGTCCCTTGTCTCCGTCGAAAGGCGCTCCGAGCATGCCGATGAGGCTCGGGCGAACATTCGGACCCTCGATCCCGCCGGCGCGGCGGACCATACGATGGTGATCGGGGACATGTATGAATCGGAGCTTCTCCCTGGGGAAGCCGCCGGATTCGACCGGATCATCCTCGACCTTCCTGAGCCCTGGAAGGCCCTGGACAATGTGAAGCGTCTCCTGCGTCCGGGAGGGATTCTCCTCACCTATGTTCCCACCCCCCTCCAGGTTCATACCCTTTCCCTGGCACTCCAGGAAACGAAGAACTTTCACCTGGTCCGGACGGTGGAGTCCATCGTTCGGGATTGGGAGTTCGGCCCTCAAAGCGTCCGTCCGGCCCACCGGATCATCGGCCATACTGGGTTTATTACAACCGCCCGCTTTTCCCCGGAACCGCTTCCCTACATTCCTTTCGAACCCCCTTTCTAAGATGGCCTCTCCCGGGTACTGAGTCCGGGGTGGTAGAGCTCCGGTCGACGTTGCTCGAAAAAATCGCTTTTCTCGGCCACTTTTTTCGACAGGGCGTCGTCGGGTCGGATGGTGGCGGTGATGATCCCGGGACGATCACTCTCGGCTCTGGCCAAAATCTCCCCTTTCGGGCTCACGATCTGGCTTTCTCCGATGTAGCGAAGGGAGGGAAGTCCTCCTCTTGCCTCGGTTCCCACCCGATTGGCCGTCACGGTGAAGAGACGATTTTCCACCGACCGAAGGATCATCCCCTGAGGGCCAAAGGGAAGGACCCAGTTGGCAGGATGGGCGACCACGGTCGCCCCCGAGAGGGCCAGTGAGCGGAGTGCCTCGGGGAAGAGCCAATCGAAGCAGATCATGACCCCCAAGGGGCCGAAGGGGGTGGCGACCACAGGGAGGGGGGATTTTCCTTCGACAAAAAAATCCCGCTCCCTGTCGAAAAGGTGGACCTTGTCGTAGGAGGCGAGAAGCCGCTCACCCCAGACGACGAGGGCCCCATTGGAAATGCCATCGGCTCGCCAAAGGGGAAGGCCCCCCACAACCACGGCCCCTGTTTTTTGGGAAAGGGAGGAGAGAAAGTCAAAGGTGGGGCCGTCTTCCGGTTCGGCCAGGCTCGCCACCTCATCTTTCGAGACAAACTGGTATCCCGTGGCGAAGAGCTCCGGAAGGACAATGAGGCCCGCCGAGGGATCCTTTTGCGAAAAGACGAGATCCTCAACCTCCTTCCGATTCTTTTCAGGAGTTCCAAACTGTGGGGAATTCTGGATAACGGTGACCCGAAGGGGGGGGGAGGATTTCATCGGTGATCTCCGAGAATGGTGAAAGAACTATCGTGCAGGAGGCGATGGAGTCATTTTAAAAGCTTCCACTGCTCCTTCGTGAGAACCTTTCCGACCTCCACATGGCCTGCCAGATGGTCGAAGGTGGACTGGGCCATGAGACGGGTGAGGCGCTTGTAAAGCGCCCATCCCTTTTTAAGGGGAGGGTTGGGGCGATCCATCAGAGACAGAAATTGGGCACGAAGAGAGTCTATCCGGGCAAATTGTCTCAGCGAGCGGGTCACCATATGACGTCTGATCGTCCGGATCCGGGATATTTGGGCGGGAGTGAGATGGAGCTCTTTGGCCCGGGAGAGAATATAGCTCGCTCCGGGATGGGGACCGAGCGCTTGGGGAAGGATAAAGACCGCTCCGACCTTGTTCCTGAAAATGTGGAGTTCTTTCATCATCTCAGGACTGGTATAGGGCTGGGATTCGGCCAGGGAGGGAGAGCCCCCTCCTGTCAGCAGCACAAGGAGAAAACCTGCCAGCGCCAGAAAGAATGTTTTCATGGGGGATCCTTTACGTCAGTCCGCACAGGAGTCTCGAAAGCCTCTCTCACGGGCAAGGTGAGCGCGCCATCTATGGTTTTTGTTGACAGAGGGTGCCCCTCTTGAGGTTTCCGGAAGGACGAGAGCCTTCCCAATGTGTCACACAGACTTGGGGTTGCAGGAAGTTTGTCGAATTTTTTGTCTCGTGATAACATGAGGCCATTGTATCACGGTCCTGACTTTCGGGATCTCTCGATCACGCGTATTCTCCCGGGCGAGTGTCACCTCATTATACGGAGGAGAGGATCATCCTACCCGTCCCCTTTTTTTCTCGGTCTTTTCATTTTGTCCAGACGCCCTCTCGCGCGCATCGGCTTCGGAGAACCTCCGCTTCGATTCTTTTGGCCCTTTTCTGTCTGGCAGCGGCGTTGACCTCGCCTTCATGGGCGATCGATATCGACAATCAGGATGGTCTGCCTGATTTCTCGAGCCAGACCGATGCCGGGTCTTCCGAAACAGTCAACCCGCTCGGCGCTCCCGGTCAGATCCTCTTCCAGGCGGATATGGGATTTGTTCCGGCGTCGGGTCCTTCCGTGACCGGTGCGATCGGCAATACGGGCCTCGGGACCGGATTCCTCGTGGGTCTTGAGGGAGGGTATACTGTTTACAAGAATCTGGCTCTGACGGCGAGCATTGCGGTTCATGCCTTCGGAAACGACACGAATATTCCTGTCCTGATCGGGGCCCAGTATTTCTTTGCCAACGGCGGAGGGCTTCCGATGACGATCGGGGGAAACTCGATCGATATCATTCCCTATCTTGAGTTTGCCTTTGGTCCGGCCTTCAACTCCTCCACGGCCAGCGATGGTCAGGGTGTCGGGACGACGGCCTTTGCCTTTCGGGTCGGCCCAGGAATCATGGTTCCCTTCGGAACAGTCAAGCATCAGGGGATTTTCTTCGAGATCGACTATGAAAATCAGTCCGGACCCTTCGCAGGGCAAGGGCTGTCCTCCTCCTCGGTGACCCTCATCCCTGTCAAGATCGGTTATATCACTCTTTTCTGAGGTTCAGGATGATCCGGGTCTCCCGACTCGACCATGTTGCTCTTCCTGTTGCCAATATGGAACGCTCTCTCGCTTGGTACCAGAGAATTTTTGGGCTTGTCCACACCTATAAGAAAGAATGGGGGACAGACCCGGCCTTTCTTTGCGTGGGTGGAACCTGCATCGCCCTTCTCGATGCAAAAGGTGTTGCCCCTTCCGTGGTCCCGGTCACGCAGCGGCATGTCTGTTTCCTGGCCGACCAGGACGTCTTTCTCGGCGCCATGGATTTCCTGGGGAAGGAAGGGATTCCCTTTCAGGTTGATGACCATCAGGTGTCCCGATCCCTCTACTTCCAGGATCCGGACGGTCACTGGATCGAGATTACCTGCTACCGTCCGGGGCTGGAGCCCGGTTCTCCTGCAGTTTCTTGACAATAAACGAAGGCAGAGCTTAATCTTATGGTCATGAATCCACTTCTTGAGACAGGCATCAACGGTATTTGGATCGCCTACCGCGATCAGATGGCGGCGGTGGAGGAAAAGCTTCATGCGATCCTGACCGGGATCGTTCCTCTGGCCAGCGAGATGACCTCTTATGTCGTTTCCGGGGGAGGCAAGCGGCTTCGCCCCCTCCTGATGGTCATTTCTTCCCGCCTTTCCGGAGCAGAGGGGCCCGAACCGATCCTTTTGGCGGCCGTTGTTGAGATGATCCATACGGCCACGCTTCTTCATGACGATGTGGTTGACAATGCGGATGTCAGGAGAGGGAAGAAGGCCGCTCATCAACGTTGGGGAAATCAGCCGGCGATTCTGGTGGGAGACTTCCTGTATGCCAACTCCCTCTGGCTTGCCATGGGACTTCACAGCCATGAGGTGAACGACTCTCTCACGCTGGCCTGCAAGAAGATGTCGGAGGGAGAAATCCTCGAGCTCTTTCTTGATGGCAACCTCGACGCCACCGAAGACCAGTACTATAACGTCGCCGCCTGCAAGACCGCGACGCTGACGGCGAGCACTTGCCGCCTTGGCGGGATACTGGGAGGACTGTCCGACGAAGAGAAGGAGGCCCTCGACCGCTTCGGCTATTATGTGGGAATGGCCTTTCAGGTGGCCGATGATGCTCTCGATTACATGGCGAGCGAGGAGAAGCTTGGAAAAACCCTCGGTCGTGACCTTTCCGAAGGGAAGATGACCCTTCCCCTGATTCACTGCCTCGCAACGTCCTCTGCCGACTCCCGGAGCCGTCTTGTGACGAAGGTCGGATCGGGAGAGATCCGCAACGGTGATCTCGACGAGGTCCTGCGTCTGATGAAAGACACGGGGTCGATCGAGTACTCCCTCGGGCGGGCCCGGGAGTTTACCCGTAAGGCCCAGGAAAGCCTCGAATGCTTCTCTCATTCCCTCCCCAAGCAGCATCTTCTGGCGCTCTCCGATTTCGTCATTTCACGGGAGATGTAGTCCAGGGAAAAGGATGGACTTTCTCTCCATCATCCCCGTGTGCTTCAGGAGGATTCGGGTCTCCGAGGCTCGTGCATTCTCGGCCTTGGGAGCATACTCTTTCACGACCCGTCGCGCCTTTGTCCCGAGAGGCGGAGGTCAATGACCCACACATCAACAGGCGCCCGATTGGCGCAATCAACTGGAGGAACGTTGGCCGACCTGATCCCATTCAACGGGCTGGTATACGCGGAATCTCTCAAAGGCTCCATCGGAGATCTCACCACCCCCCCCTACGACATCATTTCCAAGGAGGCCCAAAAGGCCTTTTATGAAAAGAATCCGAACAATGTCATTCGGCTCGAGCTTCCCATGGCCCCGGATCCGGAGACCCCCGAGTCCAACCGTTACACGCGGGCCCGGGCGGATCTTGACCGGATGCTCTCCTCGGGAGTCCTGACCGTGGATTCTGCTCCCGCCCTCTATCCCTACACGATGACCTTCAAGGATCCTCTCACGGGAAGCTCACGGAAGATTCAAGGGTTTGTGGGCCGCATCCGCCTCGAGGAATGGGAAAAGAAGATCGTCTATCCGCATGAACGGACACTTCAGGGTCCGAAAGAGGACCGGATGGCCCTTTTCAAGGCAACCTCCTGCTCCTTCAGCCAGATTTACCTCCTTTACCCCGATGCGACCCGCGAGGTCATCGGGCTTCTGGCCCCCAAGTCTGTGGAGCGGTTCCGCTGCACAGATCCCGACAATGTTCTCCACGAACTCGGAGCGGTGACGGATGCCGCCACTCTGGCCCGGGTCACCGAGATCTTCCGGAAAAAGTCCCTCTATATTGCCGATGGCCACCATCGTTATGAAACCTACCTGGCCTATCGCAATTACCGGAGGAGTCAGGAGACCTCACCGAACCCCAACGCTCCCTACGAATTTGTGACCGTCTTCCTCGCGGCGATGGAAGATGAGAATCTTTCCGTTCTTCCGACGCACCGACTCGTGAAATCCATTCCGGGGGGGGCCAAAACCTTTCTTCAGGGGCTCGATTCCCGAGCCTCCATCGAGCGCTTTTCCAAGGATCAGGGAGATCGCTTTCTCGCCGCCCTTCGCGCCTCCAGTCCCCAGGAAACCGTCATCGGCGTTGCCGTTTCCGAGACGGACGAACTTCTTCTCTGTCGGCTCAACGTCCCGCGCGGAGAAGGCGTCAAGGCCCTCGACACCTACTGGCTTCAGGAGGCGGTCCTTTCGCCGCTTCTGGGAATTACTCCCGAACGCATTCGCACCGAAGATCTTCTTCGGTATGACAAATCCGACCGTTCCGTCCAGGAAAAGGTCTTCGGGACCCGGGATTATGCCTTGGGCTTCTTCATCCGTCCCGTCTCCGCCAAGGTGATTGAGTCTGTCACCCAGAGAGGGGAGCTGATGCCGCAGAAGTCGACCTACTTCTATCCAAAACCGTTGACCGGGATGGTGATGGCCAAGCTTTAGGCCGTTACCGTTGTCCCAAGATGAAGGGAGGTCGCCTCTTTAGGGGGGCGGTCTCCTTTTTTTTGTCAAAAATCAGTCGGGGGAGGAGGTGGGGGAAGGGGCGAGGGGGTGGAGCTGTGACAGCGCTCCCTGCATGTCGGGTGGAATCGGGGCATGGAATGCGAGTTCTTCGCCCGTGATCGGGTGCGTGAATCCCAGGTTGGCGGCATGGAGCATGATCCTTGGAAAAAGGAGTGTGTCCTTGCGTCCTTTTTTTTTGTAGACAGGGTCTCCGGCCAGCGGATATCCCAGATGCTGCATGTGAACCCGGATCTGGTGGGTTCGTCCGGTGAGAAGGGTAATGTCAAGGAGAGAATACCCCTCCCGGTACGCTGTCATGACCCTGTATCGCGTTTGGGAGGGTTTCCCCCCGGCAGTGACGGCAAACTTCTTCCGGTCCCCGTTGGATCGGCCGATGGGGGCATCAATGAGACCTCGCTTGGAAGGAGGAATCCCTATCGCCAGGGCAATATAGCTTTTTGAGACGGTTCTTCCACGAAACTGCTCCATGAGGTGGTCGACGACCTCGGCCTTCTTTCCCACGACCAGAAGGCCCGATGTATTCTGATCCAGGCGGTGGACAAGCCCGGCTCTGGCCGGACCTTCAGCGTCTCCGGTCTCTTCCCGGGAAAGGTGGCCAAGCAGGCCGTTCAGCAGGGTTCCATTGGGGTGTCCGGGCGCTGGATGGACGACGAGAGAGGGAGGTTTGTTGATCACGAGAAGGAACTCATCCTCATAGAGGATGTTGAGCTCCATCTCCTCCGGGGCATCTTCCGAGGGTGCCGGGGGGGGGATGTGGACGGTGATGATGTCCTCTCCGCGGATTCTGTAGGAGGCGGGCTCGATCCGTCCATTGACGGTAATCAGGCCTTCATCCAGGATTTTCTGGATTCTTGAGCGAGAAAAGGGGAGACACGTCTGGGCAAGAAAGTGATCCAGACGTTTTTTTGACTCGCCCGGATCGACCTGATACATGCGGCATTCAAGCGATTCTCGGGCGGGGAATGCCCCGGCTTCTTCCGTCGAAAGCTTCTTTCTGACGAGCTCAATGCCGGCTGATGGTTCGATCCTTCTCAACTTTTTCCCTGGCCTTTTCCATATTGGACTTGATGGCCGTATTTCCGGGGTCCTGTGTCTGGGCGATCTTCCACTCCGCCAGGGCCCGCTCGTAGTTTTCCTGGTCCATGAAGATCGTTCCCAGATCGATCCGGGCCTGGAGGTTCAGGGGGTTCATGTCCAGGGCTTCTTCAAGCACGCTGATGGCTCCGTCCTTATCTCCGACCATGTTCAGCGTCCATCCCAGCTCTCTCATGGTTTCGTCGCTGGGCTCGATTTCAACGGCCTCCTCAAGCTCCATGATCGCCTCATCCCACTTCCCCTGTTCGGAGTAGAGAAGACCGAGCAGCTGGTGGACCCGGGGATGGAGGGGGTCGATATCGGTCAATGCGAGAAGGTATCGCTCCGCCTCCTCAAATCGCGCATTCTCGAAGTAGATCTTTCCGATCGTTTCGTAGGCATCCGTGTTCAAGGGATCTTCGGAGAGAAGATCGTTCAGGAGAAGGATCGCTCCTCTGGGGTTTCCCTTCCCGTGGGCGGCAAAGGCCAGATGGAGGGTGATGTCCCTTTTTTCGACGATGTTCTGGGCCCCTTCGAGGAGGGTTTCCCCCAGGCGCTCGGCCTCATCGAACTTCTTGAAATAAACATGGAGATGCAGCGCATAGATCCCGAGTTTCCGGTCTTTGGGCCAGTCTTTTCTCCAGAGGGTAATTTTTTTTGCCGCCTCATCGAATCGGCCCCCTTGAATCAGGGCGTCAATCATCAGATAGCGAAATGGCAATATGGCCGGTTCGTCCGAGATCCCCGATTCCGCCAAGTGAAAGGCCTTTAGCCATTCGTTGTTTTCCAGAGCCAGCTGTATCCGGGTGATGCGGCTTTTTACGGTCTGGTCCATGCCCATCTCCTCCTTAGCTCGTGTCGCAGCGAGTCTTTATTGGTCAATTCGTTCCGGCGGGTGTTCCGGTTCTGCCTCTCTCATCTCTCCACTGGAGGAAGAGAAGCGTCCCCACCCCAACGACAATGGCCGAGTCGGCGATGTTGAATGCCGGCCAATGGGCATTTCCGATATAGAAATCGAGAAAGTCGACGACGCGCCCTTCTCGGATCCTGTCTGAGAGATTCCCGGCGGCCCCTCCCAATATCATGGCCAGGGGATAGATGTCCGGGAGCCGCTCGCGTCCTTTTTTGGCGCTATAGAGGAGAATTCCGCCCATAGCGAGCAACGTGAAAGCGATGAGGAGTGCCTCATGCCCTCCTTTTTCCTCCCCGGAAAACAGGCCAAAGACAATCCCTGTGTTCCGGACCGAGACAATCCTGAAAAAATGGGGAACAAGCTGTATGCTCGAAAAAAGATCGAGCCGGGTTTGGACGAAAAACTTTGATATCTGATCGAGGATGAAGACGAACACCGCGATCAACATATATGCTATCCAGCGCCTTCCGATTTTTTTCTCCCTTGGTCTCGGGTTTTTCTTTGATTCATTTTACCACACTCCCCGAATGTCATGCATGCGGGGTCGAGGGCGTCAGCTTTCTTTGATGGCCTTATGGCATCTTTGGCAGATGGGCCAATTGTCCGGGTTTTTCCCTGTATCTATCCGTATGAGCCAGCATCGCTCACACTTGGTTCCCTCCGCCCGGTACAGAGCCATTTTTGTATCAAACCGTTCGAGGGGAATCGGCGCGGTGAGGGGGGCGGATTCCCTTCCCTTCGGGGAGTTGAGGGTCAGCCCGGACACAATGAAGAATGACTCAAGAAAACCCTGAGTAAATCCCAGAGGATTCCAGTTTTTGTCGTCTCCCTCAAAGTCGAGACTCAGTTCCATGGTTGTCTTGATGGTCTTGTCTTTTTTGAGCTCGTCCGAAATCTTTCCCAGGGCCGAGCGGATCTCAAGGAGTCGTGCGACGCCTTCTTCAAGGTCATTTTTCTTCCGTTCAGGATGCATCGCCGGGAAGGGGCGGGTGAGAATCTTTGCGGCGGCTTCCCCGGCGGAGGAGAGCTTTTCGTCGTGAATCACGATTTCCGTCGTCGTGAAGGGAAGGACCGGATGGAGAAGGGGCAACATTTCATCGAGAAGGATTCTGAGAGTGGATTGGGTTCCCCTCCGGAGGCGGCCGGCGGTGGCTTCGGCATAGAGCCGGTCCTTGATGATGTCGAAATATTGGGCCGAAAGGGTTACCGAACAAAAGTTATTGAGCTGGCTAATGACATGGGCAAATCGTTTCTCATCATAGGCCGCCAGTATTTCCCCCTTGACTTCCTCCCATTGGGACAGGGCCCATTGATCGAGGGGATCCTCACTGATGGCCGGGGGCTTTTCCGATTCCGGAAAATCGTAGAGATTGCTGAGGATGAACCGGATCGTATTTCTGATCTTCCGGTAGGAATCAACCGTGTTGTTCACGATCTCCGGCGAAAGGCGCGTGTCCTCCTGATAGTCTGCGGAGGCGGCCCAGAGTCTGAGGACGTCGGCCCCATATTTGTCGGTGATTTCTTTCGGGCTGATGACATTTCCCAAGGTCTTTGCCATCTTCCGTCCCTGTCCATCCACCACAAATCCATGGGTCAGGACGCTTCTGTAGGGCGGCGCTCCTTCGAGGGCCATTGCCGTGAGCAGAGAGGAGTGGAACCATCCCCGATGCTGGTCGGAGCCTTCGAGATAGAGATCTGCGGGCCATTTGGCTCCCGCTCTTTTCTTGAGGACGGCCTCATGGGACACTCCCGAATCGAACCAGACATCAAGAATGTCTTTTTCCTTTTCCACCGTCTTACTTCCGCAATGGGGACAGGGGGTGTCCTTCAGAAATTCCTTGCGGGCCGCCTCGTCAAACCAGAAGTCGAGGCCCTCTTTTTCTGTCTTTTCAGCCGCTCTCATGATGAGGGACGGCTCAAGGGAGGTCTTTCCGCAGTGCCCGCACAAGATGGCCGGGATGGGGACTCCCCAGGCCCGTTGGCGGGATAGACACCAGTCCGGCCGGGTCTCGATCATTCCGCGAATTCGGTTTTCTCCTTTTTCGGGAATCCATGTGACCTCTCCGATGGCCTCCAGGGTTTTCTCCCTCAGGTGCTTCCTTTCCAGCGAGAGAAACCACTGGGACGTGGCCCGGTAATAGACCGGGTTCTTGCAGCGCCAGCAGTGGGGATAAGAATGTTCGATGGTCTGACTCTCGAGCAGGATCCCCCCCTCCTTCAAAAAGGAGATCATGAGGGGAGCAATCTCTCCGATCCTTTTCCCGACCCACTCCGGATGCGTGGCGTTAATCCGCTCGCTGTATCGTCCTTTTTCGTCGACCGGGGTCTCCCGACTGAGACCGTGGAGATCCCCCACATGAAAGTCTTCCTCTCCGTGTCCGGGCGCTATATGCACCAACCCCGTCCCCTGGTCCGTGCCGACAAACGAGCCGAGCACGAGGGGGACTTTGCGGGATCTGTCGACCGGATGCTGAAGTTCCGGTTTTTCTTTGGCCAGATCCTCCCCTTTGACGACGGCGACGACCTTTGTCCTCCCCTTGAGTTCTGGCCATGGGTGGGAGGGCGATTGTTCCAGTCGGTCCCAAATATCCCTGGAGATGACGATCTGAGCGCCTTTCTCCACCGGCCCCCCCTCGTCGACGACTTCAAGGATGGCGTAGCTTATCTCGGGTCCCACGGCGACGGCCTGATTGGCGGGAAGTGTCCAGGGGGTGGTGGTCCAGATCGGGTAGTATCGTCTCTTTCCTTGGACCTCTGAGGGGAAAAGGACCGTGACGGATGTGGAGCGATGGGGAGCATATTCCACTTCGGCATCGGCCAGGGCCGTTTCGCAGAATCCACACCACAGGACGGGTTTTTCTCCTTTATAGATCCTCTCCTGTTCGACCATCCTCGCCAATTGCCTGAGAATGTCGGCTTCGAAGTCCCAGTTCATCGTCAGGTAGGGATGATCAAAGTCCCCCAATATCCCCATTCGGAGAAACTCCTCCGACTGGATCTTGGCAAAGGTCTCGGCCGATTTTCGGCAATGGGCGCGAATTTCGCTGTCGCTCAGATCTCCCCGTCTCTTCCCCAGATCCTTGAGGACTTTATGTTCGATGGGGAGTCCATGGCAGTCCCATCCGGGAATGTAGGTGATGCGATGGCCTTTCATGATCGCGACCCTGTTGATGATATCCTTGAGAATCTTGTTGAGGGCATGTCCCATATGAAGGTGCCCGTTGGCATACGGCGGTCCGTCGTGGAGGACGAACGCCGGACGGTCCTTCAGTTTTTTCTCCATTTCTTCATAGAGTTTCCGGGCCTTCCACTCTTCGAGGTAGTGCTCTTCCTTTTTGGGGAGGTCTGCCTTCATGGGGAAATCGGTTTTGGGGAGGTTGAGAGTCTCTTTGAATTCCACGGAAGCTCCTTTTGGGGGGACGTTCTTTTCCCTTGAAATTTCTTTATGGATTGACTAGAATCATGAGCTCAGTGTCTTTTGCGAGTCACGCTTTTTTCTTTGTCTTCTCATGGGGGCGATTAGCTCAGCGGTAGAGCACTGCCTTCACACGGCAGGGGTCACAGGTTCGAAACCTGTATCGCCCACCATCGTTATTCTTCCCCGTTAATCTCCACACTTCTGACATCCTTCCAAAGCCAGGGCAGTTGTGGCCCATCCTCGAGACTCCCCACCCGCTTTGTGGTGCACGTCGGAGATTCGATCTTTCTCCTTCTCAAGGATGCCGTCATCTCGTCCTGCCTCTCTGACAGTGTGATGGTGAGCGGCTCGCCTGTTTTTTGGCACCAGATCACGGAATCCCGGAAATATCGATGCGAAGGGGCCCCTCCCCAGAAGGAAAAATCCCTTCCCAAGGGCCCCCGGAGGGTTTCCAGGGAGCGATCGAGTGCGATGGTCAGGACCTGTTCCAAGGCCGCGACATCATCTTCCGCCCGGTGTCGCGAGTCGTGCCTGACACCGAGGGATTTGGCCAGGTGTGAGAGCTTATGGTTTTTTTCCCGGGGGAGGAGGCTTTTGAGGATGGGAACAGTATCGATCCCCGGATTCCCCAATGGCGCCATGTCTCTGCGCATCAATTCCCGATTGATCATTCCCATGTCGAAGGACAGGTTGTGGGCAATGACGACCTTCCCCTGGAATTGAATTCCATTCTCTTTCCAGAACTCAAAAAACGTGGGGGAATGCTCCACCATGCTGTCGTCGATTCCATGAATGCGGGTATACATTGGAGGGATGGGCGTCTCGGGATTGATGAGGGAGGTGATTCTTCCCTTGAGCCCCGATGAGTCCCAGACGGATAGCCCGATCTCGACAATCCGTGCGTCATTGTGGAATAGCAGCCCTGTCGTCTCCACATCGACAAACAGAAGATCCTCCTCGCCTTCACTCAGATGAAATGTCAGCCCCGGTTCCTTTCCGAATAATGAGTCCCGATCCCACCAGGATATTTTCCCTGTCATAGAATGCCGCCACCTGGCCCTCCACGATGCCATCGTGAGGCTTGTCCAGGCGGAAGCGTCCTGCTTTTGCTTCCTCGACCTCGCACGGGACCGGGGACATCGTCGACCTGAATCTCACGAATAGTTTCCCGAGTGCTTTTCCCTCTGTCTCAAACATTATTCCCAAGGGGCTTTTCACTGTGAAGGTGGACTCAAAAAGATCGCTTCGGTCGGAGAGCCAGAGCTGCCTCTTCTGAATGTCGACGGTATGGACATAGAGTCGTCTCCCCCCGGCGACAGACAGGCCCTTTCGCTGACCTCTGGTGAGTCCGATCCCCGTGGGGATCGTTCCCAGAGGTTCTCCTGCGATGGTCCGGACATTCCAGGGAAGGGGCTGCTCCCGGTCGATCTCATGGCGGAGAAATTCTGTCACCCTTTTTTCCGAGACGAAACAGACCTCTTGATTTTCCAAGAGGCCCTCCACCGGAAAGCCGGCCTCCCGCGCCACTTTCCGGACTTGGGGCTTCGACATCCGACCCACCGGAAAGACGGTATTCTCCGGGGTTAGATCAGGGGTCCGGCTGAGAAAATAGGACTGGTCCTTGGCAAGGTCATGAGCCATGGCCAGTCCCGAGACGTTGAAATCTTCCGATCTCTTCCAGTAGGTGTAATGGCCTGTCGCCACCTTGGGGATTCCGTTTTTTTCTGCCCAACGTCTCAGGAGGGGGAGCTTCACCTTTTCATTGCATGAGGTGCAGGGGTTCGGCGTTTCTCCGATCTGATAAGCGCTCTTGAAGGAGTCAACCACATCAGATTTGAACGACGGTTCTGCATCGACGATGGCAAAAGGGATCTTCAGGATCTTTTGGCAAAGGTACTCAACCATCGGGACATGGCAACAGGTGCGTTCGCCCCATCCCTTCGAGGACTCCGATGACTCCTCTCCCCAGAGGCGAAGGATGACCCCTGTGACATCGTATCCCTCTTTTTTGAGGAGCCATGCCGAAACAGCAGAGTCCACACCTCCGCTCATTCCGATGACAATGCTTTTACTTTTTTTCATCGCCTTCGATTGACTTTTCCTTGGACACGCCTGTGGTCATCTCACAGGTTCCATTGAAAATCACTCCTTCTTCAATCATCAGGACCGGGGTCTTGATCTCACCTTTGATGTTTGACGGTTTGACAAACTGGATGGCTTCCTGGGCCTGGACCTTTCCATTGATGGTCCCGCCACAGACAATTCGGCCGACATTGACCGTTCCTGTAATGACGGCGCCGTCCCCGACGATGAGGGTGTTTTTCGAGTGAATTTCGCCTTCGAGAATGCCGTCGATCCTGACCGTTCCTTCGAACTGCAGATATCCCCGGAAAAGTGTTTCTTTTCCAAGAAAGGCGATGATGTTGCCCTTTCCGGCGTCCTGCCCGTTATGCTTCATCCTGTGTTCCTTTTTTTAAAGAGGCCTTCTCCGATAATTTTGTGATCAAATCCTCGAGTTCGTCCATTCTATTAAAACTGAGCTCGACCTTCCACCCTTTTTTTTCCTTTTTGATTGTGGCCCGGCATTGCAGCGCGGAGCTCAAGACTTCGGAGTTCTCCCCGATCCATTCCTGTACCTTGCTGTCTTTTTCAATTTTCGCTTTGGGGGCTTTCGCAATCTGCTCTTCCAGCGCTCTCACCGACAATCCCCGGGCGATCACCTTGGCGGCCCATTTTCTCTGGGCCTCGGGCTCCAGGGACGAGAGAATTTTGGCATGGCCGAAGGAGATATCACCCTTTCGCAATGACTCTTTCACGTCAGGATCCATCTCGAGAAGCCGCAAATAGTTGGCGACCGATGACCTTTTCATCCCGAGGTGTTCCGAGATGTTTTCCTGGGTCCAGTCAAATTCCCGAGAGAGCCGTTCGAGCCCTTCGCCGATCTCGAGAGGGTTGAGGTCACTTCTTTTGAGATTCTCCACCAGGGCGATTTCCAGCAGCTCCTGATCGGTCAGGTCTTTGATGATGGCATCAATATCTTGCCATCCCAGCCTCTCGGCGGCTCTGAATCGGCGTTCCCCCGAGACAAGGGTATAGGTTGCGTCTCGCCTAACCACGATCACCGGATGGAGGAGCCCGTGTCTTTCGATGGAATGTGTCAGCTCCTCAAGGGATTCTTCCGTGAAGGTCTTTCTCGGTTGAAACGGGTTGGGGTGGATTTCCTTCATCGGAATTTTTGTTGTGGGCCCCCCTGTCGATCTTTCTTCATCCCCATAGAGCGAATCGATTCCTCTTCCAAGGCTGATCTTAGCCATAGGCCAGAATCTCCTTTGCTAATGTCATGTAGGATTGGGCCCCCTTGGAGAGCACATCATAGAGGACAGCGGGTTTACCGTGGCTGGGTGCCTCGCCGAGAGTGACGTTTCGGGGGATCACACAGGAAAAGACCTCGTCGGGAAAATGCTTTTTCAGCTCCTCGAGGACCGAGGTCGACAATTTGTTTCTTTTGTCGTACATCGTTGGGAGAATTCCCTCAATCTTCAGTCCCGGGTTCCATCTCTGCCGGACGCGTTCCATGGTTTTGACGAGTTGTCCCAGACCCTCCAGGGCAAAAAACTCACACTGGACCGGGATCAGGACTGAGTTGGCTGCCACGAGGGCATTGAGCGTTATAAATCCCAAGGAGGGAGGACAGTCCAAAATGATGTAATCGTAGCGGGAGCTCTCGGGCTGGGTCAGCCTCTCCTTGAGAATGTTCGCCCTCTCATTGGGGTCGGCTCCCGCCACCTCCGGCTCAAATCCTGCCATGGCGACGGAGCAGGGAATGGCATCGAGAAAGGGAAGGGCGGTTTTCTTGAGAACCTCGGCCATCGTCTTTTTCCCCGAGAGGAATTCGTAGGAAGAGGAGGGAGGGAGTCCGGCTGTCAGTCCCAGACCGCTTGAAGTGTTTGACTGAGGGTCAAGGTCGATGACGAGCACTTTTTTTTCTTCGACGGCCAGAGAGGCCGCAAGATTGATTGTTGTGGTCGTCTTTCCCACCCCGCCTTTTTGGTTGGCAATAGCGACTATCTGGCCCATTTTCTTTACTCCTCCCGTGAATGTTCCACGTGGAACATTTTGAAAATCAGCCTGAAAATTCAAGGAGAAAAAGGGAAAAGGTGATGTATTTTTCCCACTCTCGAACCCCCCCATTTATGACACAGGAGAGGAGAGGTTGGCAAGCAAGATGAGGATCTTTTCCGAACCGGATGAAAAAGGCCGGGGGGGAAAGATGTCTCTTGACATTTTTGTCAGAGAGAAAATCATGGACGGTGATGGCCTTCATGAAGACCAGAGGGGAAAAGACAGGTGAGTCTAGGGCGGGAACCACGGTGACATTTGAAAGTGAAAGATGGCGTGAGACATGGTCCAGAAAGATTCGCTTCTTCTGAACCCTCTCCACGAGAAGGTAGGAATGGTCGGGGTCGAGAAGGGCCATGATCAGGCCGGGTGAACCATTGCCTGATCCGAAGTCAATGCGCGGGAGGGAATTCGGGAGGCGGCCCTGGAGGGCATGAAAGGCCAGAATGGGTTCCAGGAGAAGATGTTCCCGAACCTGTTCCTGGGAGTGATATCCCGTGAGACGAATGTGGGTGTTCCACTCCAGCAGATGGGAGGTGTAGTGGTCGAGGGCGGTCATCTGCCGGGGAGTCAGGGAGGGGCAGAGTGTCCTGTGGGTGAGATTCATGCCGAGGGAGGGAGCTCTTTTGTGAGGTAGATCCGGAGAAGATCGATGGCCCCTGGGGTCATTCCCCGTAAGGAGAGCGCCTGATGGAGGGTGGTGGGACGGGATTTTCTGAGGCGCGTTCGAACCTCGTTGGAGAGGCCCGGAATGTCCAGTTCAAAAAAGGAGGGGGGGATGGGAAGATCTGACATCCGGTCCCAACGCTCCATGGAGATTCGGACGTAGCCTTCGTATTTGATGTCCTGCTCCAAGGCGTCGATCCAGAGGGGGGGGACAGTCGAAAAGTCGATGCCTTGCTGCTGAAGGATCTGTCGAAGGGTCACCTCGGGGGAGCGAAGACGGTGGTGGAGCGTTTTTCCTTCGAGACGGGAGGAGTGCAGGCGCGCTCTCAGCGAGTTCTGATAATCGATCCGGGCATTGAAGACGTCAATCTGGGGAGGGGAGAGCAGTCCCAGGGCGAGGGCCTGAGGGGTCATTCTCTCCACCGCATTGTCATTTCGAATATAGAGACGGTTCTCTGCGCGGCTGGTGAACATCCGGTAGGGTTCATCAATGCTGTGGGTCACAAGATCATCGACCATGACCCCGATATAGGAGGATTGACGGTCGGGAGTCCAGGCGGAAAGTCCTTGTGACTGTCGGGCGGCATTGATTCCTGCCACAAGACCTTGTCCGGCCGCCTCCTCATATCCTGTCGTTCCGTTGATCTGTCCGGCCAAAAAGAGATTGGGGGTCGATTTGACCGCCAGGGTATGGTGGAGCTGATCGGGGAAGACAAAGTCGTACTCCACCGCATAGCCGGGGCGAAGAATGATGGCGTTTTCAAGCCCGGGAATGGAGGAAAGAATTTGCTCCTGAACATCGACCGGGAGGCTGGTGGAGATGCCATTCGGATAGAACTCATCGACATCAAGACCTTCGGGTTCGATAAAGATATGGTGGGTCAAGTGTTCCGGAAACTTCACGATCTTGTCTTCGATCGAGGGGCAATACCGGGGGCCGATCCCGCGGATTTTCCCGGAATAGAGGGGTGACCTGTCCAGGTTCTTCTGAATGATGTCGCGGGTCTCTGGGGTGGTGTGTGTCAAATAACAGGGAAGAGGAGGGCCTCCGAAGAAAAGAGCCTCGGGTGGGGGAGAGAGCTGGGAGAAAAAAGGAAGAGGCTGATCTCCGGGCTGGGGGTCCATCCGGGAAAAATCGATGGAACGACCAAGAAGTCTTGGGGGGGTTCCCGTCTTGAGGCGTCCGAGGGAAAGTCCGCATTCCCCGGAGAGAAAGTGAGAGAGTGAAAGGGATGATCGTTCGCCGCCCCTCCCCCCCGAGGTGGAGGAAAGACCAATATGAAGATGGCCATTCAGGAAGGTTCCTGAGGTGAGGACAAGGGCGTCAAATGAAATGCGTGATCCGTCGGAGAGAGCAAGGGAGGAAAGACGATCTCCGGATCGTTCGAGAGAGACGACCTCCCCCTGTCGAAGAAAAAGGAGGGGGTGGGAGTCCAAAAGGCGGCGAGAGAGTGTCCGATAACGGTGGCGGTCGCATTGGGCACGAATGGCCTGGACGGCGGCTCCTTTCCGGGTATTCAGGACCCGGAGCTGAAGGGCCGACTGGTCGGCAAGAGCGCCCATGGCTCCTCCCATCGCATCAATTTCCCGGACAATATGGCCTTTTCCAATTCCCCCAACGGAGGGATTGCAAGACATTTGACCGATGAAATCAAGGTGGAGGGTCAGAAGAAGGGTGCGTGAACCCTGGCGAGCCGAGGCATAGGCGGCCTCAATGCCGGCATGTCCTCCCCCCACAACGACGACATCCCAATGATTCTTTTCACGAGGTTGGGTCATTTTATTTTCCTAGGCAAAAGCGGGAAAAAACCCGATCGTAGATTTCTTCGGTGGAAATCATACCCGTTCCATCTTCCAATAGATTGCGTGCCTCTTCAAGGGAGGAAAGGGCCAGATCGAAGGCATTGGATCGGAGAGAGTCTTCGGCCTGGGTCAGGGCCTTCAAAAAAGAAGAGAGGGCCTGGGACTGGCGCTCGGAATCCAAAAGGGGATTCGAAGTGGTATGGTGCGAGTAAAAGTCTTCGGCAAGAGACACGAGGGCGTCAAGGAGGCGCCGCAGGCCTTTTCTGGTGCGGGCCGAGACGACAAAGTCGGGATGGATCGTGGGGGGATGAGGCGCAAGATCGGCCTTGTTCCAGATCGTAAAGGATGGGGTCCGGGTGGAAAAGGGAAGAGGCGCGAGTGTCTCCGGCGAGGTGACCCAAAGGAGACGGTCGACGTGGGCGATCGTTTTTTTGGCCTTGGAAATTCCCATGCCCTCGATCAGATCATTGGAAGAGCGAAAGCCGGCCGAATCCAGAAGAAGAAGATCCCCAAAGGGAAGGGAGAGGCGACCCTCGAGGAGATCGCGGGTCGTTCCAGGGTAGGGAGACACAATGGCACGGTCAGACTGGAGAAGGCGGTTAAAAAGAGAGGATTTTCCGGAGTTGGGGGGACCCGCCAGCAGGACTGAGAAGGAAGAAAAGACGCGTCGGTTTTTTCGAAAAAGAGAGAGTTGTTCGCGAGAGAGGCCCTGAAGGGCGTGAATTTTCGGAAAAAGGAGAGAGTGGGAATAGGCGTGTTCGGAGTCAGTCAATTCCTCAGGGTAGTCAAGAAAGGCATAAAAGGAGGCAAGTAAATCGAGAAAGGCCTCTTTGATCGTGACAAGGGGATGATCTTCCGGATGGGAGAAGGAGGAATGCGCCGACAAAAAGTCCCCATAGGTCGGGGCCGTAATCATCCGGTGGAGAGATTCGGCCTTGAGGAGGGAGATCTTCCCGTTCTGATAGGCACGCAGGGAAAATTCTCCCGGTTTTGCCTGTCGGATTCCGCATTCTTCGATGGAATGCAGAATGGCTCGGATATTTTGAGGGTTCCCATGGGCATGGATCTCGACCACATCTTCGCCGGTAAAGGATTGCGGCGCGGGAAAAAAAAGGACAAGGACGGAGTCAATGGGCTGTCCATGGGTTCTTAGTGTCAGAAGGGTCGCTTTTCGAGGGGCCGGGCAGGGGGACTCAGGAAAAAGAGGCTGAATCCGGGGCCAGAGATTGGCTCCCGAAAGACGAAGAATGCCGACGGGCTGCGGAACGAGGGCCGTCACCGGAGCGACGATGGAGTCCATGGCTAGGAACTCTCGACGAAGGCCTTATTTGGCAGGAATTGTTTTGAAGACATAACGCATGAGCACATATTGTTGTCCGATGGTCAGAAGATTGTTGACAATCCAGTAGAGAACAAGTCCAGAGGGAAAATTCAGGAAAAAGAAGGTCATCACAACCGGAAGGAAGAGCATGATCCGCCGTTGCATCGGGTCGGGAGTCGACGGTGTGAGCTTGGTTTGGATCACCATGGTAATCCCCATGATGATGGGGAAGATGTAATAGGGATCCTTGATGGAAAGATCGTGGATCCAGAGAAGAAAGGGGGCCTGTCTCAACTCGACGGTGTTGTTCAGGATGTTGTAAAGGGCCACAAAAACAGGAATTTGGACAATGACGGGAAGACAACCGCCTAACGGGTTGATGCGGCGTTCCTTGTACAGCTCCATCATGGCCGCATTGAGTTGGGCCTTGTCGTCCTTGAATTTTGCCTGGAGCTTTTTGATCTCAGGCTGCAGCTGTTGCATTTGATTCATGGAGCGGAAGGACATATAGGCCAAGGGAGAAAAAAGGATCTTGATCAGAAGCGTCACGAAGATGATGGCAAATCCGTAATTTTGCATGTGCGTGTAAAGGGTGGAGAGAAAGACGAAAAGAAACTTGGCAAGGAAGCTGACAAGAGTGATCCGACCAAAGAGAAACCAGCCAAAATCGACGGTATCGAGAAGTCCCGGTTCGGCCGACTTCAGGAGGGAGTATCTCTTCGGCTCTCCGGTGAGGGTGAGGGTGGCATGCGCATTGTTGAAGGAAAGCCGGAGAAAGGAGTTGGTCTTGTCCTTGATGATTTCGGTGGAGGCAGGGAAGCCTTTGAGGGAGATATATCCAATGAAGTATTTGGTTTCATTTCCGACCCAGGTGAGGGAGGTCGGAGGGAAGACCTCGGAAATGTCCTTTTTGAACTCATTCATCTTTCCATCGGGAGTGCCGTAAATGGGACCCTGGAATTCCGTTCCGATAAATTGGGTTTCATCGGACATCCCGAAATTCAGTCCGGGAAGAAAGACAAGGTGAAGATGGTCCGGATTGTCCACCGTGACGGACACATGATATCCCTGGGGAGCCAGGGTATAGGAGAGGGTCACCGGGTGGTTGTTGAAGGAGTAAACAAGGGAAAGAGTGGACGGAGTGGTGGCCACGAGATTGTTGGAGGGGAGGGGGGCTCCATTGTAGGCCGTTCGAACAAGCGTCAGAGGAAGAAGTCCATTCTTGTCTTGAACGACAAGACCTCCCCCCATGAATCCTGGCTTTGAGCGAAGAAGATCAATATTCGATTTCTTGTCGGAGGTGAAGTAGGAGAGGAGTTTCCATCCGGTCATCGTGCCGGAGGTCTGGGAGAAGGAGAGGCGGATGTCTTTGTTCGAAAGGGAAAGAAGGGAGGACTCCATATCGTTGATCATCGGGACAGAAATCAGATTGGAGGAAATGATTCCCTTGCCATTCGTCGGAGGCGGAGATGCGGACTGGTGAGTGGAGAAATAGTAATAAAGAAGAAAGTTAAAGCCCAGGACGATGGCAATGAGGGGAAGCATTTTCTTTAACATCTAAATGGCACTTTCTTTATTGTGTGGTGGGGAGGTCATGGAAAGTCGATGCCACCGGGATGAAAGGGGTGACACCGCAGAATCCTGAAAATGGATTTGATCAGGGCTCGATGAAATGGATATTTGTTGAAGGACAGGCGGGCGTATTCAGAGCAGGAAGGATAAAAACGGCAGGATTGGGGGAGAAAAGGAGAGATATACCTCTGATAGAGAGAAATCAAACCCTGCATCGTCATGCCTTCAGCCGTGAAAGCGTTTTTCGGGCCTGAACCATCTGGTCGAGTAACTGATCAAAGGACGTAGTCAGCGCGGGATTCCGGCCCATGATGACATAAAAACCCGGAGGGAAGCCAACGGTTAATCGATAGGCTTCCCTGAGGCGTCTCCGGACACGGTTTCTGAAAACAGCCTTCCCTATCTTTTTTCCCACGAGTACGCTGAGACGATAGTCGCTGGAATTCTGACAGAGAAGGACAAAGGCCGAGGAGACGACCTTTATGCCGGGAGATTCGATGATGCGTTGGATTTCACCACGGGTAAGCGAGACAGGCTTCAATCTCGAGTCGCTTTAAACGGAAAGCTTGTAGCGACCCTTTGCCCGTCTTTTTTTGAGAACTTTTCTCCCGGCCGTTGTGGCCATGCGTTTTCTGAAGCCGTGGGTGCGGGCACGGCGAAGATTGCTGGGATTAAAGGTCAAAGACATGAAAAACTCCTTCTTAAGTTATTCGAAAAATTAGTGCGCAGTCTCCGGAACAATCTGGATCTTGAGGGGGCAGTGAATCCCATGACCGAGATTGACGGAGAGAACATGTTCGCCGAGCTCGCGGAGAGGAGATTCGATATGAATCTGCTTCTTGTCGAGGGTCACCTTGTGGGCGGAGAGGAGGTCAACGATATGCATGGAGGTGACAGATCCGAAGATCTTGTCGTTTTGTCCCACCTTCACCGGAACGGAAAGAACAAATTCGGAGAGGGTCTGCGCCAAGGTCTGGAGGCGTTCCTTTTCTTTCAGGGCCGCCTTCCGGATTTTTTCCTTATGCACTTCAAGGGCGGCAATTTCCGATTTTCCTGCGAGAACACACAGTTGGTTCGGAAGAAGATAGTTGCGGGCATATCCGGAAGATACGGACACAAGATCACCGGCATCGCCAAGATTGTCAATGTTCTGTTTCAGGATAACGTTCGTCTTGCCCATGGCCTCTCCAAGTTTTTAAAAGTTAAACTTCAATAATATAACAGGCGAACAAAGCAAAATCAACGAAAACGAAGAGACGATGAAAGTCATGGATCATTCTGGGCCGGATCCGTTGAAGAGAGGGAAAGAACGAGGGTACACTCTTAAAAACGAGATTCATAGAAGCTAATCTCAGGAGAGCCGATGAGAACAGGCTTTACGACGGGAGCCTGTGCCCAGGCGGGAGTCAAAGCCTCGCTTGAGGCATTGGTGAGCGGGGACTTCGCCGAACAAGTCACGATCCGTCTCCCGAACGGGAAGGAGGCAAGTTTCGTCCTCTTCCGGAAGATCCATCTCGATGTGGCCCATGAAAGACGGGCGGCATGCTCGATCATTAAAGATGGAGGGGATGATCCCGACTGCACTCATGGGGCTGAAGTTGAAATTGAAGTCACCGTGACGGAAGGCGGGAAGGTTGAGTATGTTGCCGGCCCGGGTGTGGGGACGATCACAAAACCTGGCCTCTCCCTTGCGGTGGGGGAGCCGGCGATCAATCCTGTTCCCCGGCGCTATATGGAAAAAGAGTTCAGCGGGATAAAAAAGAGGCTTGAGAAAAAATACGACCTGAGCAATGCCGGGGTGAGAATACGGATTTCCATTGCGGACGGGGTCGAAAGAGCAAAGAAGACCTTGAATGAACGATTGGGGATTGAAGGGGGGCTCTCGATCCTCGGCACGAAGGGGATCGTGGTTCCGTTCAGTACGGCCGCCTATCGCTCGAGCATCTCCCAATCGATGGATGTGGCCAGAGCCCGGGGGATCGAGACGATCGTCCTGACCACGGGAGGACAAAGCGAAGCTTTTGCCATGAAGCTCTACCCGGGAATCCCTCCCGAAGGATTTGTCCAGATAGGCGACTTTACGGGATTCTCGGTCAAGGAGGCGGGGAAGAAGCAATTCCCCCGCATCATCATGGCCGGTTTTTTGGGAAAATTTTCGAAGCTGGCGAAAGGCGTGACACAGACCCATGCCGCGGGATCCCAGGTCGATCTCGAATTTTTGGCCTCGCTGGCGCGGGAGACGGGATCCGACGACACCGTCTGCCACCAAATCGCGGCCGCGAATACCGCACGCCATGTTGGAGAGATTCTTGAGAAGGAAGGGAATCTCGCGTTTTTCTCGTTGCTTTGCTCGAAAATCCTTGAACATCTGGAAAAGCTGTCGCCTCGTCCTGCCGTCATCGAGATCCTGATCACGAATTTCGAGGGAAAACTTGTGGGTTCTGCCGCCAGCAGTCGGAATATAAATTGAACGAAAATCCAAGAATTTACCTCATAGGAGTCGAACCCGAGGGGCCCGATCCGAGGCGCCCT
Source organism: Nitrospiraceae bacterium (assembly GCA_028064945.1). The sequence continues at coordinate 779 of JAPTWQ010000066.1, read as the reverse complement.
CCCCTTTCCGAGTTGATCGGAACAACCCGCCTCGTGATCGGGGGACGGCGACACCTTGATCCTCTCAAAGGAATGGTGGGGCCCGAGACAGAATGGCTTCCGGTGACCTCCAACATTCCCGAGGTGATCGAAAGGCTCAAGCAATTCCTGCAGGAAGGGAAAGCGGGGGAGACGGCGCTTGTTCTGGCGACGGGAGATCCCCTTTACTATGGCATTGGGGGGGCGATAACAAAGGCCCTTCCAGGGGAGTCCTTGGCGGTCATTCCGGCCGCGACTCTGGTCCAAAGAGCCTTTGCCCTGCTGCGGGAGCCCTGGGAGAAGGTCCGGGTCGGAAGCCTTCACAGCAGGAAGGAAACACCTGACCTGATTCCCGGCCGTTGGGCCTTTTATACGGGGGGAAGCTTGGGCCCGGCAGAGGTCTGCCAAATGGTCCTGGATCGGGGATTTCAACTGCGGAATGTGGCGATACTGGAAGAAATAGGAATGGAAGGCGAGCGGGTCAGTTTCTTTCCCCGAATAGACGCGGTCCATGACCTTCCCGACGACATCAAGCCGCTCAACATGGTGGTCATGACAATAGAAGGAGCGGCATCCCGTGAATCATGAAGCCCGACTCTTCGGCTTGCCCGAGGAGTCCTTTGTCTTTACCGTTCCGAGAAAAGGGCTGATCACCAAAACGGAGACGAGGGTGATCTCCTTGATGAAGCTCGATCTCCACCCCGGGCAGGTCCTCTGGGATATCGGGGCGGGTTCGGGGTCGGTCGGAATCGAGGCCGCCC
>JAPTWQ010000036.1 GCA_028064945.1 Nitrospiraceae bacterium | reverse complement strand
CGGTCGCGACCCAGGGCGGCGGTGAGATCAACCAGCATTTCGGCCATGCCCGGGAATTCCAGGTCTATGAGGTCGATGCCAATGAAGCCAAATTTGTGGGACATCGCCGGGTCGACCTTTACTGCGAAGGTGGTTTTGGCGAGGAAGATTCCCTGACAAGAATCACCGAAGCGCTGTCCGATTGCGTAGCCGTCATGTGCGCAAAAATCGGCGGATGCCCGAAAAAGACCCTGGAAGAGGCCAAGATTCTTGGGATCGACAAGTTCGCCTTCCAGTCGATCAAACCGTCCCTTCTCACCTATTTCAAGGAATATGTCGAGGGTGTGAAGTCCGGAGCAATCATTAAAAAAGAGGTTACAAGCGAGACAAAGATCCGCTCGGGAGCCTATACAGCTCCTGAAGGGACTCCATTAACAATTCTGTCGTAAGGAGGGACAGATGGCTTACACAATCGTTCTAGAAAACTGTACAGGGTGCTCGATCTGCGAGCTGGCGTGCCCCAACAGCGCCATTTTCTCAAACGACGATGGCCTCTACCAGATCGATCCCGACCTGTGCACGGAGTGCGTCGGTCATTTCGATGAAGCCCAGTGTAACGTCGTCTGTCCTATCGAGCTGACATGCATACCCGATCCTGCCTGTGTGGAGGATCGGGACATGCTCATGGCCAGGAAGATCAAGCTGCACGGATCATGAGTTGACGTTTTTAGAATCATTCTGAAAAAAAAGGAGAACCACCGTGGGCGTTACAGTGACAGAAAAGGCCAGTACCTATCTTCGAAGGATGATCCAGTTCAACGGAGGAAACAGCCGCTCCGGAATCCGCCTGATCGTCAAGCCGGGAGGATGTTCGGGCTACTCCTACGACATGGAACTCGCCGACACAACCCTGCCAAGCGACCATGTCTTTCCGGGACCGGGATTTTCCGTCCATATTCCCAGCGAATGTCTTCCTCTTGTCGATGGATGTGAAATCGATTTTGAAGACAACATGATGAGCACTTCCCTTGTTTTTAAAAATCCCAATGCAACCAGCTCCTGCGGTTGTGGGACATCATTCAACGTCGAAGGGGGCCCAGCACCCGCCGAAGGAGGGTGCTCGAAAAAAGGACCCGAAAATCCGGCTGGCTGAAGATGTCGGACATGCTTCTTGACTCTTGGGAAGAGGAGGCCGGAGCGGTCATCCTTCCGGCGCCACCCGAGGCAGTGGAACTTCTCCGCAAGGCTGCGGCCGCCTATCTGGACACGGAGGTTGCCCTCAATTACCTGATAGAGGCCGACAGGCTTTACGGAGACTATATCCCTGTCGTGCTCGGATGCTACAAGTTCCGTTTTTACAAGGGAATGCTGAGGGAAGCGATTCCCTATGCGCAAAAAGCCGCCCGGATCATGGGCACCCATCTGGGACTTTCCGAATCTTTTGAAGAGGTCAGACCGGATGACGCAGCTTTTTCCGAATACGAGCAGAAACCAAGGTTCTACATGTTTGCAATGAAGGCGGCCGGTTATCTCCACGCCCGTCTTGGCGAAACGGAAAAGGCTCTTCGAATTCTCCGGAAAGTCCAGGAGCTGGACTCAAAAGACCGGATGGGAATCACCCGCCTGATCGGGGTGATCGAGAATGGGGGAAGGGAGGAAGAAGAATGAAGACACAAAATAAAGACTTTTCATTCAGGATCGCTCCGGCCGGATCCGCTTTTCCCCCCGGAGAAAGCGCCTCCTGCCCGAACGAGTGTGCCACCTGCACGGTCTTGCCCTTTCGGACGGAAACCCTTTGCGAACCCGGACGCTCCTGTGTCAGGACAACCTATGCAAGACACATTGAACGCTTCTTCCGGACCAATCCATCCTGGTCAGAGCGATTCTGGCAGGATCCTTATTTTGAGGTTCGGGCTATCGTGACCCGCTATCTTCCTCAAAAGCTGTTGAAGAGGCTCATCGACGATCCGGATGAAACAGTCCGGATGAATGTGGCTCTTTTCATGGAATCCAGGGACCTTATCCGGATGATCGCTGACCCCGATCGCGAGGTCAGGATCCGGGTGGCGGCAAGGATTCCTGTTTCCCTTCTTCCAATGATGCTCTTTGATCCGGACTACTATGTCCGTCTTCAGGTCGCGCTGAGGGTTCGTCCGGACAGCCTGTTCTCCCTTATGGAAGATACCGATCCGGAGGTTCGCAGAGCTGTGGCGACAAGGATTCCCGCTCCCCACCACCTGAAGCTCAAAAATGATCCGGATCCCCTTGTCAGGATCGCGGTTCTCGAACGATTGAGCCCTGAACTCTGGATGGATGCCACAGAGGACGATGATATCCGGGTCCGCTTTTGGCTCGCAGAACATGCTTTCGGGGAAGTCCTTTTAAAAATGACCTCCGATCAGGATTCATTTATCAGGGACATCGCGATTGGCCGGTTGAAAAAAATGGAAACAGCGTCGGAAAGGGTCGCATCATGAATAATCAGAAACCGTCTTTCATCGATCTTGATTCCTCGGCGACAACGCCGGTTTCTCCCGGAGTGCTTGAAGCCATGATTCCCTTTTTCCGGGAGGAGTACGGAAACCCCTCAAGCCCCTATCCTCTGGGAGAGAGAGCCAAGGAAGCGGTCTCCCAGGCCCGGGAAAAGCTGGCCTGGCTTCTTTCTGCCCAGTCGAGAGAGATCCTTTTCACAAGCGGTGGAACGGAGTCCAACCAGACGGCCATCAGGGGAGCCCTGTCCGCGAGACCCGGGAGAAAGGAGATCCTGATAAGTTCCATCGAACACTCCTCCATCCTCGGACTTGCTCCGTTTCTTGAAAAAGAGGGATACAAGGTCTCCGTCCTTCCCGTGAATCCTTGCGGCCGGATCGAACCGGAAACGGTCAGGAACGCCCTTTCCGAAGATACCGCCCTGGTTTCCGTCATGTGGGTCAATAACGAAACAGGTGCCATTCAGCCGATCCAGGAGATTGTGGCCGACGCCCACAAGGCCGGAGCGCTCGTTCACACCGATGCCGTAGCGGCGACAGGAAAAATCCCCATTGATCTTTCAAAGGTCCATGTCGACTCCCTGTCCCTGTCTGCCCACAAGATTTATGGACCAAAGGGAATCGGCGCACTCTTTATCCGCAAAGGAGAGACATTCTCCTCTCTCATGCCGGGCTCGCAGGAAAGAAAACGACGGGGAGGAACGGAAAACGTCCCGGGAATCGTCGGACTGGGATATGCAGCGGTGGAGGCGACCGAATTTCTCCAGAACAGTATCGCAAAAATAACCCTTCTCAGGGATCACCTTGAGGAATCCCTGATGGACTATTTTACCTTTGTCCGGAGAAATGGTCCCAAAGAGCAGTCTTTACGGGCTCCGCATATCGCCAATCTGGGATTTTCGGGCATCGCCGCAGAAAAACTGCTAATGGACCTTGTCCGGGAAGGGATCTATGTATCGATGGGATCGGCCTGTTCCTCGGGATCGATCGATCCCTCCCATGTCCTGACCGCAATGGGACAGACACGGGAGGAGGCACTATCGGCCCTGAGATTTTCTCTGGGGCGATCGACCACCGCCAGGGACATCGATCGGACGACAACCATTCTGTCCGGAATTCTCAAGGAAAAACGGAGGGCGTCATGAATACCGACAAGCCCGGGAACAATCCGATCACCTTCGACCATGGCCACTGGACCAGAGAAGAAGAAGAGCAGTGGATCAGCCTCCTGGGACAGGAGGGATTCGACCAGCCGGTGGAGACACTCGAGGCAAGGCTCGGATTTGTCTTTGGAAGAGCAAAGGTCCTTTTGCTCCCCAGTCCATCCATCGCGCTATACGTTGTCTTGTCCTCTCTCGGAATCAACGACGGGGCCGAAGTCATCGCCTCTCCGTTTTCCTGGTTCGGCACGGCAAGAGCCATTCCCTGGAGCGGAGCAAAGCTTGTTGTCTCCGATATCGACTCCTGGTCCTTCACTCTGGACCCCGACAAGGTCGCCAAAAGAATCAACGATAAAACCCGTGCGGTCCTGGTGGGAAACACCCTTGGCCACCCAGCGGACTGGGACCGTTTTGAGGAAATCAAAAAAGATCACCCGGTCATCCTGATCGAAGACTCGACCGAAGCTCTTTTTTCCGAGTATCGGGGCCGGCGCACAGGGAGCTTCGGGGATGTGTCGATCCTCGCCTTTGGCTCACCGCATCCCGGTCTTGGGGAAAGCTATGCGGCAATCCTCACCGACCGGGAAGAGCTGGACACCCTTTTCCGGGCCATGAGGGACAACCACCGGGCCACCCCGCTGTCCCTCCCGGACCCGCTCCTCTCCCTGGACCTCGGCATCTCGCCCGCCCTGGCCAGGACCGGACTTCAGTCACTCGGACGGCTGGCGGGAAGCCTCAAAAAAAGGGCCCTGCTTCTGGAGGCTTACCAGGATGCCATGCGCTCCTTCGAAGGAGTCAAGGATCTCTACTTGTCCCCCAATGTGGAATGGGTCAACTGGTTCACCTACATGGTTCATCTCGGGACCAGATTTTCGGTTCTCTCAAGAAATGCCATTGTCGACGACCTGAGGCAATCCGGAATCGAAGCGGTGCCTTTCCCGAAAGCTCTCCACCTCGATCCGTGGTTTTTGGCCCGGGGATATTCGAAAGGGATGGCACCCATCGCGGAAAAGCTTTCAGAGAGGGCTATCGCCCTGCCTTTCCATCCGGGAATGAATCCCGAAGACGCAGGACAAATCATCGAACGATTCAAGGAGGCGGCAATCAATGTCGGTGCCGGAGCGGCCATTTACTGACGGTCAGGTCATGGGAAAAACGATTCCCCCGGAATTTCCGGGAGATGAAGAAAGGTGGAGGGTTATCACAATGGAAATGGTTCATGTCGTTTTTTTTAACAACGGATCGGTCCAGAAAATTACACATTGCCCGGAAGGAATGAGCTTTCAGTCCTGGTTCAACTTTCTTTCGAGGTCAACGGTCGACCGCTACGAGCCTCTTTCAGGCGGCCGGGGGGTGTTTCGATTCGAGCCGGGCGAAATCGAGTCTTTAAACCAGAAGGCCATGGCCTGAAAGGAACGGGAACCATCTTTTACCAGAAAGGAGTACCTCCATGAGTGGAAGCGATATCGTCGAACTGACCGGACCACCTTTTTTTGAATTTGGCGAAAAGGTCAAGCTCAAAAAGCATATCCGAAATGACGGAACGTTCCCGAACCGCGAAGTGGGGGACATTCTGGCCCGAAAAGGAGATGAGGGTTATATCCGGAGTATCGGAACCTTCCTCCAGCAGTTCTATATCTATGCGGTCTACATCCCGGAAACCGGAGTCACCGTCGGGTGCAAGTTCCGGGAAATAGAGTCGCTCGATTACGATGACAGCCCCGATGAGGAGCCGGTCAAAACCGAAAATCCCGCATGAGCGACTCGAAAACACTAAGGGACCGATGATTCTGAAACGTTTTTTCCACTGAAGGAGAGAGTCGTGGACGAAATATTTGAAGAGCCGGATGCCGACCGGGATGACTTTGTCGGCGACTTCTACTGGTCTTTGCACAGCGTGATGGATCCCATCCGGTGCGAGCTGATTCTTGCGGGAGGAGATGTCCGG
>JAPTWQ010000063.1 GCA_028064945.1 Nitrospiraceae bacterium | reverse complement strand
TAACGTGATAGTCCCGATCGTTTCCTCGGAAGACTGGATGGGAGCGCAAAGGTAGGTCCTCTCCATGAGCGGATGCTCGCATTGGTGACAGCGGACCAAACCATTCCAGTCCTGGTCGCTGATCAACCCTCCCTTGCGGAGAGCCCAGCACTCATTAATCTCCACCACCTCCCTAAGATGGAAATGAATTTCTATCGGTTTTTCGGAAAACACCACCATCAATGCTTGACGGGCCACATCAAGGATATCTTCTTCCATGGACATGAACCCCGATGCCTGGATGATCATTGACAGAAGTTCGTTGTGTTGAAGCTTTCGCTCGGTCTGTCCCAATGTCTGAGCCAGATATTCTTTCATCGTCTTGATCGATTCGATCAGATCCCTTATTTCCGCATCCTTTGGAAAGAGCTCTATCTGACCGGAATCCATGGGATTCCCTTTTGCCACACCACGTGCCCAGATCGCCAAATCTTCCAGCGGTTTCAGAATGGATTTCTCGACATAGTTTCCAAGAGATCGCTTTGCCCACAAGAGCAGAACGAATTCGGAGGAAAGGAAGAGAAGATTCACGAGGATGATCAGGAACATCTGGTGGAGACTCACCTTCTCTTGCGCCCGCAAGCTGGCAAGAAGAGGCTGAATTTCTTTGTGGACCGATTCGAAAATGAGATTAGTGAGTGACAGTGTTAGATATTCCTGTCGCTTCGTCCCGATATCAGGAAGAAACAAGGCGTCCCCTAATGCCCGGATCTGGAAGACTATTCCTGCGCTCCTTCGCTGAAAAATGGAAGAAGGGCTCTCGGGAGAATTTCCGGCAGGCTCGGCTATCCTTGAAACTATTTCCTGAAGTATTGAATCGAAGAGGATCTTCTGGGATGGGCTATGCGTTTCCAGATAGACGATCAGGGGTTCCTGGAGAGTTAGGAAGCTCCGTTCAATTTGTTCATTCGCCAGAATGGCGTTTTCCGTTTTAAGGAGCCCTTGTCCGGTGAAAACATAAAGAAGGACAAAGCCGACCCAGACAATGGCAAAGGAAATCGCACCGAAGCGAACCCGCCCGATCAGTACATCAAGACGCTCCCGGATGGTTTTATCTTTCACGAAGACGTTCCTTTTTTGTCTGCGACGGATTGCCCCAGGGGTACAAGAAGAGCCAGGTATTCTTCCGGCACAAAAAATTCCTGAATAAAACTGGAATGATTCCGGCCGGATTCCACCTGACCGAAAAATTCTCTCGGAATATCCCCGAATGCCTGAACAACGTCATGGTCAAAGAGAATTCCGGAATTTCGCCGGATCTCATCGACCGCTTCTTCATGGGATTTCACAATGTTATAAGAACGGCGGGAGATCATCGCGTCATAGCTGTCGACCACTCCAAAAATGCGGGATTCCAAGAGAATGGCCTCTTCCTTCAGACCTTTGGGATACCCCGACCCGTTCCAGCGTTCATGGTGCTGATAAACAATCTCCCTCGCAAAGACGAGGCTCGGAATTTGGGAGAGGATCGAGCGGCCATGGGCTGGATGCTGGCGCATGATTGACCATTCCTTGGGAGTGAGTCCCCCGGGTTTATTCAGAATATCCTGCTGGATCCGGATTTTGCCGATATCGTGGAGAAGGGCTCCTGCTCTCAATGTCATCAGACGCTCAGGAGACAAGGACATTCTTTTCCCCAACTCTTCCGAAAGGATGCTGACCCGATAGGAGTGAAACCTCTTTTCATAGGTCCAGCGGTCAAGCTGGTTCATCATTTCCTCAAGAAAAACAAGCGTCGTTTGATGAAGGGCGTCCAGAAGAGAGGGAACTGAATGCGGTGGGAGAGATTCAGAAGCCTGAGGAAGGTCCGATGAGGATGAAGGAATAAGGCTTGTCTTTTCGAATAAATTTTCCAAGTCTTTTTCCTCCTTTAAAAAATCGGCCGTTTTATTATTGGCTCATGCGGTTCTATCCCGAGATGAAAGTGGAGTGAAACAGAGCGAAATGTCCGCATTCTCGTAAAATCAATTAAAAATACTTACCGAATAGAATTACCTTCGGGGAATATTAAGCAACATGCATGCCAAATGAATAATAAAACAATGTTAAACACTTAAGGGATCTTAACACCAGGCAGGAGCAACAATAATGAGAACATCCAGACAAAGAGGCGACCTCCTCCCCCCCACCATCCCCTTCAAAGAGAGCACCTACCGTCCCGGGAAACCGCCGTCTCTTTCCTTGTTCCATTTCCTGAATTCGGGTTCCGGGAGCGGCGGACTGAAGAAGTATCCCTGGATCTCGTGGCATCCGAGGTTTTTGAGAATCTCGAACTGTTCCGGTGTTTCGACTCCCTCGGCGATCGTCCGGAGTCCCAGTGACGATCCCAGAGTGACGATGGCGGTCGTGATGGCTCTCACATGCGGGTCGGAAGGAAGTGTCGTGACGAAAGACCGGTCGATCTTCAGTTTGTAGATGGGGAGGCGTGTGAGATAGGAGAGGCTCGAATATCCCGTCCCAAAGTCATCAATCGAGGTCTTAACTCCCATCGAGGCCAATTTCTCAACTTCCCTGGGAGTCATGGTGCGTTTGATGAGGACGCTTTCGGTGACCTCCGCCTCGAGGAATCCTCCCTCGACTCTGGAGTCCTCGAGTGCTCTCCGGAAGGTCTCCGCCAGGTCCCCTCGTTCGAACTGGCGCCCGGAGACGTTGACCGTCAGGCGGATGGGAGGAATCCCCGCATCCTTCCACCTCCCGATCTGCCGACATGCCTCCTGGACGACCCAGGCCCCGACCGCCACAATCATCCCCGTGCTTTCGGCGACCGGGATAAACTGCTCAGGGAGAACCAGCCCCTTCTCAGGATGATTCCATCGAATCAGTGCTTCCGCCCCGACCACCCGATTTGTTGCAAGCTCTACCTGGGGCTGATAGAAAAGAACAAATTCGCCTTTTTCCAAAGCTTGGCGGAGTTCCCTTTCCATCTCGTACATCCGGTTCGTTCGGACTCCGTCCTCTGGGGCGTAAGTCGCACAGGTGTTCCCGATCTCCTTGGCCCGGTACATGGCCGTGTCCGCCCGGCGGAGAAGAAGGTCGGAGGTCTCTCCATCCTCCGGCCAGACGACGATCCCGAGGCTCACGTTCACGAAAACAGGCACATGGTCGATCTCGAAAGGACGGGCCACCTCGTCCAGAATCTTCTCCGCGATTCTCTCCGCCTCCTTCTTGTCGCCGACACCTTCCAGAAGCAAGATGAACTCATCTCCACCAGAACGGGCCACCATGTCCTCCTTCCGGACACTTTCGGAAAGGCGCTTCCCGACTTCGACAAGAAGGGCATCGCCGCAGTCGTGGCCCAGGGAGTCGTTCACTCCCTTGAAGCGGTCGAGGTCGAGATAGAGGAGGGCTCCCGTACTGGATTGATGGGAGGAATGGCCAAGAATTTGGTTCAGGCGGGTCACGAGATGGGTTCGGTTGGGAAGACCGGTCAGGGGATCGAAGTTTGCGAGCCGAAGGATCTGCTCCTCAAACTCCTTGCGCTCACTGATGTCTCTCAACACGAGGGTAGAGAGGGAGTCAGCCCCGTCTTCGAAGTGGCTCAGGGAAACCTCAACTGGGAACTCCGTTCCGTCGGAACGGCGACCCCACGCCTCCCGGACAAGTGCCCGTCTGTCGTCGGCATGGAGGAGGGAAATCAGCGAGGGATCTGGAAGAAGGCTTTCGACCGGTTGCCCCTCTGCGCGCGAACGTGGGAGTCCGAACATTCTTTCCGAGGAGGCGTTAAAATAGATAATCTTCCCGAAGGAATCTGTCAGGACGATCCCGGAGATCGCCGTTTCGGCCAGGTTGATGAATCGGCGATGGAGATTGTCCGCTTCCGCCCGGATCCGGGTTTCTTCCGTCAGGTCCCGCACGATCGCCAGTACATCGAATCCTTGGCAAGAAGAATGCGGCGCGACGAAGGTGACGCGCACAGGATGGCGTCTCTCTCCATCTGCTCTCTCCATGGAAAACAGAATATTTTCCCGGAGCTTTTCGCCGTTCGTGCACATGGCGTCAATTACCTCCCGGAACCCGTCCGCATGCACCGAAGCGTCGAAGGAGTGACCAAGAAGAGATCTCTCCGATAAGCCGAACCGACTGAGGAAAGAGGCGTTGACCGAGAGGACCGTCAGGGAAGAGGATAGCAGGACAAGTCCGTCCGGAAGATTCCAGAGAAGTTCCGCTCCGAAATCCTTCAGTATCCGGTGGGTATGCCCGGCGGAGAAGGCATCTCCATCGAGTGTCAGACCCACATCAAGGATGACGGCCTTGAGAAGGGAACGCATGGCAACGACCAGTTCCATCGGGCGGTCGTGAAAAAACTTTCCCATTTCATGAAGAAGGCCCGAGAGATGACGGACATAGGCCCCCAGGTAGAGGTGGGGAGATATTCTGCTCTTTTCATAGAGGAACGCGGCCTTGATCCGGGTCAGAACAAAGTCCATGTCGTAGGAACCGGAGGTCAGTCCTTCGAAATGGGAGACGAAAGCCTGTTTCAAGCGGTTGATGTCGGTAGGGGAAAATCGTCCTTCCCGGTCGAAAGAGGTCAGATAGCGAGCGATGTCGTCCACGAGTGTCGGATGGAGAGGAGCCAAGCTCTGGTGGAGGGCATTCAGACAGGACCGGTCATCGTCCGTGAAATTCAGAAATTCCAGCCGGGCCCGAAGTTCTTCCTCCCCGACTTCGCGGGAGTCACTGATATCGGAGGCCGACACTTCCTTCATAGTCACGGGTTCGTCCGATATCGCCCGGGCTTGCTTGCTTGCTTGCTTGCGCAAAAACCTTTCCAAGGTTCCTCCACAAATTGGCAAGTTCATTGCGTTCCGTTCTCTATGGACTTGCCCTGTTACACTCAGGGGGCTTGCCGAAGGTATCCCGGAAGGATCGATAGATGCTTCTTTCTGCCGTGCGCCATGCCTCCTTGAAAATCTGGTACCTGAAACGGGATCCAGCGGAAATTTTCTTCCGAAGAAGTTGGTTGCCGCCAGACGAATACAGGTGATAAGACAATCTTTTTCTGATATTCCCGGCTGAGCCGATATAGAGCACTTCTTCCGGAAATCCGGGAAGAAAAGAACGGATTTCATAGACACCAGGCTCGGAAGGAGCAAATTCCCGAACGATCTGGCGCGAAAGGAGATATGGCGGGGAAAAGTCCGCTGTTATCTCCTGGTAGGTCCCTGACTTTGCCCTCTCTACTTTTTCGGGAATTCCCATCTCCCGCCGGATGTGGGCAACCGTCCGCCGGGAGATTCGAGTTCCAAATGCCTCCTCCACTCTCTGGGCAACCTCGTTGTCCGACAACGGAGCGTCGATTTCGCCTTCCGCCATCAAAGACTTTTCACTTTCTATCACGCGTCTCACAAAATGGCAAGAGACATCTCTCGAGTTGGGACATAGATACGAGAGTCTCCGAATCTGGCGGTCGGGAAACAGCAAGGGAAAGTTGCGGGAAATGCGGGACAGACGGCTGACGTCAAAATTGTCCCCAAATTGGGATTCGGAGGAGAGTCTATTGGAAAGCTGGGTCTGGGTAAGCGGCCTAAGACAAACAGGATCTCCACAGAGAAGATAATCGCTCTGATGGCGAAGAAGATAGTCCATCAAGCCATGGCCCATTCGGTTACGGGTGTTGACGAGTCGGAGTCTTCGGACGATCCGCCGAAGGTCTTCGTTTCCACTCCCGTCTTGCAGAAATTCTCCCATTGCCGAATCATCGAATCTGTATTCGCGAGTAGATCGG
>JAPTWQ010000143.1 GCA_028064945.1 Nitrospiraceae bacterium | reverse complement strand
GGGTCGGTCGAATCTTGCAGCTGGTCTAACGGTCGAATTATCGGAAATACAATGGAAGTCTCAAATGGCGGAGAGGGAGGGATTCGAACCCTCGGTGGGGTTTTAGCCCCACATCCGCTTAGCAGGCAAAAAAAACGCCTTATTTCCCACACCCCGCAACAGAACAATTCATAAAGATCAATGTTTTGTTGTATCATGTTACTTAATCGAATAACCCTGTTTTTCACTCTCAGTGTTCCAAAATTGTTCCAAAACTCAGTGGCGTACTCGGTGGAAAAACGAGCACGCACCCAGCCAAGATGGCCTCGAAGGCATCACTTTTGAACATTACATATCTCCTTCCTCTGGTCGTTTCTTCCATACGGATCGATTATCGATGCTGTTCGATCCACTCTTTCAGGACAGCATCCATGCGGGTCTGCCATCCTTCGCCGGTTGACCGGAAGTAGTCCACGACTTCTTGGCTGTAACGGACGGAAAGCAAGACTTTCTTTTGCCCGGAGATCGGTCGCCCCCGGCGGATGAGCCGGGAGCCTTCTTTCAGGTCTGCCCCTTCGAACCATTCGTCCGTCAACTCCGGAGCCTCGTCCGGATCAGTCCAGGTGATTCTGGAATCGTTTTGCTTCTCTGTCATTGGCTTTCCTCATCGAAATGATATGAGCCGCATCTCCTCTCATGGTCCATACGAGAACCACCATGCGCCCACGCAATCGCCCGATCGTAATGAACCGATCTTCCCCATAATCGATCCGGTCGTCCCCTCTGGTGAAATGCCGACTGGCAAACACCAGCACCGCCTCTTCGAAGTCCAGATCCCGATCTTTCAGCGTTTTCAGATGTTTGACGGGATCGTAGGTGATCTTCACGTTCTTAACTGTAGCTACAGAAATACTGAATGTCAAATCGAAATGTGTTTGGAACAAACATCACAGAATCCCCATCTTCCGCGCAGCCTCTTCCGGAGTCATTCCCTTCCCCTGCAATACGGCGGTTAATCTCTCCCATGTCCAGTCTGAAGCTCCTGAAATTCCCAAAATTGAGTCCAGATCAGGAACGGTCAGATCCGGATCGGATTTAATCCGGTCGAAAATCTCAGGAGGAAGAGGAATCCAGTCGGAGGAGGAAATTTCGTCCGGACTGGATCCGTCCGGAAGTGTTCCCCCGACATACTTGAGAGTAAGAGACCGGCTACTGCCCAGAAAATTCAAATGTTTGACAGAGGGCTTGATCGCAAGAACAATCCGAATCAGGGGAGAAGTGGCCGGAACAAGGACCCAGACAATCCACGGAAGAAAATTGCCAATAGAGGCGGGAACAATGGCTTGAAGAATATTCGCCGAGCAGAGGGGATAGACCTTAACACCCCCTGGGCAAAATTCCCGAACAATGTATTCGGCTTTTTCCACATCGCTCGTCATCGCGGACGGGATTACCCAGCGATGGATTCCAGAAACAAGTCCATTTTCTGAAAGATCAAGCACTCTATATACGCCAGATAATTTTTCCTGAGAAACTTTTCCCGATTGACCTGCAAAATGAGAAGCAAGATTCCGGGGCTGCACGCTCCCTGTTCTTCGAGCCAATTCCCGAATCGATAATCCCCTCAACTCTCTTACTAAATTAACTATTTTAACATCCATAAATAAAGCCGCTCTCTTTCCATGTTAAATATGTTGACAATATCTCATGAGGTATCCTATGATATCAAAATCATATAGGGGATACCCCATAAGATAGTACTTTACCATACACCAACTCCGGAAAGGAGGTCTATAAGATGAACTCATCCATACAAAAAGAAAAAATCCTCTTTACTGTTCAGGACGTAGCCCAAATGATGGGGATGAGCGATTCGGCGATCAGAATGCATTTATTTCGGAAAACCGGGTTTCTGCCTGAACCAATTCACGTCGGAACAAAAAAATTGGTATGGACTCGCGAGCAACTCGAAAATCATTTCCGTTCCCTGACCCCTCCCCCCTCTTCTCCTCCTGCCCCCAAAAAAACGGGCCGGCCAACAAAGAGGACACAACTGGCCCGAGCCCAAGTTCAGCAGGAAGGCTAATCCATGAGACTCCGACTGGACGATGAGAGCTACCAGGTTGGATGGGAAGACGGAAGATCGGGGGAATCCTCAAAATCTCACGAAGAACTGATCTGGGCAGGGTTGGATGATTTGAGCTATTTGTCCGGGTTCATTGAAGGAGAGGCAAGACGAAGTACCGGATCCGATCCAGAAAAATAAAAAGGCCCCTTTCGTAGAGGGGCCAGGAAGGATATTTCAATGCCTGAAGAAAATAATGCCATAAGAGTCTCACGCAGTCAACGCTTCCGGAGAGATCGTCCTTGTCCGATTTGCGGAGGATATGACCAAGCGGGTAAAGGCTCCCGATGTTGGGGCTTCCTCTCCGGAGACGGGCGGTATGTCCACTGCACCCGCCCTGAATTTGCCGGGAAACTTCCCCATGGCAAAGACGGCACATTCTCGCATTATTTGGCTGGTCCCTGTCGATGCGACGAGACTCACACTAAAAGTTCTTTTCAATACCCACCAATCGAGAGCGAGGTTCCTGAGCGGACGGACAGCATCAAAGGCCGGCTGGAGAAGATCTTTGCCGGAACACAACCAGTCGCATCCGGTGATCCAGTCGATCACTACCTTCTGGGAAGATATATCCGGCTCAATATCTACCCCCGGGACCTGCGGACCCACATGGCTCTTGGTTATTGGGAGGATGGGCAGAGGGCCGGATGTTTTCCCGCAATGATCGCGGTAATCAGGGACGACATGGGCCGCCCGGTTGGTTTGCACCGGACATACCTCACAATGGATGGTAGAAAAGCCCCCGTTTCCACCTCCAAAAAACTTACCTCCCTGGTCGGCTTCTCCAATGCTGTACAGCTTTTCCCTCCCAATTCAAGACTGGCAATCGCCGAAGGGATCGAGACAGCCTTATCTTTTCAAATTCTCTCCGGGATCCCAACCTGGTCCTGCCTGTCATCCGGAGGGATTGAGAGATTCATCCCACCCTCCGGGATCCAGGAGATCATCGTCGCAGCGGATTATGACCAGGCCGGGATACTGGCCGTCGAAAAGCTCATCTACCGGATTGGAACACAGGGAACCCGCGTCAAAACGGTTTTTCCGGACATTCCTGGAGAAGACTGGAGTGACGTATTGATGGGGGTTTCTCATGGCTAAGCCCTTGTCTATTGTCAAAAAAGAGATTCATTCGTTAGTTGATAAGCCGGATCTGACGGACAACCCGCAAGAAGCAGACTTGTCTGTCCCTGCCCTCCACGCGGCCGCATTCCTTGGCCTGGCGGGGGAATTTGTGAAGGCCCTCGACCCTCACACGGAGGCGGACCCGGTGGCAGTCCTGATCCATGTTCTGACCGTTTTCGGCATCGCAGTGGGCCGTGGGCCGCACCTGATGGTCGATGGCTCCCGTCACGGCAGTAACGAGTTTGTTGTGACAGTGGGAGCGTCCGGAAAAGCCCGGAAAGGGACCGCCGAAGCCCGGGCCAAAGAAACCTTTCTCCTGGCCGACTCGGAGTTTATGACGAGGCGGGTCAAGGGAGGACTCTCTTCCGGGGAAGGATTGATTTATCAGGTCCGGGATCCGGTCGAAACCTTCAATCCCCGCGATGGAGCCTGGTCTGTTTCCGATCCCGGGGAAGAGGACAAGCGGCTTCTAGCTTTGGAACAAGAATTTGGAGGGGTGCTCAAGACCATTGATCGAGATGGAAATACCTTGTCCGCCATCCTCCGCATGGCGTGGGATGGTTCCAAATTATCTCCACTAACGAAGGGAAACAGGATTGAAGCCACAAACGCACATATCGGGATGGTTGGGCATATCACCAAAGACGAGTTGTTGCGCCGGTTCTCCGACACAGAAGCAGCAAACGGCTTCGGGAACAGGATTTTATGGATCTATGTGCGTCGCTCGAAGCTCCTTCCGGAGGGGGGAATGTTTGACCGCCAAAATCACTTCGGAGAAAAGTTTCGGTCCGTTATCGAATGGGGCAAAACCGTTGGAGAGATGCATCGGTCGGAATCTTTCCGGACGTCGTGGGCACAGGCATATCCGACCCTGACGGCAGGGGGCCAAGGGTTAACAGGGATTCTCACAAACAGACAGGAAGCCCACGCACTCAGACTGTCGATGATCTACGCCTTATTGGACTGCTCAGATACGCTCGATATCCAACATCTCAAAGCGGCCCTGGCAATTACAGATTACGTCCGGGAAACGGTCGAGTGGATCTTCGGAAAAAAAACCGGAGACCCGACAGCGGACAAAATCCTGGAATGTTTGAAGGGCGGAGAAAAGACCCAAACCGAGATCTATCATCTTTTCGAAAAAAACAAATCCAGCGAAGAAATTGAACGAGCAATAAAGGCCCTTGTCGATGGGGGACGAGTCACATCAAGGACCGAAAAAACAACAGGCCGACCCCGGATCCTCTGGTCTTTGATTGTATAGGAAACGTATTAAACGTATTAAGGGGTAAAAAGCCTTTTGGCGCGGTTTTTTGGAGATTTTTAGATACGCAAAAAGTACGCAATAAGTCCATGCCATCCGACCGATGAACCTTTTTACCCCTTATTGCGTACCTTAATACGCTCATGAAATGGCTACAGTGGGCTTTTTACCCCTTAATACGTTTAATACGTACCTTTTACAGATAAAAGATGAAGGAGAAACCATGGGAATCCTAAAAGACCTGATCGACCAGCTTGAAGAGGAGTATGGATCCGGAGACATTCAACCCCTCCATTCAATCAATACGGGAAATCCGGAGCCTACCATTCCGGTCGTCGTCACCTCCGATGGACGGGTTCTCTCCTGCTCCACCGACCCTCCCCATATTCGGGTCTACGCCTGGGCGCTCCAGACCCTGAGGTTTGTTTCGGTGAACGCTCAGACTTCGCAAATCCTCAAGATCTCTTC
This sequence comes from Nitrospiraceae bacterium, assembly GCA_028064945.1. The sequence continues at coordinate 872 of JAPTWQ010000143.1, read as the reverse complement.
CGGAGAGATGGACGGAATCCGTATCCGGAAACTGGCCTTTGATCTCCGGATGACCGAGCGAGAGGTACAGGGGGGACTGGATCGTTTGGTCACGGAGGGGGATCTGACATTCAAGACGGAGCGGGGACGGAGAATCTACTTTCTGGCGCCGTTGCGATACTGAGAGCGGCACAACTGGGGTGTCTGCCCCCAGTTTGTGCCTGACCACTAACCGATCTGGACGTATAGAGGAGATCGATCATGGCTACCGAGCATATTACAGAAGCGCAGAAAACAATTCATTCAATGGAGCGGGAAGCGTGGACGGAGAGCAACTATGCCGGGTTGTAAAGAAGGAAGTAAAGAATTGATCCATCAATTAAGGAGAAAAAAGATGATCTATGTTTCCCACGGGGAAAAAGGCGGCGTCGGCAAGAGCCGGCTGGCAATGGTTCTGGTTGATTATTTACTGACCAATGGACGTCCGGTAGTTGTTGTCGAGGGAGATAAGACCGGGGCTGACGTTGGGATACGCTTTATCGACCAAGTCGAGGTCGGCTTCATCAATCTGAATCGACCGGATGAGATGGAAGAGGCGTTCACTTCTTTGTTTGGATGGATAGAAGAACATGCTTCGGAAAAGGATGTTGTGGTCAACCTCCCAGGGCAGGCATCTTCCACCCTCGACCAATTCGGGGATTTATTTGTCGGAACAGGCGAGACGTTAGGGCACGAAGTGACCGTGTTCTATTCGCTCGGACCGCTAGATCTCCACACTGCCAACCTCGAAATCTCCATGAAAAGGGGGATTTTGTCCTTTGTTCCTCTTGACCGACGGATCGTTGTAATGTCCGAGAAGATAAGTCCGATCTCTGAATATCACTGGACCGGAT
>JAPTWQ010000098.1 GCA_028064945.1 Nitrospiraceae bacterium | reverse complement strand
CCTTCTGAACACCGTTCCCCGATCCGTGGAGCACCGACAAGGCTTCTTTCACGTGGATCTCGAAAAGGAAAGCCTGAAAGGCGATGCCTTGCTGGTGGCGACCGGACGGATTCCCAACACGGAAGGGCTGGGGTTGGAGCGAGTCGGAATCGAGACCGATCTGTCGGGAGCCATCGTGATCGACGGCTCGCTCCGGACCAGCAATCCCCATATCTGGGCGGTCGGCGATTGCACAAACCTTCCGAAATTTGTCTATGTGGCAGCCAAAGGGGGAAAAATTGCTGCCGTGAACATGCTGGGAGGAGACGCGCGGATCGACGTGACCGTCCTTCCGGAGGTGATCTTTACCGATCCCCAGGTGGCCACTGTGGGATTGACGTTCGACGAAGCACAGGATCGAGGACTTGATGTGGAGAGCCGGCGACTTTCCCTGGACCAGGTTCCCCGGGCGTTGGTCAATTTCGATACGCGGGGCTTTGTCAAAATCGTGGCCGAGAAATCGACCGGAAGACTGGTCGGGGTACAGATTCTCGCCCCCGAGGGAGGGGAAGTGATCCAGACCGCCGCAATGGCGATCATGGCTGGCCGGACGGTTTCTGAAATTGCCGATCAGTTTTTCCCCTATCTGACGATGGTGGAAAGTCTCAAACTGTGTGCCCAGTCTTTCTCTCGCGATGTTTCGAAACTTTCCTGCTGCGCGGGGTAATGTTTCAAAAGCGATACTCTCATACCGGTCGACCCGGACGGAAATCCGGGAACTCGGTCTGGAACTCCTGTGGGTCATGAATCGACTCGTTGGTGAGGGGCTGATGATCATGAAGAAGAACGCTCTCAAAATACTCTGCATACAGCCAACGCTGATGCGGCTCGACGGAACCCCCGTCCAGTCCCGGAAACGGCTGATCATGACGATGGTCACCTCTTACCTGGCCGGACTGACTCCGGAGACTGACTCCGTGACCATCGTCGACGACAAGGTCGAGGAGATCCCGTATGAAGGGGATTTCGATCTGGTGGCGATCACGACGACGACCGGGTCCGCGCAACGCGCTTACGAGATTTCTGAAAAATTCCGAAAATGTAAAATCCCGGTGGTGATGGGCGGGTTCCATGCGACGCTTCACCCGGAGGAGATTCTGACTCACGCGGACAGCGTGGTGGTTGGGGAAGCCGAAAACGTCTGGAATCCGCTCTTGGACGATGTCCGGGCCGGCAAGATCAAGAGTCTCTACAAAGCCGACAAGCCCTGCGACATGAAGTCCCTGCCGCGTCCCCGGTATGAACTCCTCGACTGGAAGCGGTATCGCGTTCACCTGATGCCGATCCAGGCCACCCGGGGATGCAATTACCACTGCGATTTCTGCGAAGTTCCGGTGATCTATGACAGCGCTTACCGGATGCGTCCCATCGAAGACATCGTTCTGGAGATCGAAGAACAGAAAGAAATTACGGGGAACAACCAGTTCCAGTTCATCGACGATCAGTTGACCGGAAAACACGCCTTCGCAAGGGAACTCTTCAAGGCGTTGGCGCCCCTCGACATCACCTGGAGCTGTCTGTGGACCCTGAACACCAACCACGACGAGGAACTCCTGGATCTTGCCATCAAGGCCGGTTGCCAGCATGTGAACATCGGCATGGAAAGCATCAACCAGGACAACCTGAACGAAATCCACAAGAATCAGAACCATGTCAGGGATTACATCAAGCTTCTGAAGGCGATGGAGAACCGGGGACTGCTTTACTCCCTCAACCTGATGTTCGGCCTCGATCACGATACGCCCGGGGTCTTCGAGGCGACCTACCGGTTTCTGGAGGAGGTTCGGGCACCGATGGCTTTTTTCAGCGTTGTCTCCCCCCGGGAAGGCACGCCTCTCAGGGAGAGGCTGGACAAGGAACTCCGTGTGATCAATCCCATGGCGGACCAGTATTCTTCGGGACATAAATGCATGTTCATGCCAAAAAATATGACCCCCGAAGAGGTTGAAAAAGGGATCGACTGGCTGCAGCGGAAGTTTTATTCGATAGGTTCGATCGGAAAACGTTTTCTGTTCCCCCTGTCTCCTTTTGCGTTCCGCCGGGACGGGATCCCGTCGAACCTCTTTTTCCATTATGTTTCCCGAAAAGGGGTCGATACGGTGGAGTACTATTGAGAACAAATAATGCGGAATGACCATGGCAGGACCCTACTGTCGCGAGACCTTTCTCCCTGAAACAAAAACGTTTATAACACCAATGACCGGTCGAGGTTCGATCAGGAGCGGGAAGTTCGGGCGGGGATAAGAGTATGAAAATGGAAAGCGGAAAAGATTCTGCCGAAAACGGGCCAGAGGACGAAGTCGTAGCGGCGGTTGTCCGGAATTTTCCCCGGCTGTCCTCCGACGAACAGAAAATCTCCCTTCTGATCTACCGGCTGTTGTCGGAAGGCACCCCCGTCAACCTGGGGGTTCTCCCGGAACGGTCCGGAATGGACAAACAAAAGCTTGCGGCGTTCCTGATGTCGGGAGGAGGCATCCGAACCATCGAATATGACGAGCGTCAGCGCATTGTCGGATTTGGTGGACTCTCTTTGGAGCCTACCCCGCTAAGGTTTTGCGTTGGGAAGGAAACACTTTATGCCTGGTGCGCGTGGGACGCACTGTTTCTTCCGGAACTGCTCCAGAAAACGGCCCATATTGTTTCGTGCTGCCCGCTGACAGGATCGGAGATCCGTTTGACCGTTACCCCCAGGGAGATTCACCGGTGTTTTCCTCTTTCCAGCGTCATGTCATTTCGGATCCCGGAGCCATCGATTGTTCAGGGCTTGGACATTGTCCGTCGTTTCTGTTGCGACATCCGGTTCTTCGTTGACCGGGACCAAGCCCGTCTATGGGTGTCGGACAAAAAAGGGGTCGTGATCCTTGGAATGGAGGAAGCTTATTCTTTGGCTCGGACCAAGAATTTCGTCCAGTATCCGGATTTTTTTCCGGAAAACCAGAATACGCATTCATGATGGACTGCTTCATAAATCACGGCTTCGATGTCGTTCGCCGGGAATCACCCGATAAAGAGGAGGTCTTTGGATGCGCACCCTTTTGACAGGACAGGAAGCCTTCGGTTGGCCGGGGATTCCCGCGAGGTGGACACGGGGAGACAAGGAGGGGGTAGGAACAGCCTATCACTCGGCGAGTCTCGTCTGGTTCACGCTCTCCCAGGGAATCCTGAATGAAATCTATTTTCCCAAAGTGGATTCTCCGCAGGTCCGGGATCTCCAGTTTCTGGTCGGCGATGGGGAAACATTCCTCCATGAAGAAAAGCGGGATTTGCTCCACACGGTGGACCTGCTCGATCCCAATGCCTTGGGATACCGGGTGACATCGACCGATCCGGACGGGCGATACCGGATCGTCAAGGAAATCATTGCCGACCCCCATTTGTCAGCTGTATTGATCCGGACAACGGTCAAAGCGAACCGGGCGGTTCTGAAAAAGCTTCGCCTCTTCGTTCTGCTTGCGCCTCATCTGGAAGGAAGAGGGGCCGGGAATTCAGCGGCCAAAGCAACAGTTGCCGGAAAGGAATTGCTTGTCGCTTTCCGGGATCAAACCTGTCTTGCCCTGGGGGCCACGATTCCGTTTATTCGATCCTCCTGCGGGTATGTCGGGGTGAGTGACGGGTGGATGGATCTTAAGGACAACCTCCGGATGGACTGGACGTTTGATTTTGCCCGTGACGGGAATGTGGCCATGATGGGGGAACTCGATCTTTCCGTATCCCGCAGCTTCACGCTGGGATTGGCGTTCGGGTTCGGTTTCCATGCCGCCACAACCACCTTGCTGCAGGCTTTGGGAATTCCTTTTTCCGAACAGAGGCAACGTTTCCAGGAACAGTGGCGCCGGATCTACTGTCAGACAGTTCCTATCAACAAAGTATCGGAAGATGGGGGACGGCTTTGCCGGATCAGCCATAACCTTCTTCTGGCCCATGAGGACAAAACCTATCCCGGTGCGCTCATCGCTTCTCTCAGTATCCCCTGGGGAGACGAGCAAGGAGACGAGGAGGGCATCGGAGGATATCATCTGGTGTGGACTCGGGACCTCTGTCAAAGTGCCATGGCCCTTTTGGCTTCGGGAAATACCGCAACCCCCTATTCTGCCCTGATCTACCTTGCCGCCTCACAGCAACCGGATGGAGGATTTCATCAGAACTTCTGGATCGACGGACAACCCCATTGGCGGGGCATCCAGCTCGACGAGGTTGCTTATCCCATTCTTTTTGCCTGGCAGGTGGAAAATTTTGGGGCGATGAGGGAATTCGATCCCTATCCGATGATTCTCCGGGCGGCACATTACCTGATCCGTCAGGGTCCTGCAACTCCCCAGGAGCGATGGGAAGAGAGCAGCGGGTTCTCCCCTTCAACGCTGGCTGTCAATATCGCCGCCCTGATCTGTGCGGCCGATTTCGCCAGGCGCCGGGAAGACCCGGAAACTGCTGCATTCTTGGAAGATTATGCCGACTTTCTGGAGTCCCATGTCGAATCATGGACCGTTACCACCGAGGGGTCCCTCGTTCCCGGCATTTCGACACATTATATTCGCATTCATCCCGTGGATCTTTCGGATCCCGAAGCCTCGGAAAACCCGAATCAGGGAACGCTCGCCCTTCACAACCAGCCCCCGGGAGAGCCCATACATTATCGTGCGAAGGATATCGTCGACGGGGGATTTCTGGAACTGGTCCGCTATGGGATTCGGAAAGCCTCGGATCCGATGATCGTTGATTCGGTGGCGGTTGTCGATAAAATTCTCGGAGTCGAGACCCCCTTCGGTCCCTGCTGGCATCGGTACAACCACGACGGGTATGGGCAACGTCCGGATGGAGGAGCGTATCTCGGCTGGGGTAAAGGCCGGGCGTGGCCTCTCCTGACGGGTGAACGAGGACATTATGAGTTGTCGGCTGGAAGATCGGTCCGGCATTTGATACAAGCCATGGAACTATTCGCGTCTTCGGGCGGAATGCTCCCTGAGCAGGTCTGGGATGAACCAGATCGTCCTGAAAAGGGGATGTTCCTGGGCCGGCCTACGGGTTCGGCTATGCCGCTTATGTGGGCCCATGCGGAGTATATCAAACTGCTCTGGTCTGCCAGCCAGGGCAAGGTATTCGACCAACCGGCTCCGGTGGCAGAGCGTTATCTGAACCGGAAAGGCCGCAAAGACCTTGAAATCTGGAAGTTCAACCGTCAGGTCCAGACGGTCAGAAAAGGGCAAACCCTCCGGATTCAGAGCCCCACGCTGTTCCGGCTTCATTGGACAAGCGACGAGTGGAAAACGGTCCACATGGAGGATTCGGTTACCACGGCTATAGGCATTCACTATAGAGACCTTCCCGTTTCCAAAAGCCAAAAGTCACCGATTCGGTTCACATTCTTCTGGCCGGAAATCAATCGTTGGGAAGGGCATGATTTCTGTGTTTCAGTCGTGAGGGACGGGTTCTCTTAAATCGAACGAGGGTTGATCGAGAACCTATGCCTTTACTGAAATTTTTGGATTCGTCACTATATGCTTGTTTTTTTTGGTATCCGACATTTTATGGTTGTTTTTTCATGCGGTGACATATCGCAGATGAAGACTTTGATAGGTTTTTACGACAGGATATGATTGTTTTTCCCGACACATTATGGTTGTACTCACATAGTTGTGTGAGTACAACCATAAAATGGACCTTTGGCCACATTATGCCTGTTTTTATCATCGGAGAACTTGTGCCTGTTTTTATCATCGGAGAACTTGTGCCTGTTTTTCTGGGGCAATCCCAAGAATAGATTCATCCGATACTTTTTCCCACATTTGATTGATCGTTCCAATTCTCAAAGCTTGATCTTGCATGTCT
>JAPTWQ010000024.1 GCA_028064945.1 Nitrospiraceae bacterium | reverse complement strand
TAATATTCGGGTAAAGGTGAAGTTGATCACTCCGATCGCGATGGAAGATGGTCTTCGCTTTGCGATTCGGGAAGGCGGACGGACTGTCGGTGCCGGTGTTATCTCCAAGGTCATCCTTTAAATACTGGAGCAAGAATCGTCATGGATAAAATTAGGATTCGTCTTAAAGGTTATGATTTCAGAATTCTTGATCAATCACTTGTTGATATTGTTTCTACTGCCAAAAGGACCGGGGCTACCATTAAGGGTCCAATTCCTCTTCCTACAAGAATAGAAAAATTCACTGTATTACGTTCCCCTCATGCGGATAAGAAATCCCGTGAGCAATTTGAACGTCGTACCCACAAACGTTTGATTGATATTATTGAGTCGACACCTGAGACTATTGATGCACTCATGAAGCTTGAGCTTCCGGCGGGCGTCGATGTCGAAATCAAGCTTTAGGAGAATCCAGTGAATTCCATTATTGGCGAAAAAATCGGCATGACCCAGATTTATCTTTCAAACGGGAAATCTATTCCAGTAACCGTTGTCAAGGTTGGTCCGTGTGAAGTGATCCAAGTTAAAACAAAAGAAAAAGACAGCTACTCTGCTGTTCAGCTTGGTTACGGAATTGTCAAACCCGTCTCCTTAAACAAACCCCTACGAGGCCATTTCCAAAAGTATTCCCAAAACACATATCGCACTATCCGCGAAGTAGTCATCCTTGGCGATCCACCAGCTTCAGGCTCTATTTATGGAGCTGATTTCTTCAAGCCAGGAGAACTTGTAAGTGCTACAGGAATGACAAAAGGAAAAGGCTTTGCTGGTGTTATGAAAAGACATCATTTCCGTGGAGGAGACGCTACTCATGGATCTATGTTCCATCGTGAACCTGGCTCCATCGGTTCTTCTGCTTATCCTTCTCGCGTTCTAAAAAACAAAAAGCTTCCTGGCCATATGGGGCATAAAAATGTAACGATAAAAAACCTCGAGGTCGTAGAAGTTAAAGCAGAGGCAAATCTTGTCTTACTCAAGGGCGCTGTTCCAGGACACCCTGGCACAATTCTGGTTTTTAAAAAAGATTAATTTAAAGGACGAAATATGAACATCCCAGTTCTTTCCTCTGATGGCAAATCATCATCAACAATTTCCATTGACTCAGAGGTCACCCAAGATTCATTCAACAACGGAATAGTCCATGAAATAACCACCATGGAACTTGCCGGTATGCGAGCGGGAACTTCCTCAACAAAAACCAGAGGAGAAGTATCCGGAGGCGGAAAGAAGCCATATCGCCAGAAAGGGACCGGCCGTGCCCGTCAAGGCTCTTCTCGTGCTCCTCAATGGCGTGGGGGGGCAATTATTTTCGGACCTCGTCCTCGCAATTATTTTTATAAGCAGCCCTCAAAAAAGGTCCTGAAGGCATTGCGCGAGGCATTACTCGTTAGAGTTTCTGAAAATAAAGTTAGCATCATCCCAAATCTTGAGAGCGAAACACTTAAAACAAAAAAATTCGTGGACCTTCTTAAAAAATACCATACCAATCCAGGCTATCAAAATATTTTAATCATTTCTGAGGAGCTTGATGAAAATACATGGCTCTCCTCTAGAAATATTCCTGGATTGACTATTCTTCCCTCTACAGCAGTGACTGCTCTGTATATGGTTTTTACAGATGTTGTTTTAGTGGCAGAAGACTCACGCGAATGGCTTCAACAGTTACTGAAAGGGTAAAACATGGACATTTCGGATGTTCTCATTCGCCCAATACTTTCCGAAAAATCGGATAGGGTGCGTGAGAAAAACTCAGTTTATCTTTTTCATGTTTATAAAAAAGCTAACAAGATTCAAATTCAAAAGGCTATTGAGTCAATTTTCAACGTTAAAGTAGAGTCTGTCAGGACTGTTGTTAGAAAAGGCAAGGCTAAAAGAATCGGGATTGTTAAAGGAAGTCTTCCTGATCGAAAGCGAGCCTATATCACATTAAAAGATGGATTTAAGCTTGATATTTTTGAGGGAGCATAATAATGGGAATTAAAACTTATAATCCAGTTCCCCAATCAAGCCGGTATAAAACTGGATATACCTTTGAAGAGATTACCAAGGAAAAACCATATAAGCCGTTAACTACCTCCAAAAAGTCTTCTGGAGGCAGAAATAACATTGGAACATTGACTTCACGCCATCGTGGAGGGGGCCATAAGAGAGCTTATCGGTTAATCGACTTTAAACGCAACAAAGATTCTATTCCTGCTAAGGTTGAGTCGATTGAATACGATCCTAACCGATCTGCTCGAATTGCACTTATTTGCTATGCGGATGGTTCAAGGGCATATATTCTTGCTCCTATCGGCTTAAATGTAAACGATACTGTAATTTCAGGATTAGGAGCTGATATTCGACCAGGAAATGCATTGGAAATCATGCAGATTCCTCTAGGAACGCTTGTTCATAACATAGAGTTTAAAATTGGTGCCGGCGGCAAAATAGCTAGATCTGCAGGTGCCTATGCTCAAATATTGGGAAGAGAAGGCGATTGGGTTATAATCAAACTTTCGTCTGGTGAAACAAGGAAAATTCACGGCCGCTGCAGAGCAACTGTAGGGCAAGTCGGCAATATTGAACATGAAAATATCTCTATTGGTAAAGCTGGAAGATCTCGATGGTTGGGGAAACGGCCACATGTTCGTGGTGTAGCCATGAATCCCGTGGATCATCCCCTAGGAGGAGGCGAAGGAAAGTCATCTGGAGGACGCCATCCCTGTTCTCCTTGGGGCCAACCTTCCAAGGGATTTAAAACTCGTCATAACCCTAAGACAGATCGATTCATCATTCGACGTAGAAAGTAAAAGGAATTTCCTATGCCAAGATCAATTAAAAAAGGCCCTTTTATTGATGCATCTCTCCTTGAGAAAGTTGAGAAATCTATTTCTCTTGGAGAAAAAAAGATGATTAAGACATGGTCTCGCCGTTCTATGATTATTCCCGAAATGATCGGCTTTACCTTTTCCGTTCACAATGGGAAGAAATTTATCCCTGTTTATGTGACTGAAAACATGGTTGGTCATAAACTAGGGGAATTTTCTCCTACGCGTTTGTTTAAAGCCCATGGCGGGTCCAAGGTCGAAAAATCCTCCAAACGCTAAACAAGCAAAGATTTGAAAGGTAAACAATGTCAACTGCAGGTGAGGCGGTAGCTAAAAATAGATTCATAAAGATTTCCCCGAGGAAAGTTCGATTTGTTATTGACGCAATTCGTGGAATGGATGTTGTAAAGGCCCAGTCTTACCTCACCTTTACTCGCCGCGGCCCAGCCCCGATTGTTCTTAAAACATTGAACTCAGCCGTCAGCAATGCTCAACAGAAATTTTTGGGAGAGTCAAAAGATTTAAAAATTGAAAAGATTTTTGTAGATCAGGGTCCTATCATGAAACGGATTCAAGCTCGTGCTATGGGTCGTGCATATTCCATTAAGAAAAGAATGTCGCATCTTACAATTGTTCTCACGCGCAAATAGCGCCGCCATCACATAGAGGTCACATGGGACAGAAAGTACATCCAACCGGTTTTCGTCTGGGTTATATCAAAACGTGGAATTCTCGCTGGTATGCCAAAAAATCTTATGTGGAGTGGCTCCACGAGGATCTTCAGATCAGGAAGTATATCAAGAAAAAACTTTACCAGGCAGGAATCTCTCGTATTGATATAGAGCGGACAGGTAAGGATAGCATTACCCGAGTTCTTATACACTCGGCAAAGCCTGGCCTTATTATCGGAAAAAAAGGTTCAGAGATTGAAAAGCTAAAGTCAGAGTTAGCAAAAACTATAAAATCTGAACTTTCTATATCCATTAAAGAAGTTAAAAAGCCAGAAGTTGATGCACAGTTAGTTGCAGAGTCTATAGCCTCACAGCTGGAAAAAAGAATTTCCTTTAGACGTGCAATGAAAAAAAGTGTTGCCTCTGCTTTGAGATTTGGGGCACTAGGTGTAAAAATTTGTTGTGCAGGTCGTCTCGGTGGAGCTGAAATAGCTCGCACTGAATGGTATCGGGAAGGGCGGGTTCCCCTTCAAACTATTCGTGCAGATATCGATTTTGGTTTGGCCGAATCTTACACAACATTTGGCAAAATTGGTATAAAAGTTTGGGTATATATGGGGGATCATCTTCCTTCGAATCCAGAGGCCTCCCTTGACGCCGCCTCAGACAAGAGTAGAAAGGTGAAAGCGTAATGTTGAGTCCTAAGAAAGTAAAACATCGAAAAATGATGAAAGGAAACCTCAAGGGAAAAGCCTATAGAGGTTCCGAACTGTCTTTTGGAGACTATGGTCTTAAAGCAATTGAGCCTCATTGGCTTACATCCCGCCAAATTGAAGCAGGTCGTATAGCCATTACCCGATTTGTAAAGCGAGGCGGAAAAGTTTGGATTAGGGTATTTCCTGATAAACCCATCACTCGTAAACCTGCCGAAACACGTATGGGTTCTGGTAAAGGGAATCCTGAATTCTGGGTTGCAGTTATTAAACCAGGACGAATTATTTATGAGATGGAAGGCGTTACCCCTGAAGTAGCCGAAGAGGCCTTACGTTTGGCATCTTATAAAATGCCCTTTGCCACCAAAATAGTAAAAAGAGAGGAATAAAAATGAAGGCTGAAGAAATTCGGCAAATGACTGATGAAGAAATAACCAAGGCGATTACTGAGAAAAAACGCAAACTTTTGACCTTTCGTATTCAACGAGTTAATGGTCGCCTTGAACATGGTCACCTTGTCAAAGAAGAAAAAAGGGCAGTTGCACGTCTTAACACCGTTCTGTCCGAAAGGAAAAAGTAGATGACAATCCAAAATAACCCAGAGCAGGATGCCATTAAATCTCCCCGACAGCTTCAAGGTGTTGTTGTTAAAAATAAGATGATGAAGACCGTAGTTGTTGAGATTCGTAGAAAGGTTGTTCATCCTCTTTATAAGAAAGTTGTTACAAAGAAAAACCGCCTGAAAGCACATACAGAGGAGCAAATTCCTCAAGGAGCCACAGTTCTTATTGCAGAGACACGGCCAATCAGCAAGGATAAACACCATAGGGTTGTCCGGGTACTTTAATTTTTTTATGATGAGGCTATCTCAATGATACAATTAAGAACGATTCTACAAGTAGCTGATAATTCTGGCGCAAAAAAAGTTATGTGCTTTCATATTATGGGGGGCTCTAGACGACGTTATGCCCATCTTGGTGATACAATTGTCGTTTCAATCAAAGAAGCTACTCCCAACGCTTCTGTGAAAAAGGGTGACGTAGCTAAGGCTGTAGTTGTAAGAACAGTCAAGGAAGCTCGGCGTGAAGATGGTTCTTATATCCGATTTGATCAAAATGCGGCAGTTCTAATTAATGCCCAAGGTGATCCTATTGGAACACGCATTTTTGGTCCGGTTGCGAGAGAATTAAGAAAAAGAAAGTTCATGAAAATTCTTTCTCTCGCACCAGAAGTCATTTAACTGAAAAGGAATATTTATGAGAAAAAGAATGCCTTCGCCATTCTCTTTTCCTGCTTTAAAGAAAGATGACAAAGTTATTGTTACTGCAGGGAAGGACAAAGGAAAAATTGGTAAGATTATCAAAGTAGACCGCCTGTATCATCATGTTTATGTGGAAAATATAAATATGATGAAGAAAGCCATCAAGCCAAATCAGACATCTCGTGAGGGCGGCTTTATTACTAAAGAAAATTTTCTGAATGCTTCGAATGTTATGCTGGAATGCCCTCATTGCCACAAACCAACTCGCATTGCGCACAAATTCTTTGAAAATGGCACAAAATCAAGAATTTGCAAAAAATGCAATGAAGTTATTGACCAGAAGAAGTAGCTGAAAGGTAAATAATGGCAGAGAAAAAAAATGCCGCTCCCGCAAAATCGGGAAAAACGGCTAAGCCCAAGAAAACAGAAAAATCAAAAGAATCTACTTCAACAACCATAGAATCAGTTCGAGGAGAAGCCCCTGAGCCTCGCCTCAAGAAAAAATATTTTCTTGAGATTCAAAAGTTGTTAATGAATGAGCTAAAACTTTCTAATGTGATGCAAGTTCCTAAGATTCAGAAGATTACATTGAATGTTGCCCTGGGGGAAGCTATCGGGAATCCAAAGCTTCTTGATATGGCCGCAAAAGAAGTAGGTCTTATTACAGGACAAAAGCCAGTCTTGACAAAGGCTAGAAAGTCTATTGCCGGATTTAAGCTTAGGGAAGGTATGCCTATTGGTGTTATGGTAACCCTTCGTGGTGACATTATGTGGGAATTTCTCGATCGTCTAATTTCCATTGCACTTCCTCGTATCCGTGACTTCAAAGGAGTGAATGATCGGTCATTTGATGGAAACGGGAATTACTCACTTGGTCTAAAAGAACAAATTATTTTTCCTGAGATCAAGTATGATGAAATAACAATGTCGCACGGCTTTGATATTTCTATTGTGACTACTGCGAAGGACAATGCCACCGCAAAAGCATTGTTGACACATTTAGGGATGCCTTTCAGAAAATAAGGAAAAAAATATGGCCAAAATCTCAATGGTTCTCAAGGCTAAAAAAGTACAAAAATTTAAGGTGCGTACCTACAATCGTTGTCGTATTTGCGGTCGTCCCCGTGGGTATATGAGAGATTTCGGTATGTGCCGTATCTGTTTTCGCAACCTCTCACTTAAAGGTGAAATTCCAGGTATTACAAAATCATCCTGGTAAATTTGGAGGAATGAATGTCATTAACAGATCCTATTGCTGATATGTTGACCCGTATTAGAAATGCTAATATGCGCGTCTATCAGACAGTTTCTTGTCAACATTCTAATCTTAAAGAAAGTATTTTGAAGGTTATGATGGAAGAAGGACTGATTTCCTCTTACGAAGTTAAGGAATCGGAAGGAAAAAAGTCCCTTGAGATTCACCTTAGGGTCTCTAAGGAAAGAGTGCCCCTTATTCGTGGCCTCAAGAGAATTTCCAAACCTGGACTTCGCATATACCAAAAGGTCAGCAATCATAAATCTCTTATGGGTGGGATAGGGGTAACAATTATCTCGACGTCAAAAGGAGTTATGACAGACAGAAAGGCTAAGCAGTTAAATCTTGGCGGGGAAGTTCTCTGTCAAATCTGGTAACCTGCTGGAACGGAGTCCATAATGTCACGTATAGGAAAAAAGCCAATACAGATTCCTAAGGGAGTTACTGTGAAGATTGACAAGCTTACTCTTCACATAAAGGGCCCCCATGGTGAAATGCAGCATACGCTTCCTCATGGCTTCTTAGTCTCCCAGGAGAATGACCTTATTACAGTTATTCGTCCTTCTGATAACGGAAGAGATAAAGCCCTTCACGGGCTTCATCGTTCGTTAATCAACAACATGGTTACGGGCGTAGCCCAACCTTTTAAAAGGGTCCTAGAGATAAGCGGAGTTGGATACAGAGCCCAACTTTCAGGTCAAAATCTTTCTATGACTTTAGGTTTTACAAAACCAGTAGAAATGACTCTTCCCCCACAGGTTAAGGGAACAGTTGAAAAGCAGACTGTTATTACTCTTACATCCTTCGATAAAGAGTTGCTTGGTCAATTTTCCTCAGAAATTAAGCAGGCCAAACCTGTTGAACCATATAAAGGTAAAGGCATACGCTTTGAGGGAGAAAAGGTTAGAAGAAAAGAAGGAAAAACGGGTAAGAAGTAATTTCTAACTGGGGGAAGAAGTATGAAGCTTACTACGCGTAATGAAAAAAGAATATCGAAGCATGTTCGAGTCAGAAAAAAAATTAAGGGAACCCCTGAGTGTCCACGTCTTTCTGTTTATCGAAGCCTGAAGTATATTTATGCTCAGATCATTGATGATACAACTGGTTCTACCCTTGTTTCTGCTTCCTCTCTAACGATGTCAGATGAGAAGTCTGGTGATACTGTCGATGTGGCTAAAAAGGTTGGTGAGGCTTTAGCAACTGAAGCTAAGAAAAAAAATATTACATCTGTAGTTTTTGATAGAGGTGGTTATCTCTATCATGGACGTATTAAAGCTCTTGCTGACGGTGCCCGATCCGGAGGTCTTCAGTTTTAAACTTTCATAGGAGGTTTGTTTGGAACACATCAAGGTAGACCATAGTGCGTTGAAAGACAAGGTGGTTTTTGTCAATCGCGTTTCTAAGGTTGTTAAAGGTGGAAAACGGTTCTCCTTTTCCGCCCTCGTAGTTGTTGGAAATGGGGCGGGGGTTGTCGGTATGGGAAAGGGAAAGTCTACAGAAGTTCCAGAAGCGATAAAAAAGGCTATTGAAAATGCCAAAAAGAATTTAATCTCAGTACCTTTGAAGGCTACTACCGTTCCCCATGAAGTTATTGGTCACTTTGGGGCAGAAGATGTGATGATTAAACCAGCCGCTGAAGGAACTGGACTTATTGCCGGTGGTGCTGTTCGCGCCGTTATGGAGGTTCTTGGAGCCACTAATGTTTTATGTAAGTCTCTTGGTTCAAGTAACCCCTATAATGTTGTCAGGGCCACTCTTGAAGGATTGAAGCAATTGCGTAGCTTTAAAGATGCAATGGATGAACGCCGACAAGATGCTACTACTATAAACTAAATAAGGATTTCAAATGAAAGAATCCAAGATAAAGATTCGCCTTTTAAAGAGTACGATTGGCGTACCCCTAAAGATTAAAAAGGTAGTTTTTGCGTTAGGTCTTACTCGCCCAAATTCTGTGGTTATACATCCATCCTCACCCTCTATTTTGGGGATGGTAGAAAAGACCAAACATATGATTGAAGTGACCGAACTTTAGGGAGAAGTAAAATGAAATTTCATGATTTAAAGCCCACAGATGGGGCTAAACATAGGAAAAAAAGAGTTGGGCGTGGCATTGGTTCCGGCCATGGTAAAACTTCTACGAAAGGCCACAAAGGTCAAGGAGCCAGATCGGGTGGAACTAAACCTTTGGGATTTGAAGGCGGTCAAACTCCTCTTTTTCTTAGAATTCCTAAACGTGGATTTACTCCACTAGATGATATAGAAGTTCTTGTGATCAACATTTCAAGACTTGAAGATTATTCATTCCCTGAAAATAAAGTTACTATCGAAAATCTTCTCGATTTAAATGTTATCAAAGCTCCTAAATCAAAAAAATTTACAGTAAAAATTTTGGGAAACGGGGAACCTTCAAAACCCTACGTTATCGATGGAATTTCAATGAGCCGCACTGTAGAGGAAAAAATTCTAAAGGCCGGTGGCGCGATTGTTTGATAGAATTTTTCGCACGTTTGAAAATATTTGGAAAATTCCAGAGCTAAGACAACGTGTAATTTTTACACTTGCGATGCTTACTGTTTATCGCATTGGGGCATACATCCCAACCCCTGGGGTAAATGGTACTGAGTTATCAAAGTTCCTCCATCAAAATGGTGGGGCCTTGATCGGTTTTTTTGATATGTTTTCTGGAGGTGCGCTTTCTCGTTTTACTATTTTTGCTTTGGGAATAATGCCTTATATTTCGGCTTCCATTATTCTTCAACTTTTAACCGTTGTTCACCCTGCTTTGCAAGCTCTTTCTAAGGAAGGTGAGCGAGGCCGAAAAATTATCACCAAGTACACACGGTATCTCACTGTTTTAATTGCCATGATACAATCGTTTGGCATCGCCCTTGGCTTAGAGAAAATGAATAATGGTCAATTTGTTGCCCATCCCGGCTGGGGTTTTCGTCTGATGGTTGTGATCACTTTGACTGCAGCGACTACCTTTGTAATGTGGATTGGGGAACAAATTACGGAAAGAGGAGTTGGTAACGGTATCAGTCTTATAATTTTTTCCGGTATAGTTGCCAGAATGCCATCCGCTATCTTTTCAACATATAAGCTTTTTCAAGAACAAGAAATTTCAGGCTTTGTTCTTCTTGCAGTAGTGGCAATGGTTATATCTGTTATTGCCGCCATTGTTTTTATCGAAACAGCGCGAAGAAAAATTCCTGTTGAATATGCTAAGCGCTTAGTCTCAAATAGGCTTGTGGCCGGTCAATCTACACATATTCCATTTAAAATCAATACGGCCGGTGTGATTCCTCCTATATTTGCTTCATCACTTATCTCTTTTCCTGCCACAATTGCAGGCTTTATTTCCGTTCCCTGGGTTCAATCTATAGGAAAATCCTTAGCACCTGGTAGCTTTTCTTACACGGTTTTGTATGTACTCCTTATCCTTTTCTTTAGCTTCTTCTACACAGCTGTTGTAATGAATCCAGCTGATATCGCAGAAAATATACAAAAATATGGTGGATTTATTCCTGGTATTCGTCCTGGAAAAAATACAGCCACATTTATTTACAACGTTATGAATAGAATTACTTTAGTCGGTGCAATTTATCTTGCCCTCGTCTGTGTTATTCCAGAAATTCTCATTAATCAACTACATGTTCCATTTTATTTTGGTGGAACATCTCTCTTGATCGTCATTGGTGTTTCACTTGATACATCTCAACAAATTGAAGCCTATATGATGTCAAGAAACTACGACGGGTTCCTTAAAAAGAGTCGAATCAGGGGAAGGATAGCCTAAATAATGTTTATAGTCTTTATAGGCCCCCCAGGGGTAGGAAAAGGGACTCAAGCGAATATGCTTGCAGCCAAATACCCAATGGTTAAGATTTCTACAGGAGACCTTCTCCGAGAGGCCATACGAGAAAAAACTGTGCTTGGAGAACGTGCAAAAAGCTTTATGGAGCGAGGAGAGCTTGTTCCCGATGGATTAGTCATTGATCTTGTCAACGAAAAGGTCACTACCACACCTAAAACAATTAATAGTTTTATTTTTGATGGTTTTCCCCGGACAATTGAACAGGCAAAAGAACTTGATAACCTTTTGGCTACAAAAGGTGTAAAAATTTCAATGGCTATCGATTTTTCGATGGATGAAGAGGAACGTGTCTCTCGCCTTTCTGGGCGTAGAATGTGTCCAAAGTGTCAACGCACTTATCACATTCTTTTTGCCAAACCCAAAAATGACAATTTGTGTGATGTCTGTAAGGTTCCACTAATTCAAAGATCCGATGATGATGAAGCAGTCATTAGACAACGTTCCTCTGTTTACTGGGATCTTACGCGTCCTCTTTTAGATTTTTACCGTCACCGTAATCTTCTTCAAACGGTTGATGCAAGCAGGAATATAGATTTAGTTTTTGAAGACTTGGACCATCTTGTTAGCAAAATAAAGTCATGAAATGATTTACATAAAATCTCCTCAAGAAATAGATAAGATTCGAAACGCTGGTCGTATTGTAGCTAATGCCCTGCAGGAAATAAAAAATATGATTTCCCCGGGGCTTTCTTTGCTAGAAATTGACAAATTTGCTGAGGACTTTCCATTACAGTTTGGGGGCCGACCAGCCTTCAAAGGTTACCATAATTATCCCGCCTCTATTTGCCTTTCTGTGAATAACGTCGTTGTTCATGGAATTCCTGATTCATATGTGTTAAGATTGGGAGATATTGTCGGTGTAGATTATGGTGTTGAACTTGATGGCTACTTCGGAGATTCTGCTATTACTGTTTGTGTAGGTGAAGTTTCCCCATCGGCAAAACTTCTTGTGGAGACAACAAAAAAGTCCCTTGAACTTGGAATTGCCCAGGCTTTAGCAGGGGGGCGATTGGGCGACATTTCTTCAGCAATTCAATCATATGCAGAATCCCAAAAATTTTCTGTTGTTCGGAACTATGTGGGACATGGGATTGGTCGAAAGTTACATGAAGATCCTCCTGTTCCGAACTTTGGTCAAAAAGGAAAAGGGATAAAATTAGAAATAGGGATGGTTCTAGCATTAGAGCCAATGATTAATCTCGGCTCTCATGAGACAATTACCCTTTCGGATGGGTGGACTGCCGCTACAAAAGATGGCAGTCTTTCTGCCCATTTTGAGCACACTGTTGCAATAACAAAAACTGGTCCAAAAATTCTGACTTTACCAGAAGGTTGATCCTTCGGAATTGGGGAAATTGTGGGGAAAGAGGATACAGTTGAGGTTCAAGGGACAGTTTTGGAGACTCTCCCTAATGCAATGTTCCGTGTGGAGCTGGAAAATGGACATAAAGTTCTTGCCCATATTTCCGGAAAAATGCGAATGAATTATATAAAAATTCTTCCTGGTGACAAGGTAACATTAGAGCTTTCCCTTTACGATTTAACCCGAGGCCGTATAACTTACCGCTTCAAGTAAGAGAAAAAAATTAACTCGGAGGTAACTATGAAGGTTAGAGCATCGGTCAAGCCAATCTGTTCTAAGTGCCAGGTTATTAGAAGGAATGGTATTGTTCGAATCAAGTGCGAAAACCCAAAGCACAAACAAAGACAAGGCTAATTTTAAGCGAAGGAGTACCTCTTTGGCTCGTATCGTAGGGATTGATCTTCCCAGAAACAAACGTATTGAGATTGCTTTGACTTATATTTTTGGAGTAGGGAAACCGACTTCGCAGCTCATTCTGAAGAAAGCCGGAGTTAATCCCGATACCCGTGTTCATGCGTTAACAGATGACGAAGTTGCCAAACTTCGTGAGGCTGTCGAAACGACATGCTCCGTTGAAGGAGATCTTCGCCGTGAGATTTCCCAAAATATCAAACGCAAGATGGACATTGGGTGTTATCAAGGTCTCAGGCATCGCAAAGGCCTTCCGGTTAGAGGACAAAGAACCAAGACCAATGCCCGTACTCGCAAAGGACCTAAGAAGGGAATCGGAGCCAAGAAAAAGACTGGTTGATTCAAATAAACGAAATTCAGGATTAACGATGAGGATTGCATGAGCGTAAAAAAGGGAACAAAAAGAAGAGAAAAAAAGAACATTCCAGTCGGTATTGTTCATATTCATGCCTCTTTTAATAATACGATCATTTCCATTTCCGACTCAAAAGGTGATGTTATTGCCTGGTCAAGCTCAGGGGCTCAGAGCTTTAAGGGTTCACGAAAAAGTACACCATTTGCCGCTCAGAAAGCTGCAGAAATCGCCTCAAAAAAAGCCGCAGATATGGGAATGAAGGCCTGTGAAGTTTATGTTAAGGGACCAGGATCAGGTAGAGAATCTGCAATTAGAGCACTGCAAACAGTGGGAATAAAAATTAGTTTGATTAAAGATGTTACTCCGATTCCGCATAATGGATGCCGCCCACCAAAACGGCGTAGAGTTTAATCTTATTTATAATTGACTGAATTCAGAAAAAGGAGACACGTTGGCTCGTTATAATGGCCCGGTTTGTCGGTTTTGCAGAAGAGAAGGCGTTAAGCTTTTCTTAAAAGGTGCTCGCTGCCTTTCAGCTAAATGTGCAATTGATCGTCGTGCATATCCCCCAGGGGAGCATGGTCAAAGTCGTGCAAAGGCTTCCGAATATGGTCTGCAGCTTCGTGAAAAGCAAAAAGTGAAAAGAATATATGGAATCCTAGAACGTCAATTCCGAAAAACATTTAAAGTTGCGTCCCGAAAGAAAGGAAATACTGGTCAGTCCCTTCTTAGTGCACTGGAAATGCGTCTGGACAGCGTAGTTTATCATATAGGTTGGGGCGCCTCCCGCAATGAATCTCGTATGTTGGTGACTCATGGTCATGTTCTTGTGAATGGGAAAAAAGTTAATATTCCCTCTTTTTCTTGCAAGATTAATGATACGATCACCCTTTCAACTTCTATGCAACAAAATGAAAAAGTTTCTGCCAACTTTCGAGACGCTGAGATTAGAGGTGTTGTTTCTCCTTGGTTGGAAGTCGACAAAAATTTATTTAAAGCAATTGTAAAGGATATTCCCCAAAGGGATGCGATTAACATCCATATTGCTGAGAACCTTGTCGTTGAACTTTACTCTCGTTAAGGTTCGTTTTGGTTAAAGAGGAGAAAAATATGGAAGTTCTTGTGTCTTCCCAGATGCCTAAAGGCTTGGCAGTATCCCATTTCTCTTCTCGTTCCTCCCGTGTTGTGGTGGAACCGTTTGAGCGTGGTTTTGGGATTACGGTTGGGAATGCCCTCCGGAGAGTTCTACTTTCTTCAATTCCAGGAGTTGCCATTACTGCAATTCGTGCCAAAAATGTTTTTCATGAATTTTCAAATATTCCAGGTGTTGTCGAAGATGTCACTGATATTATTTTAAATCTTAAATCCCTTCGCATGAAGCCTCTTCTCCAGGGAGAACACTGGCTTCATTTGAAAGTGAAGGGGCCCCGTATCGTAAAAGCCTCAGATATAGACACAGTTGGTGCTGTCGAAATGATGGACCCAGATCATGTTATTGCTACCCTTGAAGAAGGTGGCCACCTTGATATGGATCTGAAAACCGAATTCGGAAGAGGTTATGTTCCAGCCGATCATTCACGATCTTCAGATACTGAAGTTGGTATTATTCCGATCGATGCGATTTTTACTCCTATCAACAAAGTTAATTATTTTGTAGAGAGTACCCGCGTCGGACGTATAACAGATTATGACCGGCTTATTTTTGAAATTGAGACTGATGGAAGCATCACTCCAGGGGAGGCTCTTTCTGAAGCCGCAAAGATTCTTCGGACCCATCTAGATCTTTTTGTTTCATCCGATTTGCACTTAGCGAATGACTCTTCTCCCTTGTCTCTCGAGTCAAACTCCTCGAAAGAAGAGACTATTATGGACAAGAGCGTCAACGAATTAGAGCTCTCTGTCAGGGCCGCCAATTGCCTTAAAAGTTCTGATATTAAGAAAATTGGTGAGTTGGTTATGAGAACTGAAGATGAGCTTTTGCAAACAAAAAACTTTGGAAAAAAATCTTTAGATGAAATCAAAGAGGCTCTTGAAAACATAGGGCTTTCTCTTGGGATGGATCTTTCGAAGAAGAATTAATAAAGACTTACAGGCAGCATCTGGAGAACAACAATGAGACATCGTGTAGCCGGTCGTCAGTTTGGAAGAGATTCTAGCCACAGAAATGCTATGTTTCGCTCCTTGATAACATCATTCTTCGAGCATGAGCGTATCGAGACAACTACTATGAAGGCCAAGGAACTCCGGCCAATGGTTGAAAAACTTATTACAAAAGCTCGAGAAAAAAATGTTCATCACCTCCGTGAAGTCTTAAAGGTTATCCGTGACAAAGATGTAGCATTTCATCTTTTTGATAGTATTGCTCCTCGCTTCACAACACGTCCTGGTGGTTACACACGTATTACCAAGACACGTCGTCGTATCGGTGATGGAGCCGAAATGGCAGTCCTTGAGCTGGTGGAACTGGGTGAATCTCTTTCTTCAAAACGAATGACATCTTCTTCTCCCAAGGAAAAATCCGAAGAAAAGAAGTAACTTTTCAAAGGAATTTCCATGGCATCTCCATCTGAACAAAAAGTAAAAATTACTACTCCCCTTCTTCTTTCTATTGGGACCCTCATTCTTGTTTTGGGGGTCCTTCTTATTGTAAGACATTCATTGACTAATCAGAACCTTCTATATTCTCGTCAAGCATTTATTCTTGATGCCCGAGGATTGTCACCCGCTAAAATTCATGAGATCTCTGTTGATGATAATTATCAACTGCGTGGCTCTGAACTATGGTATTTGGGAAAAAATATCTTTGAGTTTCATGCTCCGCCAACAATTAGGCTCATTCTTATTAAGAATAGTGCTCATGAGAACCAGGGCAAGATGGAGAGTGTTACTATCGCTCCCCATTATGTTCGTTATCGCTTTGTTCTTCCTTTTAAACCGCCAATCACTGTTGTAACTAATGGCGGTACTTTTCTTTTTAGGCTTCCTTAATTTTTACTTATTTGAACCAAAAAAGGCGAGGATTTTTTTCCTCGCCTTTTTTATTTGTAAATATTAGATTTTGTTTTTTACTTTATTCGGTAACTCCACCATCCCAAGAATCCTCACGCCCGACATAGGTTGGGTGAATGAGGTCTCGAATTGATATTAGCCCAAGGACAGCTTCCTCTTCATCCACAACGAGGAGGTGACGAATGTGGTGCTTATCCATCATGTCTTGTGCTTCGTAAACTGAAGCATCGGGTGAAATGGTTAATACCGGTGCACTCATGACCTGAGAGCACGGGGTGATATAAGGGATTCGATCCTCTCCCAGCACCCGCCGGACTAGATCAGTCTCTGTAATGATCCCAACAGTCTTGTCTCCCTGAAGAACAAGGAGGCTTCCTACTTTTTTTGATTTCATGATTTCAGCAACTTCACGTGCTGTGGTCGACATCTCAACAGAGATAGGATTCTTTGTCATGATTTTTTTTACTGAGACCATTTTTTCTCCTTCTGGTTATTTGTTGTTTTTTGAGTTTTGCCTGTTTTTACCCAGGTACCCTTTGTGTTGGTTTTTCATTGAAAAAAGTAAACATTCCTTTGCTGGCAATATCCGGGCCCTTAATTGTCCAAATGCCCTGATCAATTGTCAGTGCGGCCACAGCTATTGTTGGACTTTCATTTGAAGCCGTTCCTATGAACCATTCATAATGACCTGCAGGGTTCTTTCCGGTAAGAGTCCCTGTCTTTCCTGCAACAAGGACATTCCTGAGTCGTGGGTTGGATCTCCATCGGAAGAATGCCCGACGTCCTGTTCCTTTGACAACAGTCGACCGCATCATTTTAATCATGGTGTGCGATATTTGAGGAGTTGCCACAGGAAAAAGATAGGTTGCTGTATCCTGATACAGTATATTTCCTTTTCTGTCTGTAATCTTCTCTATAAGATGGGGCCTCATCATCACCCCATCATTTGATAGGGATGCTGCTATCATTGCCGCATGGATGGGGCTAATGGCAACATCTCCGAATCCTGCCGAAGCAAAAGCAAACCCGTTGAGATCATCTGGTATGTTGGCGTGGCTTGGATCAATGGGAATGTCTGAGTCAATTGTGCGATTAAAGCCATAGCGAGTAGCAGTTTGTCTCAGATCTTCGGGGGTTAGATATTTTAATGCAATTTTTGCAAAAACTGTATTGATAGACTTTCCTAGAGCTTCAGCAACTGTGAACTCAAGGCGGTCTCGTCTACGATTGCTCTTCCAATAGGCAGGGCCAATACAATACAAGCATCCGCGAAAGTGAATGCGAGTATTGGGTGTAATTCTGTGATGAGAGAGAGCATCTGTTGATGTAATAATCTTGAATAGGGACGCGGCTGGATAGGTTGCCTTTTCCAATAGCTCGGGGGTAAAGCTTTTATAACGTGACCCCCAGAAAGCGATCAGTCGACCATTTTTTGGGTTTGCGGCTACAAATACCCCATAAGGAACTCTATGGGCTTGAATGTATTTCCCAATCCGTTCTTGAAGATTAGGATCCACTGTCCAAACGACTGTGTATCCTCCATCAAGATGTGTGACATACCTTCCCTTTTCAATCGTAGAAAAGTGGGGAAGGAATCCGTCTATGAGAGCAGGGTTTTTTCCGTCAAGGCGGATGACAGGGACTTTGTCTTTCGTGAGGAAGGAGGGGTCTTCATCGAATAAGCTTGGAAAGGAAACGTTAATATCTTTTGCTGCATTTAATCCTGAAAATGTGGAGGTTGGGTCGTTAGACGCTGCCTTGGCATCTTTGCTGAACATGTTCGAAGTCTTATCAATGGTCAGACGAAGGGATTTGACCGCTTCCGGGAGATGGTAGAGGGCTGCTGAAAGGAGCAGCAGAATAAAAACCCGGTTCAGTAACGCCCGTGATATGGGGTCAGGCATTCTCTACCTCAATCGGAATAGAAAAGACTCTTATTAGACGAGAGCCTTCAATCCTGAACTTCCCTTGACTCCTGAGCATGAGAGACGGCTTATGGTCTTGGTTTCTACCGAAGTCATGCCCAAGCAGATCGCATATCCTGTAGGAAATTATACGGGGATTATTTGTAAAATCAAGTAATTTGGTCCAAAACTCGCACTTATGCTTTTTTTCTCCTAGAGCCGGGCCGCTCTCAATTTTCTGTTCTTATTAAGTGCCTTGAGGCAATGAGAGTTGTCTTAGGAATAATCCTCCTCTTAGGGTTTTAATGTCATGGATCGGAGAACCTCGAGGACCTTAAGAAATGATGTGACGGACCAAGCCTGTATTCTGCAGGAAGTAGGGTAGGGGAGAGGACCTGATGTCGTATTGTCCTTAGAAAACCCACAATACAGCTCGGGTGGTCGTTCTCCAGGAAAGAGCGCCAGGGCTGATAGATAGGCATCAGTCAATCGCTTTGCCTCAGCCATTAGCCTATATCTTTTCAGTCCATCGATGATCAATGCATTGTCGTGAGGCCAGACAGACCCATTATGGTAAGAGACAGGGTTGTAACGGACTTCATTACTTCCTATTGTTCTGATGCCATACCCTGAAAACATGTCCGGTTGCAGGAGTTCCTTCCCTGTTTTTCTGGCAAGTGAGTTTTTTGCAATGCCAGTAAAAAGAAGATGACCTGCATTTGAGCTACGGACTTCACAGGGGAAACCTTTTCCGTCAATGGCAAGGGCAAACATACGAATGGAAGGGCTCCAGAAGAGGTCATTAAAATTGTTCTTTAGAGTTGTTGCTTTCCGGAGGTAGCTTTTGGCCTTCTTGGTGTCTCCCCAATCTGAGAGGAGGGCGGCGTATCCGATGTAGGACATATACAAGTATCCCTGAACTTCGGAAAGCGCAATCGGATGAGGGGCAATTCGACCATCGGCGTGAAAAATGGAATCTCCGGAATCCTTCCATCCCTTTTGGATGAGTCCACCCTCTTGATCCCCCGAATAAACGAGAAAACCGGAGTCTGGATTGATGCCGAAATTTTCAATCCATTCCATGGCATGGTGGAGGGCCGGGCGAATTTTTAAAAGGAAAGATCGGTTTCCGGTTTTTTGAAGATATTCAGCCGCAAGTGCGATGAATAATGGGGTTGAGTCGACGGACCCATAATAGCAGGAAAAAGGAATTGAGGGATCATTGGCAACCTCCCCGTATCGATATTCATGAAGAATCTTGCCGGGTTGGGCATCCCTGAGGGAATCATGTCTTGTTGCCTGATTCTTTGCGAGAAAGGCCAAGATGGATCGTGATAGCTCTGGGTAGGCCCATAAAGTAAAGAAACCTGTGATCAGAGCATCTCGTCCAAAAGGTGTTGAAAACCAGGGAACCCCCGCATAAGGGTAGGGACCGGTCGCCTGGGGGGTCAACAATATTCTGAGATCTTGCAGCGCATTGTTACACCAGCGACCTAATGGAAGTTGATCGCTGGCAATTTTAGGCCACTTGCTTCTGAAAACCCGGTCTTCTTTTTGGTCAAGACGTTCAAGGTGGCTGAGTTTTTCTGGCGTATTTCGTTTCAGTGCGGGACGATCAGTATTGTTCCCCTCAACAAATAGAGATGAAATTTGAAAGGTCGCTGCTCCCTTGGCAGGGATAGGAAGATTGCCCTCAAATCCTTGAGGTGAAGTTTTGAAGCCGCTCCCCCAAAGGCGGATGATCGAACTGCGTCGAACTCCGTCTTCGCCAAGGCAGGTAAGAAGGAGTTCGCTCGTTGCCTCCTCTTGGAATCTTTCGATCTTGTGCTCTGGCCAACGAGAGCGGATGCCCCGGATGTCCATGATATCCCGAAAGTCGGCATCAGCTTTGATTGCGACGGGGATTTGTATGTCAAAAGGAGCATGATTCTTTATCTTGACTTCATCTTCGAAGCCGTTACTCAAACAAAAACGCTTGTGTCTAACAAGGAGCGGACCATCCACGAAAAGATTTTTCCCCTTTGACGAAGCGAAATCGGAAGTGATTGACGGTCCAAGAAGGATTAGGGAGAAAAGAAAGGGGCTGGGCCCATTGCCACCATCGGAAAGAGGTGTGATAGGTAAGACCGGTTTTCCGGCAACTTCTAGAAAGTAAGTGGAAAAATGGCGCATTCCCTTCCAGTATGCCCCATGAATTCCTCTCTGATCTGCGTTGATCTCCATCGAGTTTCCCCAGATTCCACAAAGGTCGCCATTTTTAAAAAGATGGTCGTTGGGGGTGAGCGTCAAGGGAATGTTTTGCCGCAAATCACTTCGATGAATGCCACTCATTTCTGGCCTCCTTTCCCGGGAGGGAGGAGCGTCTCGAGGGTTTTTCTGACATTTTTGTCCCATCCAATGTTAACGGACAGTCTGAGCATGTCTTCTCCTCGCGGGACAGTAGGGTAGGTGATGACCGGAAGATGATAGCCCTGTGTTCGAAGGCTGTCCGAGATTGACTGAAGTGTCGGGACATCGCCCCTGACTGGAATAATGGGAGAGGAGGATTCTGTGTCACCTTGGAGATATGCATTCCATATTTGGCTTTCTCTCTGGAGGCTTCTCACGATTTCTGTGGTTTCAGCAAGAACGCGAATGGCTTCAAGTGACGCAGCCAGAACTCCGGGAGGAAGTGCGGTTGTGTAAATAAGCGTGCGGGCAGTTGACTCCAAAATTTTCGCGGCCTTTTCATGAAGAATGACAAATCCTCCCAAGCTTCCCAAGGCTTTGGAGTAAGTCCCTGTCAGAATCATTCGTCCTGGAACATAAGGAAGGCCAAGAGCCTCGAGGGCCCCTCTCCCGCTGATCCCTGTCGTTCCTGTGGCATGGGCTTCATCAATGACAAGAATCCCATCGTATTCTTCTGCAATTTCAAAAAGAGCACGCAGTGGGGCCAAGTCTCCCCTCATGCTGAAAAGGGATTCAGTGACAATTACTGGCTTTTTCTGCGGATTTTCCTTGAGATATTCCCTGATGAATTCGGGGTTGTTGTGTGGATATACAACTTTGCGTCCCTTTAGATTCCTCATCCCGTCAATAAGGGATGCATGATTTTCTGAATCAGAAAATACCAAAGGGCTGAACTCTGAAATCATTGATACGGTCGCCAGATTCGCATGATAACCGGATGAGAAAACAAGTGCAGTCCCTTTCCCTCCTGTTTTGAACTGGGAGGTGGAATCGGAAAGGTCACGGTTGAGTGGGTGGTTTCCGGAGAGGTAACGCGATCCCGTCGCGCCAGTTCCGAAGTTTCTGGTGGCACGAAGGGATGCCTCGATAACCAGGGGGTTGCGGGAAAGGCCCAGGTAATCGTTTGAGGAGAGGGAGACTAACCCAGGAGGAGGCATCTTTTTGAAACGTCCTGAGGTTTCAAGAGCTGCATAATTTTTTTCGATAAGGGAGGAAATGGATTCTTCCATTTCAGCCTTGCCTCCCCGTGGGCTCAAGATCGTGAATCGAGGCAAGTTTGAACGGAAGAGGCGAATGGGGCTGCTGCGAGGAAAAGAGAACGGGAGTTTCACGAAGAAATGCCAAAAGATCTTTCAAGACATGTTCACTTCTGAGAATGTAGAGTCTCCCTCCTCTGGGGAGTCCTTCCGGCTTGATGAAGGGAATGCGAATGTATCCTGTTGTTCGGGAGGCGATGTATCCCGTCTGGTAGTTCGGATCATCCGAGGCGCAAAGCTCAAGCAGGATTTCTTCGGCCATAAGAACCTTACTCGAAAGAATGAGGGCATCAACGAATCGGTAACTCGGCTGGACGAGACTCCGGGCGGCAGCCTCTTCAAGTGTTTTTCGGAGAACCGGGAGGCATCCGAAGTGGGTTGTCCGAACCCCCTCTGTCGCAGACTCATTTAAGATGCGGCCCTCTTCATTGACGAGCAAGGCTCCATTTCGGGGAGGATGCCCTAAAATCTCTTCTTCAAATATCGTGAGCACCCGAGACGCCAAGGAGGGAGGCAGAAGGTTTTCCAGAATCATCCGAACTGCTTCCTGAGACTCTTTGATGTTCGACGACTCAAGCACACGAATCGGTAGGAGCGCCCCTTGGTGAATGTTCGAAGGCGGAATCGGGTCAATGGTAAGAATCTGCTGGAGGGAGGGAGTTTCGTTCAGATAAAGAGGCAACCTCGAAGCCAACCGAGCAATGGTGCGCTCGAAGTTTTCAGACGAAACAAGATCCTCGGCGCCGGAAATGTGACGACCGTCTTTGTGGATCCTCATCCGGATGCTGAAATAAGGCTCAGTCAATGTGGACGGTCGGAGAAGGAAGAGCATGCGGAGGGACAAGATCGAACCCTTCCTCACGGATCATCTGGATGTCGAGATCCGGTGAGCGACCCGATCGAGTCAGGTAGTTCCCGATCATAACCCCGTCAGCTCCATTGTAAAAAATTTCTGGATGGCGGTTCTTCAGCGCATGAATCCTTCCTCCACAAATCCTGACCTCTTTTTGAGGGAAGAAAAGTCGACTTACGGAGATAATTCTGAGAGCCTCGTTAGCCCCGAGAGCGGGGTCGTTCTCGGAGAGAGGGGTTCCCGCAATCGGGACGAGAAAATTGATCGGGATCGAATCAACGTCAAGTTCCCGGAGGAGAGAGAAAAGGGAAACTCTGTCTTCGTTGGATTCTCCTACCCCAAAGATTCCACCTGAGCAAACAGAGATTCCGGCGTCTTTGGCCATTCGGACCGTTGAGACGCGCTCATCATAGGCATGGGTGGAGACGATTTTGGGAAAATGATTTCGGGAGGTTTCAAGATTGTGATGTAAACGGTCAAGTCCGGCACTCTTGAGAATGGACACAGTCTCCCCTGACACCGAACCAAGAGTGGCGCAGGCCCAGAGTCCAAGCTCCGAATGCATTCTTCCCAGAGCGTCTTCGACGATGCGAAGTTCTGTCGGATTCTCAAGGCTTCGTCCGCTTGTGCCGATACAAAATCGACGGGTTCCATTTTGTTGGGCCGCCTTGGCAGCCTCGACAATTTTATTGGCTGCCAGCAGGTCATAGGTCGGCGCAATGGTGCGGAAGTGGGTTGACTGGGCGCAAAAATGGCAGTCTTCAGAACAAGCGCCAGATTTTGCATTCATGACAGTGCAAGGATCAATAAGACGTCCACGGAATTTTTCTCGGACGGCATCGGCCCCCTCACTGATGACAGGGGAAAAGTCTTCGGGGAGAGAGAGGAGCCAGAGGGCTTGTTCCGGAGAAATTCCATCTCCGGCGAGGGATGATTGGCGACACTCTCTGATTCTGTCGAGGGTCTCTTTTTCGTTCATCATGAGAATCCTTTCCTGCCTATGGCAGATATTGGCAAAAACGTCAGGGTGGCTTATTCGGATATGAGAGGGATTGCCGGGGTCTCTTAAAAAAGACGTCACAGCCTTTCTGAAATTACCCCGAATTGTCGAAAAAATCCAATTGGCCCCCTCCAAGAGTATCATGGAGAGACCCTTCGCCGTTCCATCGTTGTCAAGGATGCTGTATTTATTTTGATTCTTGACAGGGTACCGGGGCAGGATTACTATTTTTATTAGGGGAAAGTATTGCTGGACCATATTGCTTGAGCCAAATTCAGGAGCCCTGCCATGATGGACAAATTTACGGAAAAGGGACGCAAGGTCATCATAATGGCCCGTGAGGAAGCCGAGAAACATCAGAACGACTATCTCGGAACCGAGCATATTGTCCTGGCGCTGGTGGGAGACCAGGATGGTGTTCCCGTGGCAGTCCTCAAACGGATGGGGTTAACGCCCGATCAGATACGGATGGAAATCGAACGAAATCTTCTTAATGGAACAGCCACGCTGACATTTGGCGAGCTGCCTCTTACTCCGCGCGTCAAGAGAGTGATTGAGTATGCCGTTGATGAGGCGCGGTTGCTGGGCCATACACATATAGGGGCTGAGCACCTTCTTCTGGGGGTCCTTCGGGAAGAGGATGGAATCGGCGGTAAGATTCTTCGGGCGCTTGGGGCAAATCTCCTTGCGGCCCGGCAGCTGACAGCCAGCCTTCTCAAAAAGGCTGGCTCGGGATCGGGTCGGGAGAAGGAACGAAAGAGCGGGACGCCTGCACTTGACGAATTCGGGAGAGACCTCACCCAGATGGCCACAGACGGGCATCTGGACCCTGTGATTGGTCGCCACGATGAGATTGAACGTGTTCTTCAGATTCTGGGCCGCCGCACCAAGAATAATCCGGTCCTGATCGGAGAATCCGGTGTGGGCAAGACCGCCATCGTTGAAGGGTTGGCCCAGAAGATCATCAATGGCGAAGTTCCCGATAACTTGCTGAACAAGCGAGTGGTTGCCCTTGACTTGGGGTCCTTGGTGGCGGGAACTAAGTACCGGGGGCAATTTGAGGAGCGTCTCAAGGTTGTCATGAAAGAGGTGGTCACCGCCGGGAATATCATCGTCTTCATCGATGAGCTTCATACCCTTGTGGGGGCGGGGGCGGCCGAAGGCTCCATTGATGCGTCGAATATGTTGAAGCCAGCGCTCTCCCGAGGCGAGATCCAGTGTATTGGAGCCACGACTCTTGACGAATACCGCAAATACATTGAAAAGGACGGAGCCCTCAAGCGCCGTTTTCAGCCAATCTATGTGAACGAGCCTCCGGTGGAGGAAGCCGAAAGAATCATTCTTGGTCTTCGTGACCGCTATGAAGAGCACCATGGCGTCGTTATTACCGATGATGCGGTGCATGATGCCGTCGTCCTTTCGGAGCGCTATGTCACCGATCGCTTTCTGCCCGACAAGGCTATCGACATTATTGACGAGGCGGGATCACGCGCCAAGCTCAAGAGCTACTCTCTTCCCACAGAAATTAAGGAGCTGGACTCGATCCTCAAGCGCTCCATGAAGGGGAAGGAGCAGGCGATTCGAGAGCAGAATTTCGAGGAAGCCGTCCGCTTCCGAACTCAGGAAGACCTTCTCCGGAAACAGATTGAGGAAGAGAAGCTGAAATGGAAGACGGCCCAGGAAAAGAACAAGCCCGTCATTGGAGGCGAAGAGGTCTCGGTGATCGTTTCGAAGATGACGGGAATTCCTCTTTACCGAATTGAGGAAGGAGAAAGTGAACGCCTTCTCAAGCTCGAAGAAGAGCTTCACCGGCGAGTGGTGGGTCAGGACGAAGCAATCTCAGCGGTGGCCCGAGCAATTCGGCGTTCCCGTGCCGGAATCAAAGGCGAAAAACGCCCCATCGGCTCCTTCATCTTCCTTGGCCCAACGGGTGTGGGAAAGACAGAGCTGGCCAGGACCTTGGCCGAGGTGATGTTCGGCAACGAAGACGCCCTGATACGCGTGGATATGTCCGAGTATATGGAGCGGTTCAATGTGTCCCGCCTTACCGGTGCCCCTCCTGGCTATGTGGGGTATGAAGAAGGCGGTCAGCTGACGGAAAAGGTCCGCCGGCGTCCCTATTCGGTTATTCTCTTTGACGAGATAGAGAAGGCCCATCCGGACATGTTTAATGTTCTCCTTCAGGTTCTCGACGATGGCTTCATCACCGACAGCCTGGGTCGTAAGATAGACTTTAAAAACACCGTTCTCATCATGACCTCGAACCTTGGGGCTCGTGCAATCGAGAAGGATGGTTCCTTGGGATTTGCCCGGGGTGCAGGAGAGGTGAGGGAGGACTTCATCAAGACGACCATTCAGGATGATCTCAAGAGAACATTCAATCCGGAGTTCCTTAACCGGATTGACGAGATTGTCGTCTTCCATCCCCTTGATGAAAAGCAGCTTGCCGCCATTGTTGATATACGGATCGATGAGCTCAACAAGCGGCTGGCCTCCAAGGGCATTGTCCTAGAAATTGATCCAGAGGTTCGGCAGTGGCTTGTGAAAGAAGGGTACCAGGCCAATTACGGGGCACGACCGATGCGGCGAGCCATTCAGCGCCACATTGAAGATCGGCTCTCCGAAAAGGTCATTAGCGGTGCCATTCACCCCGACAAGAAGATTCGCGTGGTCCTTCGGGAGGGGCAGCCCGTCTTCATTGAGGAAGACGCCATGGCGTCGATCGTCTGATTTTCCTTTCATGATTCTGGCCCTCGAAACGTCCTGTGACGATACATCTGTGGCCCTGGTCGACATGACCGGGGCCATTCTTTTTCATCGCTCCCTTTCCCAAAGCTCTCTGCATGCTCCCTTCGGGGGGGTCGTCCCCGAACTTGCCTCCCGTACCCATGCCCTTCATCTCCCCCAACTCGTAGATGATGCCTTCAGGGAAACCGGGCGAGGCCTCTCCGATCTCACTGCGGCAGCATTGACGATCGGACCGGGGCTTTCTGGAGGACTCCTGTCGGCCATTGCCTATCTCAAAGGTCTATGCTTCTTTTCGAGGCTGCCCATCATACCGGTCCACCATGTTCGGGCGCATCTTCGTGTGGCTGTTGGCTCGGTTGACGAGATCCCTCACGGGGCTCTGGGGCTTGTTGTTTCGGGAGGGCACTCCCACCTCTATGGCCTCAGTGCCTGGCCTAAACTGGAGCTTCTGGCCCGAACTGTCGACGATGCTGCAGGAGAGGCCTTTGACAAGGGAGCCAAAGCTCTGGGGCTTCCGTATCCCGGAGGGCCAGAAATTGAGCGCCTCGCCTCCCTTTACGAGGGAGAAGTCGATCGCCTTGTCAAGAATATCCAGACACCCATGCCGTTTGATATGAGTTTTTCAGGGCTGAAAACTGCGTTTGTTTCGCTTGTCTCCCGGGAAGGAAAAGATCCTTCAGGAAGGCCCTATCTTGCGGCCACCTGTCAGGAAGCGATCATTTCCCATATTGTCGATCGCTTGGGGAAGGCTCTCCGCCATTACCGTCCTCCGGCTCTTCTTGTTGGGGGAGGCGTGGCAGCCAACGGGGCCTTTCGAAAGGCGCTGGAGTCCCTGTGCGGAGAAATGGGAGTCTCCCTTTTCGTGGCTCCTCGCCCCCTTTGCGGGGACAATGCAGTTATGGTAGCTTTGATGGGTTTGGAGATTTTTAGGAGTGGACAGTTCAGTTCGTTTCCCTACGATGAGATCGCTCCCCGTCCACGATGGGATGAGGATTAGGATGGAGAAGGCGTGCCCGAAGGAGTTGTATCCGAGATTGTGACCCGTGCCATAAGGATGGCAGGGGCGCAGAACTCATGGCCCCAGG
>JAPTWQ010000060.1 GCA_028064945.1 Nitrospiraceae bacterium | reverse complement strand
CACATGGAACAAGAACATAGCCAAAATCATTACCGCCATTACCTGTGCTGTTATTCGCAAAAGTCCATGTGCCATTGATTCTTCCTCCCCGCACAGTCTGCGCTCCAAAAGGTGCCAAACACAATGGGCTCGATACGTTTTGAGCGTAGCACTGTCCATTCCAGCACCCCCAAAACTGTGATGGGGTATACCCGGAATAGCTCCCCGAGTAGATTGGTTGGCGATGAAAGGTTTTCAACATGGGGTCTCAATCCAAATGGCCTGCGAGGGGAACCAGGCGCCCGAGTAGATTGGTTGTCCATTCGTGTTGATTGCCTGGGTCGAGATGGTCCCGTTCGGACTCGTGAGATTATAGGTATTGACGGTTCCGGCATTGTTCAGGTTGTTCCCGTTCATATTGATATTGGTCTGCATCTGGTTCGCCTGGGGAAATCCTGGAACATTCGAGCGATACAGAAAGTCCTGAGGAAGGTTGTTTGAATTGTAACTCTGAAGGGCGATCAAGCTTCCCGGTCCCACTCCAGTGAAGGGATACTGGGAGAAACTCGCCTTCCATGTTCCACCGGAGCCTTGATAGCAGTTCGTTCCGCAGATTCCGGGGAGGGACTGGATATCTGAGGTGGGGACAAAGCCTCCCTGAGCCCCAATCAGGGTCGCGAGCTGGTTCAGATGCGAGCCGGCCGGAGGCGTTCCTCCCTGAGTCACCACAGCTCCGACAAGAATGCCAGGACTAGGTTGAAGAATTTCCCCGACCACCGTCTGGCCATAAGGATCTACGGAGCTTGTCCCCGTGGGGAGAAACCCTGTATTCACAAGAAAGGACACAGGAATCACCGCAGGTTTGGTGGCCGTCGCAACTCCTTCGATGGCTCCGGCATAGGCCTTGGTATACCCGGCCAGGGCGTCCGAGACTTGCCGGATTTGCTGCGCCGTCGTCTGGTCCATGAGCGCGCGATGCTGGGTTTCGAGCCAAAAAGGAACCGTGTTCGAAATCAGGACCAATCCAAGAGCTGTTGCAAGAGTCATTCCCAGTAAAGATGAGTTTCCCCGATCAGAAAACCGATCGTCCGACAAGAATTTTATAAAATAACGTTTGGTCATCATCAACCCTCCCAGAAAGACACAATGGCACCGTTCGGAATGAACGATGGAACGCTGATGGAAACAGGAATTCCCGAGGGAGACACAAAAACTCCTTTTTTGTTCACTCCGACCAGAAGCGATCCGAAAGACTTGGTAAATTCCGGTCCCACCACCACGTCCGGTGAATAAATGAGTGAGGGAGACGGGGCGATCCAGACCCAAGCGACACCTCCCGAGACGCTATTTTTGAACAACGGCGGAATGACCAATCCGACTGGAAGGACCAATGCGGAAAGAGGAACCGTTCCGGAAAAACCCGGGTTCCCGTCGAGATAGTTTGCAACCGCTTCCCTATACAGCTGGAACAGGGTCGCTTCCTGATTCGCCTCGAGATTGATCCGGTTCGCGTTTTCAAGGAGCGGAACGCTCGTATGCGAAACAGTCAGGAACATCCCGCCCAAAAGGAGAGCGAGAGGCAGTATTGCCAGGAGAAGCCACATGGAGATCTTTCCTTTTCAGTCTGAAATCCAGGTGATCGTGTCCATTCCGGAAGAGCAGACTCCCTGGGCCATTTGCACCGTCACGGGCTGGGTGATCGACGACCCGTTCACCATGACCTGATACCAGGAATTTCCCCCAGTCGTCTGTTCTAGGATCCTCATGCAAGCTGAGGACGTTATTCCGGAAAGGGTGATCGAAAATGTGCTGTAATTTCCGGTCACCGTGTAGAAGGAGGTTCCTGTCGGCCCCTGGAGCGTCGATGTGTTTCCCGGGACGATCATGTTGCTTGGCACGGAGGCCGCAGAAATGAGGGCGGGGGTCAAGTCGCCGGTCCCATAATTTCCTGGGCTCGCCACCTGCCGGACGCCGGTCTGAATTTCGAACGCTCCGGAAGAGGAGATGGCGCTGGTCGTACTCGAGAAAGCGAACTTGAAAACGCCCACCAAGGCGGCTAGGAGAATGATCCCAAGACCAATCCCCAGAAGGATGCCCATCGGGCCCTGGTCGACCCCGCCTCGCTCATCTGACAGGGTCCGGAGAACTTGAAGTCGATTTTGTTTCCACCAGACAATAGTTTTTGTCATTTTCCTCCCCCTCTCCTCCATTAACAATGGTATTCTACTATACCATATATATTAAAAGTTACTCTCAGATTCCCAGCCCCCCCATCGCCTGCTGGACGATCTGGAGTATCCCGATCCCCAGAAGGCCGATTGCCACGGTGGCCAGCGTCATGGCCCCGTAGTTCAGATACTGGGCCTGGCGCTCGATTTTCGGGAGTCCCTCCTCCTTCCAGTCCCGCGCAAACTCTGAGAGGGCCTGCCCCAACTCGCCATACTTTTCCCTCAGGGACAGGCGAACAATGATCTCTTCCGACGGAAACCGTGTCCGGCTCCTTTCCATGGCTTCGCCCAACTTTCCTGTACGCCTGTATATTTTCATAATGGGAACAATCCGCGCCCGGAGATACGGCGGCGCTGTTTTTCGAATCTGTTCGAAGGCGGCCATGACAGGAATGCCCGATTCCAGCATGGCGGACAACCCCAGCAGAAACTCCGTTCCCAGCATCATCCGGTAGATGGACCAGGGAGGAAGACGGTCAAGAAGACGTCGACCCGGAAATTCCCGCCTCAGAGACCACCCCACGACAAGAATTCCGACAAAAGGAGAGAGGACGATCAAAACCCAGAAATGCTGCACAAAGGAAAAAAGGTCGAAGGAGAATCGCGCCAAACCGAACAGGCGATCGCTGGAAATTTTGAATGACTGGAAAATCTTGGGCAAGAGAGAATCCGAAATATAGACGGTAACCGCCCCCGCGTTCAGCAACAGAAAGGAAGGTTCCCGGAGAGCGCCCAGAAAGGTTCTCCGGATTTTCCGGGTTTCATCCATATTCGCGGCAAGTGTCGAGAGAAGGCGTACAAGTACCTTGGGATCCCCGGTGGACTCCGCCGCATGGAGAATCATAGATTCGGATTCAGGAGTCAGATTCTCGATCGCTCTCGAGAAATCGAGACCGCGTCCGAGTCCCGCCCCGATTTCCGAAAGAGCGGGCTTGGGAGCCCCGGGAAGCTTCTTGAACTCCTCGATCGCGACACGGATCTGGACCGGGGCGGTCGACGAGTCTGTCCGGAGAATGGAGGCCAGGTCGGCGTAGAACTTCCGTCGAACGCCCGGCCCGAAGGAAAGTCTCTTTTTCAATAAATGGAGGTGGCCGGAGACGGATATTGGATTCACGACGAAAGCCCTCCGATAATTTCCCGGATCGTCCGGCTGTCGAGAGATCCCTTATGAATCCATCCGAGACGAGCCTCGACATCGCGCGGATCGACGGCCCCTCTCCGGACTTTTTCAAGCGCGTGATCCATCATCGTGCGGCCTTCGAGTTTCTCCGAGAAGTAGCGCCAGGCATCCGTCATGCGTCCTCCCGCAACCAGATCCAGAATTTCCTGATCGGGAATGAGAATTTCCGCAACGATCGTCCTCCCGGTGATTCCCTGCCCGTTGCAGGTGCCGCATCCACCGTCGCGGTGAAAAAAAACTTCTTCCGGATCCGCAGAGACGTCTTCCAGGCGCTTTAAAAGATCCGGCCGCAAGATTCCAGCTCTTTCCGCTTCCTCCCAAGGGAGCCTGCAATCGGGACAAAGAAGGGGGACGAGCCGCTGGCACACCATGCCGCGAAAAATTGTCGGATCGCACAGGAGATCCCGGCGGACCTTCAATCCGTCTAGACGTCGGGGAATGGAAAGAACGTCGTTCGCATGAACGGTCGAGTAAACCACATGACCGCTCATGGCCCCCTCGACGGCTTTTTCGGCCGTTGATTCGTCCCGGATCTCCCCGATCATCAGAAGGTTCGCATCAAAACGCATGATGCGCCCCAGAACCTCGGAAAACTGCCCACCCGGAACGGCGATCTGGCTGGCCGTGGGGATCACATACTCCGGAGGATCTTCGAGCGTCGCGAGATGAAGGCCTCTCCCCTCCTCGAGCGGGTTCATCGACAGAACGATCGAGAGAACCGACGCCATGGAAGTGGATTTTCCGGATCCCATGGGCCCCGAAAAAAGGACGATTCCGTAAGACAATCCCATAAGATACCGCAATTGCGCCAGATGATCCGCCCCATAGCCCAGGGTATCGATATCCTGTGCGCTGGCCTCCGCCGTTCCGGACCCATACTGGAGACGGAGGACCATGGTGATGGTCCCGAGGCCCGTCCCTCCCGTAGGCGCGTGAAACTCCCGGATGTTGAACGTCCCCCGGGGAAGGTAGTCCTGCCGAAACTGTCCGTCCTGAGGTTTCTTGTCGGAAAACATGTTGTCCCGACCGGAGGAATCGAGCATTGTGTTGTAGACGATCCGGGCAAGCCGTTCTCCTTCGTCATGGGTCAGGGTCTGTACGGGCTTGAGCCAACCGTGGATCCTCAAAAGGATTCTCGTTCGGTCCCGTTCGACCCGGAGATGGATATCGGAAGCTTTTCTGGCGATGGCGTCCCGGATGATCTCCATGATTTTCCGGGCCTCGTCTCCCTCTGCCCTGTATCCTTCGGCGACAGACTCTTCTGGCAAATTTTCCAGACGGATTTTCCTCAAGCGTTCATACGGGACGTACTGCGGTTTCGGAACAGGCTTGTCCCCGAAAATCTTGGGCCAAAGCTCTGGAACGAAATGCCGGCAGTAATAGTTGACGTGCTGGTTTGTCTTATGTTCCCGTGACACATAGAAGCGTCCGTCCAGAAAGAGCAGGACCATGGAGGCGATATCGTCCGGTGCCCGGAAGTCCGGAATCGTTCCCCCGGATGGCGTCGAAAGACATTCCGGGTCGCCCTCCCGAGAGGCGAGAGCCCCTTCTTTTTCTTCCGGGAGGACCTTTTGGGGAGGAGCGGCCGGGGGTCCCAAGGATTCGTCGGCCGAGGGGTCGCTCCGGAACGGAGGCTTGCCGTCCCGATTTTGTTCGGGAGAGGGCTCCTCCGGAGTTTTCCCAGAGCTTTCATCTGGATAAACCGACTGATCTTTCTGTGAAGGGGAAAGGGCAAGAAGCTCCATGTCGGACAGAACTGTGCGCCAGTCCTCGTCCGGACTTTCTCCCCGCTCCTTCGAGAGTCGATCCCCCAATTCCCTGTCGGAGACGAAGAGAACCCGGAACTGGCCGATTTTTCCGTGAGCATCCATCCTCATGGACGTTTGGTCGAGAAAGACATCGAATTCGGGCCTTCCGCGAAGATCTTCCGACGCGAAAATGCGTCCGTCGGGAGTCGCGACGATTTTTTCCGATAGGACTTCGGGAATGGGAACCCCGTCCGTTTCCGGAAACACTTCCTCCATTCTTCCGGAGGATTCCTGTTCCGCCTCCGGAACGATTGGGTCCGGAGAAAAATCAGGCTCCGGAAGGGGGGGAGAATGTTCTCGGAGCGTTGAGATGAAGTGACGAAAAACTGGTTCAGGGACCCAGGTAGCCCTGACCTTCAGGTCTCCTCCCTTCCCGAAGGTTTCCAGATAATCCGAGAAATGCTTTCGATAGGACAAAACTTCCTTGTCGCCCTTCAGGCTTTCCAGAATGACGAGCCGGCCGTCTTCCAATCCCACAAGCGCCTCCAACAGCGAGGAGGGGGCTGGAAGGTCCCCATCCGGATCGGATACCACCCCGATCTCCCGTCCGGGGACGGGTTCAAAAACTCTCACGGATGACCTCCGGTCATCGGAAAGGGAGGGGGAGAGAAACCGGAAAACCGGAGCGTGTTTCCGGATGGCCTTCCCCCAGACGATTCTCCATAGGGGTAGGTCACGGTCTTGCCGCGTTTTTTGACCGAGACTCCGGAGCCATCGATCCGGACGACGCGGGTGCCGTCCGGAAGGTTTTCTCCCTGTCGGACGCGAATTCTTCTTCCGTCTGACCATTCGATGACGGCATAGCGGTTCCCGTCGATTCCCGCCGCTAGAAGAGTCATGGGAGATCCGCGCGTCCCCGTGTCGAGGATTTTTTTTTCGGGGGCCCCCTTGAGCTGGTCTTTCAGCTTTTTGATGGCGATTTCCCTTTTCAGAAGGGTCTCCTGCCGTTTCAGCTCAAAAAGAGAACCCAGCGAACGGTGACTGCCGGAAGTCGTCGCCAGATCACCAGGGGTTCCTGGGAAGCCTGCTCCCTGGGGAGGAGGGGAGACGGACGGGA
>JAPTWQ010000144.1 GCA_028064945.1 Nitrospiraceae bacterium | reverse complement strand
TTCGGTCGGGCGGTGGGGAAGAACGGCCCCCCCTCTCCCGCTCCCTTCGGTCGGGGTCGAGGGGTAAAAGAAAGAAGCAGCGCACCCCCCCCTCTCCCGATGGTCGAGGGGAGCAACAACGAACGAAAGGAGTCAGCATGGAAGAGAACCCCGCCCTCGACACCCCCCCTATCCGGAAGGGCGGCCGGCCCCGGCTCGATCCCGAGGCCGTCCGAACGTCCACGATAGGCGTCCGGGTCTCGGAATCCGAGTATGCAGCGATCCGGGATCGGGCGGCCTCGATGGGTATGACCCCGGCCCAATTCCTCCGAGAAACCGCCCTCTCCCGCCGTCTGCCCTCTCCCCCGGCCCCTGCGGTAAACAGAGAACTGTATGCCGATTTGGGCCGTCTCGCCTCGAACATCAACCAGTTGGCGCGTGAGGCACATTCTGGTGGGTTAGTGGTCGTCCCTGATGACCTGCTGGCCGTGTTGGTAAAGGAGGTTCGCCTTCTCAGGCTCGCTCTCATTGGAGAAAAGGTCGAGGCATGATCGCCAAGGCGATTAAGGGCAGCGGATTCCGTGGCGCTGCGAATTACGATCTCGGAAAAGGGGTGGTCCTCGACACGAACATGGCCGGTCGGAATCCCCGGGAGCTGGCGGCCGAGTTTGCCACCATGCGCCGTCTCCGTCCAAATCTCAAGAAGGCGGTTCTCCACGTCTCCCTCGCCGCTGCGCCCGGTGAGGTCATCACGGATGACCAGTGGCGCGCGATCGCGGCCCGCTATCTTAAGGGGATGGGGTTCGAGAATAACCAGTTCGTTGTAACGAAACATAGCGACACCGACCATCCACACATCCATATTCTCGTGAACCGGGTCACGATGGACGGAAAGGTCGTTAGCGACTCGAACGACTATAAACGGCAGGAGGCTCTTATGCGTCAGATTGAATCCGAGTTCGGGCTGACCCCCGTTCTGTCCTCTCAGGATGCCCCGACCAAGGCGCTTTCTAAGGGGGAGATCGAACGGTCTATCCGGACGGGCGGGGATCCCCCACGGCTCGTTCTCCAGAAATTAATTGATTCTGCCGTCGAGGGGGGTCCGGGCCTCTCCGAATTTATGGACCGGATGAGGAAACATGGGGTCGAGGTTAAACTCAACGTGGCCTCGACGGGCCGGGTCTCCGGGGTCTCGTTCTCCCTCGATGGAGTTCAGTTTAAGGGGTCCGATCTCGGGAAAAACTATACCTGGGCATCGCTATTAAAACGTGGACTTGTGCCGACCCCGGCCCCGGCTCCAGAACCAGCCCCGGCCCCGGCTCCGGTGAAGAAAAAACCAAGGCCCGAACCGGGCGACCGCAAGGGGTGGCTGGACCGCTTCCGGAAGGCCCGGAAGGTGAAGGCCCGGACCATATCCAGAGCCGATCTTGACGAGTTGCGCAGGATGGATCCCGGAAATTACTTACTGTCCAAAAACTATAATCTCCGCAGGGATGGGATGCGAAACTTGTCAGTTCGTGATGAGGACGGCCGGGAGGTCTACCGGCTGACAAGGAAGGATGACGGGCGGTGGCTCTGGGTGGACAGGGAGGGGATTCGGGGCGGGGATAATCTCGATCTGGTGCAGGAGATCGAGGGGGTCGGTTTCGTGGAGGCTCGGGAGGTCCTCTCCGGGGGTCCAGTCCCGCCCCCGCTGCCCCTGCCACGCCCGACCCCGGCTCCGGCTCCGATTCCGGCCCCAGCGATTCCTATTCCTGAACAGGAAGACGTTAAATCAGGTGTCGATTATCTGGTTTCGCGCGGAATTTCTCGTGAGACAATAAAATTAGCGATTGACGCAAAAGCTCTCTGGTTCGACCGGGGCGGCGTTCTCTTTGTTGGGTATGACGAGGACGGGAAGGTCCAAAACATCTCCCGTCGGGCTGTCTCGCCGCACGATCACCGCCAGAAGATGGACTACGCCGGAAGCCGTAAGGTGTTCGCTCCGGTTATTCCCGGTAATCCCGAGTCCGTCTGGATTGTCGAGGGTGGCGTGGATGCTCTCGCCTTGGTCGACCTGGCCAAGCGTAAGGGGGTCGCGCCCCCCACGATTATCATCTCCGGAGGGGCCGGGGTCCGGTCGTTTTTGGAGAATCCCCGTATTAAAAAAATTCTCTCTGAAGCGAAAAAAATTGCCGTGGTCTGCGACCGGGAAACGGACACAGAAACGCAGAAAAAGACGGATGCGGATCACAAAAAACAGTGCGATCTGATTCATCAGATGACTGGCATTGTTCCTACCCCTTGGATGACTCCGCAAGGTTGGGGGAAGGACCCGGCCGACCTCAACTGTCTCATCAAAATCCGGGAAGAGGAGAAGAAAAAAAGGGAAGAAGAGGAGAGAAAAAAACGGATCGAGGAAGAGCAGCGAATCCGAAAAATGGACGAACAGAAAATCCGAAAACCGAAGAAAAACAAACCCGGTTTTTTGTAAAAAATTCTCCGGTTTTTTCCACCGACTTCGCAAAAAATCTGCCCCGACTTTTTTCAAAAATCCGATTCACCTTTTCCGAAAAATCCGATCAGACTTTCCTCAAAAATCCGAATAAACTTTCCTCGATTTTTACCCCGAATTGTCACGAGTTTTTGACCCCAATAATCATTACTTTTT
The DNA here is from genome assembly GCA_028064945.1 of Nitrospiraceae bacterium. The sequence continues at coordinate 3,743 of JAPTWQ010000144.1, read as the reverse complement.
GCCAAAAAGTGCGGTAATTGTCATTAAGTTCCCGTCATATAACGGAAAACATTCATTTTTGAGGCAGAAAAAGTCGAAAATGTATGGACTATTAATCGGCCCTTTGGTCATGCGGACTTAGCTGACTTGAACCCCAAAAAGGTAATAGTCGGAATAACACTTTTGTATTATCGTTTTGTCTTTTTATGACGTGGACTTACTGCATTCGACCGTGTCGGGGTTATTATTTGCACCTGTTTTCCGGGTGGTAGGGTACCTACATAACAACTTTCTTAACGGTCACGGATCGGGTGATGCGGATTCCGTCAAAACTTTGTGCGGAATTTGCCTTCATTTTTTCCGAAAAAGTGGGTCATGGAATCGGAAATTTTCGGAAAGAATTGCGGAGGAAAAGAGGGGAAGACGGAACGAAAAAAGTCTGACGAGCCGACCGCTCGTCCGATGGACTCGCTGAGTCTCTCGGCTGGTTTTTTTTGCAATTTCGGGGGGGGATTTTTGGGGGAACTTTAGGGGGTCCGGAGGCGCAACCTGATCCGGAAAAAAACGAAGAGGCAGACCCGACCATCGGTCGAGGTCGGAGAGGATCGAGCGCCCCCGAAGGGGGGGTCAGGGGGAACCCCCCCTTCTTTCTCCGCTGTCTGTGGGATGGGGTGGCCACCGCGCCCGGAAAAATGGGGAAGGGAAAGAGGGAAAAAAAGATTTGCGATAAGTCGGCCGCAGGTCTTGACATTCGATTCTGTCGGTGTATAATAGAGGACAGTAAGGAAACAACAAGAGAACAGGAGGCCGTGATGCAAAAGAGAATGAGCAGGACCAGCCGACAAAACATCGAGAGTGCGGATCGGGCGGTTGTCGAAAAATGCGAGGGAGGCTTCATGATCCGTCTCGAAAAACAGATTGACGAGAGGGGAATACCCGCTTTTTCCAGCTATGTGTGCAATCCGGAAGCCCCGATGCTTTACCCGTCTATCCAGCACGCCCGTCGTGCGATTCAAGGAATCCGGTCGGGTCTGCCAATTGAATGTTGGGAGCCGGTCAAGAAAATGGCGTAACTAACAAAAACGCCCTGCCATTAGGTCCATCCACCTAATAGCAGGGCTAACCACAAACAAAAGGAGGCTTTGCTGTGGCTACCGACATTATGCGTGCTTTTAATTCCACACCTCAACCCTTAGACTTCGTTTTCGACGGTTTCTTATCGGGATCGGTTGGTGCCTTGGTCTCGCCGGGAGGCTCCGGAAAGAGCTTTTTCGCTCTGGAAGCAGCCATGTCCGTGGCTTGTTCCGTCCCCGGCGGTGATCTTCTTGGTCTAAAACCCCCTCACCACGGCCCTGTCGTCTATCTGTCCGCAGAAGACCCCGAGCCGGTCATTGTTCATCGCCTTCACGCCCTCGGGAAACATCTGAAAACCGAAGCGAAGGAGGCCATCGCTGAAAATCTTCGCATCGAGACGATTCTTGGAAAACGGCTGAACATCGCTGACGAGAAGCATCTAGCACGAATCATCGACTATTGCCACGGAACGCGTCTCGCCGTCTTCGACACGCTTTCCCGCATCCATACTCTCGACGAAAACAGCAATGGCGATATGTCACAAGTCATTGCCATCCTCGAGTACGTTGCCACCAAAACCGGCGCGGCCGTCCTCTTTCTGCACCATACCTCAAAGATCGGGGGTCGGGACTTTGGAACCGACCAGTCCGCCAGCAGGGGCGCGTCCGTGCTTGTCGATAACGTCCGATGGTCGGCCTTTCTCAGAAAAATGACCGAATCGGAATCAGAAGATTACAGCGATAACCGAATCGACCGCTCGCCCATCCTCGACAGGCGGGGTTTTTTCGTGCGGTTCGGCGTCGGGAAACAGAACTACTCGGAGATTCAGAGCGACAAGTGGTTTAAACGTGGTGATGGAGGGGTTCTCCTGCCTGTCGAACTTAAGGAAGCACGGAAGACCAAGCAGGATAAGGGGGTGCGCCGTGAGGAAATTTGATCTGTCCCACGCCAAGCATGAGCCATCGCATTGTCTCGCGCCTGGACTATTCAGAAGTTTAAAAAAAGGCGAGAGGAAGACAAGTAAACTGCACGTTGTCTACGAATTTGGCAAGGAGAATCTCATTGAGTTTAAAGGTCCAGAACCACTAGGAGCGGACGATATGCGGGTTTTACAAGGGTTGGTCGCCTTGGCTGGACCGACCGGAAAAACCCTCTTACCCGAAACGGAAACCGGCATTGGTATGGCGCTCCGGGAGGGCCTTCGTCCGAAGTGGAACGCCGTGAAAGAAAAGTCACTCGTCGTCATCGGAAGCTACCGACAACTTGCGAGGGAGATTGGATATAGGGAATCCGATACTCGAAGAATCGCAGAGTGCATTGAACGACTATGGACCGTCTCCATTATCGTCCAGAGCGGATCGGAGCGACGAGGGTTCCATCTCCTGTCGCACTATTCTGGAGATAAAAAAACAGACGGTCTCTGTGTTGCGCTCAATCCAATGCTCTCGGAAGCGGTTCTCGGACAAACGCGGCACGTCCGGATTGTCATGTCCGAAGTCAGGGCCTTGAAAAACGACATTAGCAGATTGGTACATCAACGCCTCTGCGGTTTCATCGACCCCGGAAAAAATGGACGGGTCGAAACGGAAACGGTCTGCGGGTATGTGTGGGCAGACGGTGAGACGGCAGGAGAACAAACGCGCCGACAGAGAAAAAGTCGGGTCAGGAGAGCCATTATGGATCTTGTTCCGCTCGGATGGAGGATCGAGGAATATGCAAAAGACAAATGGCTTGTCGTCCGACCAGAGGCCAAGCCAGTCATCGACATTTCTTGACCGCAAACCCAAGAGGGACGCCACTCTCATTTTTTCGACCCGCGTCATTACTGGTTAAAAACCTCGTCTGCAAGTTATCTGTCACAAAGTGCAAGTTATCTGTCACAGAGTGCAAGTTATCTGTCACACGCACATTTCAAAAAATCAATCATCCATAATGCTTTAGATGAAAACCGGGAAGCCAGTCTAAGATTATCTAAGATAATCTAGCTCGCTACGCTACGCCTTAAGGGGCGTAGCTGCTCGCAAAAAAACAAAAAGAAAAAGGCACCCCCCCGACCTTCGGTCGACCCCCTTCGGGGGTATGGAGCCAGCGGGGGAAGAATGTTGGGAAAAGCTCCCTTCCTGTCGGGTAACACCACAAAAAACGGAAGCCAGAATCCCCGGAAAACCCCGGATTGGACCCGGCCCGGTCCTGTCCCTTCCTGAACCTTTCCCCCGCCGGGAAACACCCCGTCAGGGGTCGAGACGGGAGAGCGAAGCGATCCAGTCTCGGGGGAGGTCTTCCGGAGAATTTCCGGGGGGTTCGGCTAGAATCCCCAGACCGATCACAAATCCGTCTCGCCTTTTCGCTTCACGGAATCTCCGCTCATCCTCGCAATTTCCGCTTCGCAATAATCCGATCAGCCCTCGCCATTTCCGCTTCACGCAATCTCCGATCTGTCCTCGCATTTTTGCTTCACGGAAACCCGCCATCCCGACCCTTGACTTGTCCTGCAAGTCGGGTATAATAGGTTTGGAGCAAGCCATGTTTTCGCTACGCGAAAACGGCTTGCCCCCCCGCTCTCCCTTCGGTCGGGCGGTGGGGAAGAACGGCCCCCCTCTCCCGCTCCCTTCGGTCGGGGTCGAGGGGTAAAAGAAAGAAGCAGCGCACCCCCCCCTCTCCCGATGGTCGAGGGGAGCAACAACGAACGA
>JAPTWQ010000097.1 GCA_028064945.1 Nitrospiraceae bacterium | reverse complement strand
CGTCCGGGCCACGACAGGCGCTACGAGATCGATGCGACCAAGGTCCGGGGAGAGCTGGGCTGGACCCCCGCCCATACCTTCGGGGAGGCGCTGGAGAAGACCGTTCGCTGGTATCTTGAAAACCGCCTCTGGTGGGAGGCGCTGAGAAAGCGATACGACGGCTCCCGGCAGGGCACCGGGCGCAAAGGCGAAAGGACGGAAAAATGAAAGGGATTCTTCTGGCGGGGGGATCGGGGACCCGGCTCTATCCGCTGACCCGGGCGGTGAGCAAGCAGCTCATGCCGGTCTATGACAAGCCGATGGTCTACTATCCCCTGACGACCCTCATGCTGGCCGGCATCCGGGAGATCCTGGTGATCTCCACCCCCGACGACACGCCGCTCTTTCGGCGTCTTCTGGGGGACGGGTCCCAGTGGGGGCTCTCCCTCTCCTATGCCGTGCAGGCGAAACCCGAAGGGCTCGCCCAGGCCTTCCTGCTGGGAGAATCCTTTGTAGGAAAAGAGCCGGTCTGCCTCATCCTCGGGGACAACATCTTCTATGGCCACGGCTTGCCTGAGGTCCTGCGGAAGGCGGCGACCCTGACGTCGGGAGCGCAGATCTTCGGCTACGGGATCCGGGATCCGGAGCGCTACGGCGTTCTCTCCTTCGACGCCTCCGGGGCATTGTGCGACATCGTGGAGAAGCCCTCAAAGCCCCCCTCCCATTATGCCGTTCCCGGGATCTATTTCTACGACGGGACCGTCGCGGACCGGGCCCGGTCGCTGACGCCTTCGGTTCGGGGGGAGCTCGAGATCACCGACCTCAACCGCCTCTATCTCCGGGAGGGAGCGCTGGGAGCCACCAAGCTTGGACGAGGAGTGGCCTGGTTCGACACCGGGACCTACGAGTCCCTTCTGGAGGCGGCGATCTTCATGGAGGTCCTGGAAAAGCGGCAGGGGATCAAGGTCGCCTGCCCCGAGGAGATCGCCTTTCGTCTGGGGTATATCGGGAAAGAGGAGGTTCTTCGGATGGCCGCCACCTACAAGAACGCCTATGGCCACTACCTGCGCGAGGTGGTGGAGGCGGGGGAGGACCAATGGAAGTAAAAGAGACCTCTCTTCCGGGAGTTCTCCTTCTGGCTCCGAAAGTTCACGGGGACAGCCGGGGGTTCTTTCTTGAGAGCTTCCACGCCAAGACCTTTGCCCGTCTCGGTCTCCCCCACCTCTTCGTTCAGGACAACCACTCCCGATCCGCGCGGGGGGTGACCCGGGGCCTTCACTACCAGAAGCGCCACGGCCAGGGGAAACTCGTACGGGTGGTGAGGGGATCGGTCTTCGATGTGGCGGTGGACCTGAGACCCGACTCGCCGACCTTTGGCCGGTGGTTCGGCACAATCCTCTCGGAAGAGAATCACGCCATGATGTATATCCCGGAAGGCTTTGCCCACGGCTTCCAGGTCACGAGCGAGTCGGCGGACTTCCTCTACAAGTGCACCGACTTCTACGACCCCGAGGATGAGGCGGGGATCCTCTGGAACGATCCCGAGGTCGGGATCGCCTGGCCGATTGCCGAGGCCGCCCTCTCAAAGAAGGATCGGCTTCTCCCCCTCCTGTCGGGAGTCGCCCGGGTCGATCTTCCCCGGCTCCTCTGACAGGAAGACCGGAGGATCCTTTCCCGGTTACGGAACGCCTTCGTGGCGTGGCGTCCGTGTTGACTCCTCTTTTTCCCTTTTCTGTCCCCTTGCACTTTACTTTTCTCTTGCAGATAATAGGGCCTCGTTTTGTCCGTTTTCTAAAACAACTAATAAGTGAAAGATAGTCGATGAATGACATCTCTCTGCATGACAGATTCTTCAAATCGACCCTGGGGCAGCCGGATCGTCTGGGAGCCGTTCTCAAGTCCTTTCTTCCCGTCGAGATTTCGTCCTCTCTGGACGCCGGCTCTCTCGTGCCCCTGACGACGGAGTCGGTGGGAGAGGGACTCGATGTCTCCCTCATGGACCTGGCCTTCTCGGCCCGATTCGGCGGCCAGGAGGCCCGGATCCACCTGATCGTGGAGCACAAGAGCGCACCGGACGAGGGGGTCCACTTCCAGATCGCCCATTACCTGTGCGGGCTTTGGGTCCGGGATAAGAAGGAGCGGCGTCCTCTCCTCCCTCTCCTTCCCGTCCTTTTCTACCATGGGAAGCGCCCCTGGACTCTTCCGTCGAGACTCTCCGACGTGCTGAAGCCCCCGTCGGAGCTTCTAATGGTGACCCCCGATTTCTCTCTTCCCGTCATCGATCTTCATCGGATCGAGGACGAGGAGATCCGGACCCAGTTCGACGATGTCGGGGCGGTGCTGGCTCTCCTGTCTCTCAAGCATATTTTCGACAACGTTGAAAAATGTGCGCGACTTCTCCTGCAGGAGGTCTGGGAGCGAAAAGCCCCCTATGATATACTGAAACCGGAGATTGACTATATGGGCGGCGTGTATGGAATCACCAACGCCCAGGAGATGAAACGGATCCTCGATCCCATCGTCAAGGAGGTCGGAATGGCACAAAGCATCGTCGATACCTGGATGGAACAGTGGCGCCAGGAGGGAATCCAGGAAGGGCGCCAGGAGGGAATCCAGGAGGGAATCCAGGAGGGAATCCAGAAAGGGATCCAGCAGGGGATTCAGCAGAATCAGCAACAGACGATCCAGCGGATGCTTCAGCGAGGAGGATTTTCTCTCGAAGAGGTTGCCGCTCTCGCCAACGTGGATCTCGCCCGCGTTCGGGAGATTGCGGAGAGTCTGGGGAAGAGCGATTGAGCTCGTGACCCATCCTTGTTCCCACGGCTCATTTCTGATCCCGGAAATGAAGGCCGAAAATGATGGGAGAAGTCCGTCATGTTTGAAAGGGTGGGCGGTCTGATCCCGGGACAAAGAGCCGAAAAATGGGGTCGGGTCCGACGTTTTTCTTCGACAGGCGTTTGTCCGCGGGAGAAAAGAGATCCGGAACGATTCGAAGAGGGGAAAACCGGTCTGAGTCTTTATCTCCTTGAAAAACGACCGAGAGGGGCGAACCGAGTCCCTTTTCGGAATGGACGTCGCGCCGGCATTGACATTTGGGCGACGGACACTGTAAACTCTAAAAGTTTTTTGCCTTCCGCGTCTGTCCCCATCGTCTAGCCGGCCTAGGACATCGCCCTTTCACGGCGGTAACACGGGTTCGAATCCCGTTGGGGACGCCATTTATTTAAGCCATCTTCAAAGAATACCTCTCTCCCATTGTTGACCTTTCGTAGCAAATTTTGGCTGACGCTTATGACGCTGCGGGAGTTCCATGGTGACTCCCGACGCGCATTTAGAGGATAGTTTTTCTCAGACTAAATCGGAATCGGCAATTCTTCTAGGGCTAGGAACCGGGAGAGTGCTGAGGCGGTTTTAACTCCAAAAATCTTCACAACCTTCTCCTGCGGATCCCATCCTGCCGTAAGATAAGGGTACTTTTACTCGAGGTAATATCGATCCGAGGAGGAACCGATGGGCACAAAGACTGTTGTCCCGAAGATCGAACCGATCCGATTCCCGTTCAACGAACGTAAGGCTTTGGCAGCCGCTACCCATCTCTTGGCCAAAAATGATGGCTGTATGCCCTATATGCGCCTTCTCAAGCTTCTGTATCTTGCTGATCGGGCTGCGCTTATGGAATACGGGCGCCCCATTACGGGTGACCGGTATGTCGCTATGAAGTTGGGGCCGGTGCTATCAAACGTCTATGACCGAATCAAGGAAGGGGAATGGGGCGGATTGATCCGAAAGATCAGGTATGACGTTCAATTGGTCGGTCCAGAGTTGACTGGTCCTCTCTCGGATGCGGATGTCAACATTCTGGATGAAGTGGGCCGATTCTGCCAAACATTGGATCATTGGAACCTCTCCGATTTGACGCATGAACTTCCCGAATGGGTAAAGACTCCAAGAAACCAGAATATTTCGGTTGAACGGATTCTTGATGCTCTCCGAAAATCCGCAAAAGAGATCGAAAAAACTGCCGAAGATGCGCGTGACGAAGCTTTTTTCGAAGAAATCTTCAGTGATCCGTGATTGGGATTGGAAACACGTTTCTCATGCAGGACAAGTCCGGAACAATGCATCTCTGGACCGTCCTGCAGGCTTGTCTTGTCCGAAAAGAGAAAATGTGCGTCATCGTCAATATTTCCTCCAAAAAATGTTCCTCCGGAAAATGCAATGGAACCCTTGGGCGGAGGGCTCATTCCTTCTTTTCCAAAATCTCCTACGTTCGTTGCGATCATGCCCGAGTAATCCCGTTGAAAAAGTTGGAATCATTATTGAAAAAAGGAAAGATACGATTGAAGGATGATTTTTCTCCGACGATTCTTGGTACAATCCGTCAGGTCGTTTTGACCTGCATCAGAAGTTCCAAAGAGGTCAAGGACCTCCTTTAGTCGAACCTTTTCCATCAAAAAATATCTCCCCCCCAATCTTCCTTCCCCCTTCTCAATCTCTCCCTGTGAAAAAGGGGTTCCGGGTCCCCCATCGTGAGAATCATACCCCCCACATTCGTTACCTCTCGAAATCGTTTCAAGGCATTTTTATCCCCTTGTGTTACTGACCGCCCATATGGATCCATTCCCGGATCTGCCCCTAATGGAGTCACTTTCGGATCGGCCCAATGGAGCCATCTCCCAGGTGTGATCGTCTCTTGGACCTTCTAAAGGCAAAGAGGGTTGACCAAAATGCCAGGAGCCTCCCGGCAATCCATCATGAAGAAAGAGATTGCCAGTCACTTGGAAAGGAGAGATCCGGGCCATTTCATCGGAGGAGCCCTAACGTGCGATCCTCCGATAGCTGACGATCGGGAGATTTTTTCTCAGATCTCCTTGCCCCCTTCCTGCGCCCCCCATCGCTTATGTTTTCCTTCACTTTTTCGGTGGGAGTTGAGTTGTGGACATATTATAACGAGGGGTGACGTTCCCGTTGACGGTTCTGCCCGGTTCGGCATCCGGTCAGAGGATGAGGGAATGTGACCGGAGGCCGGGAGAGCGGGGAGGAAGCCGCCGGTTATTTTTTCCGGAATGTCTTCTCGTAGGAGAGAACGTCGAGGATCTGCTGAGGCGTGAGAACATCCCAATAAGGGGCCATGCCTCCGCGTCCATGGCGAATCGTCTCAAGAAAGAAGGATTCGTCATGGCTTGACCAGAGGGAGGGGTCGGTGAAGTTCGCGGGCTTGTTCATCAGGGCTCCGGCGGCGGGTCCTTGCCCGTTCCCCTTGATCCCATGGCACTGAACGCAGAAGGAGCGGAAGATCTTCTTTCCCCGGATCGGATCACCCGGCTTGAGCCCTGCCTGAGCCTCTGTGGAGAATCCGAGCCATACACAAAGAATCCCCGCCAAGAGAAGTCCTGCCTTTGTTCCCATCATGCCTCCCATATCAATGAATGTTTGTGTCGGTCCATCCCGTTGAAGACGACGGACGATGCGTTTGCCCCTGGCATAGCGTCCAGCAAAGATCACCGCGCTGCTCGGAGAAGACGTTGATGCCCTCCTTCAGCCCTTCCCCGTGGAATCGAGTGTGACCGCCTTTTGGGAGTGCTGCGAGTTATCCTCCCTTGAAAGAGACGATGGCAGGAATCTCTTCCGATAAAGATTAGGCGAGACCCTTTTTAGGGGGATTCCGCCATCGGGTCGAACGGGTCTTTTTTCGGAAGACGGCCAAGAGCCGGAGATTCGTGGGGATTCCGGAACGACCTGATCCAAGTTGTCCTTCATGGCTCATGAAGACGCGGAAGGGCAACGTTTAGAAGAGGGTAACTGCGACATCCTATCAAAAACGCCCCGTTGGGGAAATGGTCAAATCCTATTGATGTGCGAGAGACGGAAGATTTGTGGGGTCGGAGGATCGATCGCATTCCTTCGTCGGAATGCCGGCGATTGTGTAGTACAGGGGGCAGCCATCGGAAGGGGACGCGGTGAATCCTTAAACATTGAAACAAGAGAAGCTGTCTCACCCCGTCTCCTCGGAGAACTGAAGACAATTGGACAAAATGTCCTTGGCCGGAAGTGCTGGATCGAGGGGATTTCTCCATCGGTGGACGATTGCACTGTTGGCTTTATGAGAAAGGGGAGAGACGATCGTTCCCCCCCTCTGAAGCTAGCCATATTCACCAATTTGTGAGTGAAGTCGATCCCCACGGAGACATTGCTGGCTTCCACATTGCCGAAGAGTTGATGGCTACCTACCAGCTGTTGCCCCCCACTCCTGTATCGGTACTCCATCCACTCAATGCACGGGCAACTCCGAAGTTGATCATGAATCGTTACTGGGCAAAGATCGAGATATCTGCTCTCTCCGAACTCCAGAGCCAGTCGCGATCAGATAGAGTGAACGCACGCACATTGTCAAGGTTTCCAGGAAGTGCAGATACTGTCAATGGGAGTAAAAATCCCCCCCTTTTGGGGAAACGAAATTTCCCCCCCCTCTGGTG
>JAPTWQ010000109.1 GCA_028064945.1 Nitrospiraceae bacterium | reverse complement strand
AATGAAAGACTCGTGGTCCGTCAGAATTACGGAGAAACGGGAAGGCAGGGGACGCTCTTTTCTTGTTCGGGGACTTTCGCCGGTGACCGGGAGTGATGGGGGCCATCCTCGACCAAGGGGGCGATATCCCCACCCCGGCGATATTCCCAGGGGAAGAGGACGTGTACTGGATCGAACCCGCCCAGAAAGTCGCCATTCCCCTTCTTGTCGAACGGACGCGCTGACTGCGATCCGGATCCCCGAAGGAGCGGAAGAGGCCGCCCGGGATCTGGTCCGGGCGCGAGAAGACGCCTTGACCGACCAGACCCGGGACCGGAACCGGCTGACCCAGTTTCTTCTGCGTCAGGGGCGGGTTTACACCGACAACACCGTGCTCTGGGGAACGAAGCACTGGGCCTGGCTCAAGGCCCAGAAGTTCGAGTTCAAAGCTCTCCAGCAGGCCTTCGATGCCGCCTACCGGGCGGTCGAAGAAACGAGCGAACGGCTGAAGGATCTGTCCACCCAGGTCGAAGCGCTGGCCCAGGACCCGACCTACAGGACCCCCGTGTCCTATCTGCGGTGTTTCAAGGGGATCAACACCCTGGCGGCGGTCACCCTGATGGTCGAGGTGCAGGAATTCCGGCGCTTTCACAAAGCCTCTTCCTTCATGGAGTTTACCGGTCTGACCAGCAGTGGATACTCCTCCGGAGGAAAAAAGAGACAGGGCGGAATCAGCAAGTCGGGAAACACCCATCTTCGGAGAATCCTTGTGGAATGTTCCTGGAGCCAGAGGTATCCGGCAAAGCCCAGCAAGGCGACCAAGGATCGTCGGGAGGAATGCCCCCCAGGAGGTGATTCATCTGGCACAGAGGGCGGAACGGCGCCTGAACCAGATACCGGAAGCTTTTGGGGAAAGGCAAGCCCCAGGGCAAGATCATTTGCGCGGTGGCCCGGGAACTGGCCGGATTCGTGTGGGCGATGGCCCACCACTTTCCTGTATCCCTTACCTCATAATCCTCAAACGAAAGGATCTAGAACGCATTTTTACCGTTCCGGAAACAAATGAATCATGATTCTCTAAAAGGAGGTCCACAAGCCCCACTTGAGAATGCCGGCACCCTACGGTGAGGCATACGGCTCACGAATGGAGAACCCTCGACGTAACTGTGTAGGCGCCCCTGCGAAAGCGGGAGCGATCCACGAGGGTAGATGGAGGAAAGCTTGCGACGAAACATAATCATGTTGTCCCTGCGAGCCGTTTTCGGCTCGTAACACACGCATATCAGTCTGATCAATCGTCGAAAAGAGTCTCACCCGGGGTTGCAGGCGTTTTCATGAATCCGAGAAAAAGGGAACATGTGGAAAACAAGTACTGACGGTGTGTTTCGTTGTGCCCAAAGAAACAGCATGATTCTCTTGCTCAAGGGGCTTGACATCGGCCATGTCTGTATCGGTTACCCTGAGAAATTGACATTGACATATGCATATAAAGTATGTATCATTGAGTATGGAGATCGAATTCGATCCTTCCAAGGCGGAGGGAAATTGGAAAAAACACGGTGTCAGCCTGTCCGATTCAGAGCCTGTGCTTTACGACCCCAGAGCCTTGACCCGGGAGGACACTTCATCCGAAATGGAACAACGCTTTATCACAGTGGGAATGGATGCTCTTGGCCGAGTTTTGACTGTGGTCTGGACGGAACGAAAGAACAGTATCCGGATTATCTCCGCGAGAAAGGCATCTAAAAAGGAGAGGGAAAACTATGAAGAACTTTGAGACGGGTCCGGATTATGACATGACCAAGGCCCGGAGAGGCCCGGTAGTATCTCGCCCCGAGAAAACACGCATCACCATCTGGATCGACAACGACATTCTGGAAGCTTGCCGATCCCAAGCGGAAAAAACAGGGAAGGGTTATCAAACACTGGTGAATGAAGCATTACGGACGATGGTCGGCTTACAGCAACAGCCTGTAACAGAAGAGGTCCTTCGTCGGATTCTTCGTGAGGAATTGGCCCATTCGTAATCGCCAGCACAGCCCTCCATTTTGCCCCGCTCCCTCGACGGGCTTTTGAGACGCACCAATAGACGGCCGGGCGATCCCGGATCGCAGTCGGTCAGAATGTGGTCGAGAAAGACGATCATGTGATCGTCTCCGAGCAGACTGAAAAGATCCCTGTGTCACCGGTCGAATCAAAACCAGCCAGTGTGGTTGAAGTGGGAGGTTCGGAACGAACCTCCCGGTAGTTTCTCCTTCATTTTCCCCAAGCGTTGAAAATGTCAAGACTTTTCCTGCTTTTGCCTCCGATCTTGCCCGTTTTTCTTGGTCTCGTCTTCCGGCGAGGGGACCCCAAGCCTTTCGGTCTCTTGGATCTGAGTGAGGCGCCCCCAGAGTTCCGCCGCTTTTTCGCGGGCTTCGGCTTTTTCCTGCCGTTCCTTTTCCAATTCCTGACGAAGACGATCCATTTCGCGAACGAGCTCTTCGGTCCGGCCGATCAGGCGCCCTTCGAGAGCATTGCGTTCGGAGGTCATCTTCGCAAGCCGCTCTTCTATGAACATTAGCACATAGCAAATTATGCAAACGACTTGCGACTATTCATAAATATTACTATATCACAATAACTTGTAGCTTTGAGACAGCCTCTAACGCGAGCGAAATGTGTGCGGATAACCATGTTGGGCAGACGGGGCGACCGGAAACCCGGTCTCCGATGTTTCCGGCAGAATTATGAACTCTCCCGCCACTAAGCTGACGCTGTAGTGGGGGTTTCCGGTCTCGCGAGCGGATGTTCCTCTTTCGTCGAGGATGCGCGAAGGCGTCGGGGCCTTCGCGTCTTATCGTCCTCTCCAGAGGCTTTGACTTCGGACAGTTCCTGCCCTCGTGTTCTGAGTTTTCCGATCCCGCAGCGCCGAATCGGCTTCTGCTGGATTTTCCCTTCCAGAAGAAGCCGGATTCCCCGTCGGGCGATAACGCGGCTGGCGTTGTGATCGGCATTGTCGGCAAGTCCGCAGCGCTGGCAGACGAACTCGGCCTGGGAGGGCCGGTTGTCCGGATGAATGTGCCCGCACCGGGCGCACTCCTGCGAACTGTAGTGCGGAGAAATCTTGAGAACCAGTTTCCCGTTTCTTTTTGACTTGTACGAAAGAAAGAGGACGAACAGGCCCCAGCAGGACGAGAGGATCGCCCGGTTGAGACCGGCCTTGGCCCGGGCTCCGTTTTTGGCATAGCGTCCGGACTCGTCCTTCTTCGCCTCCGGCTTTTTCGTCATGTTTTTGACCTTGAGATCCTCGACGACGAAGAGGCTCCGGTCGGGATCGGACACAAGGTCGTGGGTGGCCTTGTGGATCACGTCCGTTCTCACATTCTTCGCATATTCGAAGGTCCGGGCCAAGCGTTGTTTCGTCTTCGTTCGGTTGTTCGAGCCTTTGACCTGCCGGGCGAGTTTTCGTTGCCAGCGTTTCCGGGCCCGCTCTTTCTTCTCCATCCGGATCTTCTGGACAGAAGAAAAGTCGATCCTCCGCCCGGAGCTTGCCATCACCGGCGTCACCACTCCCCGGTCGAAGCCCAGGGTTTTGCTCTGGAGTTCCTCGTCCGAGAACATCCGGAGCCAGGCGACCGTGTCCTCCTCCTTCGGCTCGGGAAGGCCGTCGTCCGAGGAGAATGAGACGTACCACTTGCCGGCCTCAACGGACAGATGGATCGAGGCGGGACGGGAATACGGGGCATGGGCCGTGAAGGACAGAACCCCCACCGGGAACTTCTTCGTTCCCAGAACCAGCTCGCTCGCGTGGGTCTTCTCGTTGTACCGAAAGGCGAAAAGCTCGGAGGTGATCCAGACCGACTGCCGTCCGTCCTTTCTCTTTCGGACGGGACGCCCGGCCAGACCGGCAAAGAACCGGCCGTAGGCTTGCTTCCAGCGGACCGCCCCGTTCCGGAGGATCGGAGAGGGGACCTCCCGGAGCCAGGAGGTCTCCGGCCCGATGAACCGGGCGTACTCCTGGTCGACGGGAATGGGCGTCCCCGAAAGGGAGACCGCTTTTTTGGCGAAGGCCCGGTAATACCGGTCTTCCGAGACCTTGGCATTGTAGATGAACCGCTGGTGTCCGATCCATTGGAGGAGGATCTTTTCCTGGGCGGGGGTGGGATACGCGCGGAAGCGTTTGCCAGTCTGCATGGGAAGATGTTACCTCAATGCGATGAGGAAAACCAAAACCGCCCGCTTGCCCCCCTCTTGGCTGACAGCCTAAGAAGGGGAATGCGCGGGCAAATGTTCAGACATTTGCGCTTACCCCCTCCAACTCACCAGTCGTGAGCGTTTTGCGCATAGTATCAAGTGCCTTGTTAAATGCGCGATGCTGCGTTTTTAGCTCATCACGAATAATCGCAACATCCGGAGACTGCCGCCGGTTGGCCTCCAACAGGTCCACCGCCAACTGGTGAATCCTTTGATGGGGAACGGCCAGATCCTGAAAACCGGCAATGGCGCCAAATCTATCACGTCCAACACCATCATACCATTTACCCAAGCGACATTGGTGATGATCCATAGGTAAAGGCAGGTCCGCAGGTGATATGTCACTTGCACCTTTTTCCGATTCCTGCACGGCTTTTTCCACAAACTCATGGTGCGTTTCCTCTGTCGCCTCAAACTGCACCAATGTTGACAAGACGCGCAGGCTATTCGCTTTGGCCGTAAGACGCCGCACGACATCTTGTACACTTTTGCTTTCCTCTTGAGCTGTACTATTCTTGGCCTGGATTGTCTGGCCGTGCCTCCCAATGATTGAGATGGTCGTGCTCACCGCCTCGGTAGCCTCCTTCACACGATTAGCCAGCTTCCGGACTTCGTCGGCCACAACGGCGAATCCTTTACCATGCTCACCGGCGCGCGCCGACTGAATAGCAGCATTCAAGGCCAGTAAATTGGTCATGCCGGAAATTTCCCTGATATCTTCGATGACGTGTTCGATTTTCTGAAGCTGTTTCAGAATATCCTCCACAGAAGACACATTATCGGTGATAGCCTTCATCACCTGACCAGAGGCATTGACCGCCTCGTGTATTACAGCTTCCACTTCACCTGCAGACTGATCCACTCTCACTGCGACATTCATAATCCTCTGTGCTGGGATTATGGGTTCTTCATGAACGGCGTTTATTGGCATTGCCATCCTCCGTGCTTCCTGGTCGTTAGTTCCTTAAAGATGGACATAGATCTCTGGGTTTTATATGAGGAAGAAGTCCTGCCCTCAACCCCAGGAGGTCCAGTGTCCAGAATAACGCAGAGAGCGCCATTGATTCCGAACGATGAGGAATGGAAACGTCTGGAATCTATGTCCCAATCCCGCAAGGCTCCCTTGGGGGAGATCCAGCGGGCGAGAATTCTGTTAGGATCGGAGAAGTCATTGTCGAGGAATTCATTTTCTTCTCTCCCCGGAAATCCCTCGGGCCGGATCGCCCGGAGGCGCTCCCTTTTTCCAGGAGTCGAAGGGAGTCCAGCCGGCAATCCATGCCGGCACGGCCTCTGCCGGCATCGGCTTGGCGATGGCGTACCCCTGGGCGACCCGGCATCCCATCCCGATCAACAGGAGTCCGGTTTCCTCCGTCTCGATCCCCTCGGCGACGACGTCGATGCCCATCATGCGGCCCGCCACGACCAGGCTCGACACGATCGCCCGGTCCTTGTCGCTGTCCTGGATCTTCCCGACGAATCCCTTGTCGATCTTGATCTCCCCGACGGAGAGCCTCTGGAGAGAAGTGAGCGAGGCCTGCCCGGTTCCGAAGTCGTCGAGGCTGACCAGGACCCCCCTCTCTCGGCATTTCTCAATGATCGTCTGGGCCTTGGAAAGATCCTTGAGGGCTTCGGTCTCCGTGACCTCGAGCTCGAGCGTCACGGGGCAGATCCCGTTCCGGGAGTGGCGGGAGATCGCAGCGTCCAGATCGGCCAGAAAGTTGTCGGAAAGAAAGTGCCGGGCACCGATGTTGACGCTCACCCGAAGCTCGAGGCCGCCGGTCTTCCATCGCTCCTGCTGGGCCAGCGCCTCTTCCATGACCGACCGGCCGAGGGAGGAAATCAGATCGCTTCTTTCCGCCACATTGATGAAGGCGTCCGGGAACAGGAGGCCCCGTTCCGGATGATTCCAGCGGACCAGCGCCTCGACGCCCGTAACGGCCCCGGACACCATGTCAACCTGGGGCTGGTAGTGGAGGACGAGCTCCTTTTCCGAAAGGGCGCGGACGAGTTCGTTTCTGATCCGATGGCGATTTTCGAGGGCCTCCTCCATCTCCTCCTGGAAGGGAGTCCAGCCGTTTCCCTCCCTCGCCTTGACCCGGTTAAGGGCGAGGGAGGCATGGGAGAGGAGCGGGTCGACCTCCCCCCTGTCCGGGGGAGAAAAGGTCACGCCCAGGCTCCCGGAGATCTCCACGCGCTCCCCGCCGATCTCGAAGGGCTCGGACAGAGCCGACACGATCCGGTCGAAGGTGACGTCCTCGAGGTCGGGGCCGACGAGAAGGAGTCCGA
>JAPTWQ010000003.1 GCA_028064945.1 Nitrospiraceae bacterium | reverse complement strand
AAGCTCTGCCGGCTTCTTCAGAGAGCCGACGGGTACGGGTATTCATGGGCGACGACCGACAGAAAGGAGAGCGCATTCCTCCCCGCCGTGAACGGCGAGGTTTCCAATGCTCGCACAGGATGAAAAAGATCTCTGCCAGCTCCCTTTTCACCGTGAGCTTTCTCTTTGTGGCGAATCTGTGGTCGATCTTTGTGGATCCGCTTTGCTCGTTTGCGGGGGAGATCCGTTATTTCCCGACGGATGCGATGACTCGGGTCTATTCCGGCCTTGGAAACAATGTCCGGATCAAGGAAGTCCAGAGGCCCCTGGGAGTCAAGGATGGACGCAGTGTCATCGAAATTTCCCGGGAGATCTCCTACGTGAACTTTCCCCGGCGAAAGATTGTTGCGACCTACGGTGTCAACCCAAAAACCGGACGGGTTGTCCAGCTGACCTCGAGCTCGGCTTTTGGGGATCATATATGGACATTTCATCCGCCTCTTCTCATTTATCGCCTTCCCTTCAAAAAGGGGGACTCCTGGGATGTCCAGGATGGGCAGAACCGATCCCACAGCAAGGTCTGGGGAAAGGTGAGAGTCACTCTTCCTTTTGGGACCATGACCTGCTGGGTGGTGGAAAAGGTGATCACCTATGACCTGATCCGCCGGAAGAGCCCTCAAATCCTTTATGACTACTATGAACCGTCCCTGGGCTGGGTCGCTGAGGGGGCATGGGCCTCCGACGGTAAATGGCACTGGTCGAGAAAGCTGCTTTCGGTAAAGCGTTCTTCCTGATAACCGCTGACAGCTTTGGAAGGAGATCGTATTGGGAAAAGGCGAGCTTGCCCTTCAATGGGCTTTTATCTGCCTGATGCTCCTTGTTCTTGGCGGAGGTCTGTCGGTTGGTGGTCACCTGCTTGAGGAAAAGCGCGAGTTCTGCCTGACCTGCCATGAAATGAAACCCCTGGGGAAGGCCTATTATGCTTCAGGGGCGAGCCGTCACCACCAGAACTGCATTATCTGCCATTCCGGCCCCGGGGTTCTTGGTGCCCTTGGTGCACAGATGACGGGGGTCAAGGAGCTTCTGGTCCATGCTGTCGGGACTCCCCGTCCGGCCGTCAGGTTCGTGGGAGGCGTTGTCCCGAACGGGAATTGTCTGAAATGCCATACGCACGGTTATGTCCGGGCTGCTCACGAAGGGTTTCCTGCAAAGGAAAAATCCTGTGCGTTCTGTCATAACCACTATGAGAATTCAAGTTTCGGCGGGGAGATTCCCCTGGGGACATTCCCCGCCTCGGAGCTTTTGCCCGGTGGCGATGTCAGGAATTTTTTGAAAACTGTTTCCTATCCGGACTCTTCATACCATGCGTTTTTGGGGGGTGCAGCCACCCCTTCACGATAGCCCTTTCCCGCAGGGCATGCAGGGATGGTCCCTGCGATTTTTTTGTTGAATCAATCACTGGGTTTATGGAGGAATGACGATGAGCGAGATTTCTGAGATCCTGGCGAGGGAAGTGTTGGATTCCCGAGGAAACCCCACTGTTATGGTGGATGTCCTGCTGGAAAGCGGGGCACAGGGTTCCGCAATGGTTCCCTCGGGTGCTTCGACCGGATCGAGGGAAGCCCTTGAACTTCGGGATCAGGATCCTTCCCGATACCGTGGAAAGGGTTGCCTGAAAGCGATCGCTCATGTTCATGGAGTGATTCGGGAAACACTCATCGGACTTCCCGCCGACGAGCAGTCTCTCATCGATGAAACCATGTGCGCCATTGATGGCACGGAGAACAAGGGCCATCTGGGGGCCAATGCTATTTTGGGAGTCTCGATGGCGGTCGCCCGGGCGGCTTCGATGGATCATGACCTTCCTCTCTACCGTTATATCGGGGGCAGCCTTTCCAGAATCCTTCCAACTCCCTTCATGAATGTGATCAATGGAGGGGCCCATGCCGACAATAATCTCGACTTCCAGGAGTTCATGATTGTTCCCCACGGCGCGGAAAGCTATGGTGAAGCCCTCAGAATGGGGTCGGAGGTTTTCTGGACTCTTAAAAAAGTCCTCTCGGACAGAAAACTGACGACTCTTGTCGGTGACGAAGGCGGGTTTGCGCCAAGCCTTTCATCGCATGCCCAGGCAATGGATCTTCTGGTGGAAGCGATCCGGGAAGCCGGTTATGAGCCCGGGCAGGATGTTTCTCTGGCACTTGATGCGGCGGCAACGGAGTTTTTCAAGAACGGCGTCTACAGACTTTCCGGGGAAAACCTGACGCTGGGATCTGCCCAGATGATCGATTATTACGAGGAGCTCATCGCAAAGTACCCGATTGTGTCTATTGAGGACGGTCTTTCTGAAGATGACTGGGACGGATGGGTTGAGATGACGCGCAGGATTGGTGGGGCTGTACAGCTTGTTGGAGACGATCTTTTTGTGACGAATACACGCTACCTTGTCGAAGGAATCGAACGAAGGGCCGCTTCCGCGATTCTGGTCAAGCTCAATCAGGTGGGAACGGTCACCGAAACGGTCGATGCCACAACGATGGCACTCCAGAACCGGATGGGTGCGATGATATCACATCGTTCGGGAGAGACTGAAGATACCTTCATTGCCGATCTCGCGGTTGCTCTCGGAACCGGCCAGATCAAGACGGGATCTCTTTCCCGCGGAGAGCGGATGGCCAAATACAATCGGCTTCTTCAGATCGAGGAAGAGCTCGGTGACCAGGCCATTTATCTGGGTCTTGAAAACCTCCGAAGAAAGATGGACTGATGTCTGCACCAGGCGCTCGCCCCGAGCCGCAGGGAAATGACCGGAGACTTTTTATCTGGCTTTTTTTGATTGCCGGTGCCATTTTGCTGATCTATTCGGCGAGAGCGATCCTTTCCTCCGAAACAGGGCTTTATGCCCTGTTTCACTACCAGTTTGCAAGAAGAGACCTGATGTCCGAAAAAGAGGCTCTTTTAAAACATATCCAGGATGAAAAAAAGGAAGTGCACGATCTTTCGGTGGATCCGTTCGCACTGGAAAGAGTTGCCCGGGAACGTCAGCACAGGGTTCGCCCCGGGGAAATCCTGGTCCTTCCCGACAGACAGAATCTTCTTTCCCGATAACAAATAAGTTCTTTGCGTTTGTTCCCACGATGGTTTTGGGCGGAACGCCTTTTTCCGGCCGGTTTTTTCAGGGGCAGGATGAATCCAGGAGCTATTGCATCCAAATCCTGATGTGATTTAGGATGGATCGTGACCGCCCGTGCGGACTATTTTTTTTATTTATGGTTCGTTTGTGACCGGACTGAACGAAATATGGCTTGATTGGCTCGCAAAGGACGGTTTATATGATTTATTGTTATGTGCCTTAACAAATGATTCCATCAAGAAAGGTTTACGGCGGTATTGGAACGTTTCTTGTTGAGATCATCGTCTGGGTTGTTCTTGTCTTTTTCCCTGTTCTGGAGATGTCTCATGAAGATGCCCTCATTGGGCGCATTGACCATCGGATCGGTTCCCTTTCCCCAGTCCAGGATGATCTGACAGGGCTTCTGCGCGTTCTCCATACGGCACTCCTTTCCCGTCTGACACATCAGGGCTCTATCGAGCAGGCCCAGAAACGTTATGTCGATGGACTTTTCGTTCAGGCGACTTCCTTGCTGGCCGATATCGAGTCCAAAAAGGGTCTTCTGACACCCGAGTCCCGCTCCCTTTTGGGAAAACTCACAAGCCGCGTTGCGTCCCTCCATTCTGAGCTTTTGTTGCCTTCGCCCGTGGGAGATCTTCCCAGGGAGGCCATGCATGTGGATCTTCTTTCCCTCCGTTTTTCCTATGAGCTGACCCAGACGGTCAAACAGCTCGTTCATGAGCGGAGAATCCTGCTCGGGAAAAAGCACTACTGGCAGCTTCTGGAGCTTCTGGTCTTTTCCTTGATCATTCTCCGGATTCTTTTTTCATTCCTCTCTAAAAAACGTGAAGAGGAAACGTATCTGAGATGGGCCTCCGAGAGGACAAGCGATCTTGTGATCATTTTGTCTCCCGATGGCGAGATCCGTTATGTGAACCCGTCTCTTGCCCGTTATCTGTTTGCCGGAGAAAAAGAAGGGCCCGACAAGGCCCATGGCAGAAGAGTTGAGACCTCTCTTGCAGGACAATCGATTTTCCCCCTGTCCAGAAACTATCCCCTTTTCTCCCGGATTGCCGGCCAATGGAAGGCCCTGATCAGGGAAGGAGACGTTCGCAACATCGATTTCCCTTTTACCGGGGGGGATTCGGTCCTTCGCTGGTTTTCCCTCAGAATGACGGAGATTTCCGACGAACATCCCGGAGTTCGCGGGTACGAATGCCGCTTCGTCGATATCACCTCTCTCAAGAAAAGCGAAGGGGAGCTTGCAAGCCAGAAGGAATGGCTTCGTATCACGATGAACTCCATCGGAGACGGAGTTATCGCGATGGATCTGTCCGGCCACATTACCTTTATCAACCGCGTTGCCGCTTTTCTGATCGGAGTCGATGAGCAAGATGCCATGGGCAAGGATGTTTCCGAGGTGTTGGTCATCGTTCATGAGGAAAAAAAGGACCGGATCACGCTTCCTCTCTCACGGATCCTGAGAGAAGATGTCATCGCCTCGATTCCGGGGCCTGTGGCGATCAGAAGCCCCTCGGGAGACCTGATTCCGATATCGGATTCTCTCGCACCCATTCACAATCACCTGGGGGAGATCGTCGGCTCTATCTTTGTCTTTCAGGAAAGCACACAACGAAGGCAGGCCCAGGAAGCCATCTGGAACATGAAGTATCATGATCCGCTCACGGGGCTTCCAAACGACAGGCTTTTCCGGGAGCGCCTGGCTTCGTTCATCTCCCTTTATCCGGAAACGGGCAAGGGTATCTGCGTCCTGGCCGTTGGAATCGATCATTTCAAGAAGATCAATGATACTTACGGCCATGCGTTGGGCAATGATTTTCTGCAGCAGTTTGCCTCCCGTCTTTCCAATGTCGTTTCTCCCGGAGATTCTCTCGCGAGACTTGGGGGGGACGAGTTTCTGGTCCTGATCTCGGACTTCCTTGATGCAGAGCGTATTTCGGAAAAATCGAGACACCTCCTGATGGAGATGCGGAAACCCTTTTTTCTGGGGGAACACAAGGTCTCGATGACCATATCGATCGGAATATCGGTCTTTCCCGATGATGGCCAGTCGGAGGATCTGTTGATCCGGAATGCCGATATTGCCCTGAATTCTGTCAAAGACAGGGGCAGAAACGATTTTCGTTTCTACTCTCCATTGATGAATCCGAACTCTCAGGAAGAAATTGAACTCCGGGAAGATCTCCTGGAAGCGATCCGGGAAGATGCCCTCGACTTGTACTACCAGCCGAAAGTTAATGCTCCGACAGGAGAAATTATAGGTTTTGAGGCTTTGGTCCGCTGGCATCATCCCCAAAAAGGGATTCTCCGTCCCCATCAGTTCATTAAGATGGCGGAAGAGCAGGGACTGATTGTCAGCCTGGGAGAGTGGGTTCTGAAGCGGGCGACCCGGGATGCCAAAATCCTGTGTGAACGCTTCCGCCGGATGAGCGTATCGGTGAACGTTTCTGTCCGGCAGCTCATTGAGCCGGATTTTTACGAGCATGTCAGAAGATCACTTCTGATATCAGGACTGGACCCTTCTCTATTGGTCCTTGAGGTGACGGAGTCGATCTTTGCCCGGGAAATTGCCGAGATAGAAATGAATGTCCAGAAGGTCAAGGAAATGGGGGTCAGACTTTCTCTCGATGATTTCGGGACAGGCTTTTCATCGTTGGGGAATCTGACCCGATTTTCGCCTGATGAGATCAAGGTGGATAAAAGTTTTGTCGATCAGATGCTGTCCGGGGGCAAGGAGCTTGAATTGATCCGCACGATGCTTTCAATCGGGCTGACGATGCGGATCAACGTGGTGATCGAAGGTGTTGAAACTGTCGAGCAGAGGGACTTTCTGTTCAAGCGAGGGGCGAATATCTTTCAGGGATATTTCTACAGCGAGCCGGTCCCCTATGAGGGGCTTGCCGCCCTGATGGAAAAGAATTTCCCTCCCGCAGGGGATGAGCGAACAGGACCAGGGCTTTTTCTGGACCGTTAGCGGGGAGCCATTGCATAAAGATAGCGCCATGTTGCCGGTTCCTTGGGATCCGGTATCTGGAAGAGAAGGGGCAAGACCTCTCCTTTGGCATCCTGGACTTCAAGGACAACCAGGTTCCCCTGAATCATGTGAACGCGAGCCCTGTTCATCACTTTCCACTGCATTCCCCTTGCGACATCCTGCGGAATTTTGTCTGACCAGTCCGGAACAGCCATGACAGCGGTAATGAGGTCAAGCTGGTAGGTTCCGGTATCCTCGCCCTCTGAGGCGACAAGATTTGTTGAGAGCTGCTTCCCGGCTCTTGCGACCCTGTTGACCTGCAGATTGTCAATCTTGCTTTGCAGATCGGCAATTCGCATGCTTTGGTATGTGAGGATCGAGACAGATGTCAGGAAGAGAAGGACAATGGATCCGATCGCAACTTTTCGTTCTTGAATCAATGCGCCTCCGTTAAGACAAAACATGCCGATGATTGTTTGCTTAAATCAGAACGACCCGCCAGGATATTCTCCCGGCAGGCCGCCCATTGGTTACTTCTTCTTGTGACGAGATGCCCTGCGGAGCTTCTTGTACTTGTGCTTCCGGATTTTCTTCCGGCGCTTTTTAATCACACTGGACATCTGTTGTCCTCTTTCCTGATGGCTGGTGAAACCCGCTGGATCCCTTCAGAAATCAACGGGCGGCCATGAATCCATGGCCTGACGATCCGGCAGTTCCCGGTTCTAAAACAGAAAGTTACATCCTAGCGGGTACCGATGAAAAATTCAACCCGTTTAAAGGCAGAAAGTCAGGGGGTGACCTCTTCCCCCTTCAACCCATTCATCTTCGACATTGGTCCAATGATGACCGTTGTCAGTTCTGAAGTGTGAATCAGGTCCTGTGCAGCCTTTTTGACTGAGTCTGGCGTTACTTCGCTGATCTTTTCCGGGTATTCGGTAAAATAGTCGATGCCCAGGGAATAGTTTTCTATAAACAGCAACAGGGAGGCGATCCTGTCGTCAGAGTCCATCCTGAAAGGAAAGGAGCCCAGAAGATTTTTCTTGACCGCGCTGACCTGTTTTGAGTCCGGAGTGACCTCTACACTTTTTTGAAGCTGTTTGTGAGTTTCGTTGATGACTTTTGCTGTATTTTCAGCATGCGTCTGGAAGCTGACAAAAAACGGACCACTGTGGCGCTCTGCATCAAGTCCGGAGTAGATGTAGTAGACCAGTCCCATTTTCTGTCGTATCACATGGTTGAGTCGTGATGTCGTTGTTCCGCCGACAAGCTGGTTCATGACGAGTGCATTGTAAAAGAGCGGATCTTTCCTGGAAATGCCAGGAAGCCCCATCAGGACCGTTGTCTGGGCAAGGTCTTCGCGGTCAATCAGGTAGGTCTTTCCCCCATTGGCCCAGGTGGTCTTTTTCCCGACCGGACTCTGGGAAGGAGACGCTTTCCTGGTCCAGGAGCCAAACTCCCTGTTGACGAGATCGATCGCTTTTTGATTGCTGATGTCTCCCGAAAAGGTGATGATCGTTCGTTCCGGGGTGTACCAGGTCCGGTAGAACGCCAGAACATCCTGGCGGCCGATACTGGAGATTGTCTTGACCGTTCCCGACGCGGGATGGCCATAGGGTCCGTTCCCCATCATTTTCTTGTAGAGCAGGTTTCTGGCGACCGGTCCAGGGTGGTCTTTTTCATCGGCCAGTTCGGCGAGGGCCATCTGCTGATTCTTTTTGAAGTCTTCTGCGGGGAATGTCGGAGCCTGAACCATTTCTGCGGCAAGGGAAAACAGGGGCTCGAGGTCTTCTGTCAGGACCTTGCCAGAGACGGTCGTCAAGTCTCTTCCCGCCTGGGCGTCAAGTCCTCCTCCCGAACTGTCAATGGCGCGAAAGATGGAAAGGGCGTCATGGTTCTTTGTCCCCCGGTCAAGAAGGGATGCCGTGAGGTCGGCCAATCCGTATTGTCCACGGGGATCCTGGGCGGAGCCTGCGCGGATTCCGATCCGAAAGGAGACCACCGGAACCACCGGACGGGGGATGACCAGGACCGTAATGCCGTTTGGAAGCACGGTCCTGGTAACGGTGGTGTTGAGAATCTGGATGTTCCGGCTCTGCGCCCCGCCTTCCTGGGTGGTCGTGGCGACCGGTCCAGGTGTTGTATGGGCACATGCCGAGAGGGAAATGGCGGTAGTGAAAAACAGGATCCCGGTTAAGGCCTTCTTTGTCATGAATCGCTCCTTTTTCATCGTACGAGGCTTCCTGGTTTTCTGAAGACCGGTTTTTTCGGTTTGCCTGCTGGATAAAGGTAGCCGATTGTTTCGGAGTGGCTGTTGAGATATTTTCTGGCAACCCGGGTCACATCGGCCGGGGTTACCGCCTGAATGTTTTTGACGTAGTCGTCAAGATAGCTCATGGGCACGCCGAGTGTTGCCATCTCTCCGAGGAGCATTCCCATTCCGAATGTCGATTCCTGACTCATCAGGAATTCCGAGACGAGTCCCTTTTTGGCGCGATCCAGGGCGGATTGGGAAACAGGATGGTTCTTAAGTGAGCTGATGACCGACGTCAACTCCCTTTTCAGGAATGGCGGTGTTGTTTTCGGCATCCCCTGCGCATAGAAATAGAAGAGGGACGGCCCTTGTGTGAGGGGGTCATAGGAACCTTCGGCATCAACCGCCATGGGATGCTCATAGACCATCTTCCTGTAGAGGATTGAGGATCTTCCTCCCGACAGGAGCGCCGAAAGAACTGTGAGGGGATATTGATCCGGATTCTTGAAGTTCGGGGCATGAAAGGCCAGCATTGTCACCGGAAGCATTGCCGGTTTGTGGAGCACGACAAGCTTGAGTTTTTTCTGTGGCCGGTCGAGGTGGATATGTCTTTTGGGAAGAACTCCTCTGGGAATGGACCCGAAATAATCACCCACCTGCCGGATCATGCTGGACTCCTTGACCGGTCCGACGATGACAATCGTGGCATTGTTGGGCATGTAGTTCTGTCGATAGTAGTTTCGAAGATCCTTCTGGGTAATCCTCTTGATATCGTCTTCCCAGCCGATTACGGGGTTGTGGTAGGGGTGGACGACGAACGCCCGCGCATAAACACGCTCCACTAAAAGCTGCGTGGGGTCATCATAGTCGTTTCGTCTTTCTTCGAGCACAATTTTCCGTTCTCGCTCAATTTGTGACTTTTTGAGGGAAAGATTTTTCATCCTGTCGGATTCGATTGCGAAGGAAAGAGGAAGATTGCCCGGGGGCAGATTCTCGAAAAAGGCAGTGAAGTCGTAGTTGGTGAAGGCATTGGACTGTCCTCCGACATCGTTGACCTTTTGGTCGAGGACCCCATGCGGGAACTTTGGCGTTCCTGTGAACATCATGTGTTCGAGAAAGTGGGAAATGCCCGTTTTGGGTTGTTTTTCATCAATGGAGCCCACTTTGTACCAGATCTGGAATGTGACGATCGGGGAGTAGGGGTTTTCGACGGTGATGAGTCTTAGCCCATTGGGAAAGGTGTGGATTTTGGGTTTTGGCGTATAGGTTTGGTCGGCATCGGCAGAAAATGGCGCAACAATAAGAACCAAGAGGGAAAGGACGACCAGAAGCAATGATCTGGTTCCCATGGTTCCGGCATTTCTGGCGGGCTTTCTTTTTCTGGAAAGACAATCCCTGAGGATGGACTTCTTTGACATTAAGAACTCCCTTTTTAGGTGATGTAAAAAGCCCCGCACCGGGGCCATGGATTGTAACGGATCAGACGGTGAGGGTTCTTTTTTCCTCAAGGTCTATGAGCCGGGGCCATGTTCGGATATCTGTTCTTGAAGGATCGATGGCATCTCTCGTGGCGATAAAATACTTCCATTTCTCGGGTGTGTCGGGAGAGAGTGCTTCGTAAGACATGTTGAATGCGTGAACCTTCTCCGGATCCCTGGCATTGGGACTTTTGTCGAGGACCGCGGCAAGAATCTCGTCATCGGTTCGGGCAGATCCTGCGATGCTGGCAAAGGTTTCGTGGTCTATCTCCAGAAAATCAAGACAAAAAACATCGAGGGGGCAGTTGTAGATGTACTCTCCAAGAGTGCCATTGTTTTTTGCACGAGCCTTGTCTGACATCCTTTTCAGGTGGTCGATTCCCCCGAGACGGTCAAATGGACTTCTTGGAAATTCTCTTGTCAGATCCATGCAAATCTCCTTTGTTGAGATTGTCTTGCTCCTCCTGGTAATCCCGTGCCATCCCGAAGCACGGAACTGTTCCGGGGCGGGATCGGAGCATGTCCTCATTGTCAGGATATCTGCTCGATTCTATAGGCAGACTGATCCTCAAGACAAGTTTTCCTGTTGCATTATCCGCCCGCAAGGTTCTGGGAATATTCCGGAACAAGAATCGCCGGATGATCCTGATCTTTTGCAAGGGCCAGACCTGGCAGTCCCGAGTCTCCCCCGATATTGATCCATTCAAGATCGGGGAATTGTTGAAATGCGAGACGGGTCATCATGGCTGAAACATGCCCGACCTCCGGATCCCTGCATTCAAGGAAGCAGACGGCATTTTTTCCTGATTCCGACAGCGCGAGCCATTGCCATGCTGCGGCCTCCCCCCGTAGCGAGAGAATGATCCCTGTCAGGCTCAAGTCCTTCCATTGGCTTTCGGCAACCAGGTGAGCCTGCTCGAGATCGTCCACCATCAGCCAATCCATTTCATTGCGGGCCTTTTTGCGGCGCATCTCAAAAAAACGCGACTTGATTTCATCTTTTCCCGGAGGCGGGGAGAGATCGCTCCAGATCCTGATTCCGGGATCCGGATCGATTCTGAGAAGACGGTTCAGTTCCCATCGATGGGATTTGTAACGGTTCCCCGCAGCCAGAAGGTACGGTTCTCGCAGAAGAATCCTTTCCGTATCCAGAAGTGTCGGAGGGGAAGCGGGAGAATGGAGGCATCTGATCCCGAGCGGCAAATTGTCGACCCTTCCGGGAAGTCCGTCATTAAGCTTGAAAAGCCAATCTGAAAGTTCGGCCCAAAATGGATTTTCGGAATCATGATCATAAAGGGTCCACTCAGGGGGGAAAGGGAGCCAGTGATACCCTGAGGATTCCGCAAGAAGAAAGGGACGATCAAGCCAGCTTCCGATACTGAAGTCGATTCCCCGTGCATTCAGAAAAAAGGAGACGGGATGGCAGGTTGAAAAAAACATCCGTCGTCTTTCGGATGTCAGGAGGCAAAGAGAGTTGTATCGACTGGGGGGAGGATAAGGAAGTCTGGTCGTGGGTCCGAATCGGGCCATGCGGGGACTCAGGTCTCGAGGGGCAAGAGGGGAAGAACCCCTTCGGCGGACTCTTTTTCAAGATGGGTGATCAGTTTTGTCCTGGCCTGGGCAGAAAGCTGTGGCCACTCGTTGTGACGGATGGTTTCGGCTTTTTCATGAAGGGTTTCTTGTGAAAGATGGATGGAGAAGGGACAGTTGGTATCGATTCCCAGCCATGGCGATCCTTCATGCAGGATGATGAGAAGAGGGTAGATCCTGCAGTCAAGTGGGTGTTTGGGCCATGAGCGGCAGCTCCATGACGATTCCTCAAGGAGGGCGCATTGCCAGAGGTCAAACTCTTCAATCCGGACCGGGATGAGTTCCGGGTTGGGGGCTCCCTGGAAATTTTCGGGAAGGATCGATCCGAGATCAGGCCGGGAGGCAAATGGAGTCTGTCGGTCCGGTTCCAGGAATCGGCAGCACAGTCGGCATTCCTGGCAAAATGACTGTGGAATGGTCAGCAGGTCCTCTGTCATGGTACCGGTGCCATCGCCAGATGATCTGGCGGATCTGTGAGCCGTTTTAAAAAGAGTCTGTCCTCCATGCTCTTGAGTAATCCCGTGAGTGTTTCCGGGTGGGTCGCGGAGATGAAGGTCGCTTCCGGGAAAAGGTGCGCAAGGGATTCTTTTTGCTCGGAGTCGAGAAGGTCTGCCTTGTTGATGACAAGAAGTCTTGGCTTTTCTCCGATCTCCATCTCGGTCAGAAGCGTTTCCACTTGCCCGATCTGGGCTTCGATGCTTGGATGGGAACCATCGGCAACATGGATGAGCAGATGAGCATCTTTCAGTTCGTCAAATGTGGATAGAAAAGCCCTTTTCAGGTCAGCGGGCAAATTCCGGATGAACCCGACCGTGTCTGTGAGGATGATTTCCCGCTCCCTGGGGAAACGGAGGCGACGGGATGTCGGGTCGAGTGTGGCAAAAAGCTTGTTTTCGGTGAGGACTTCCGATCCTGTAAGCTGGTTTAAAAGAGTGGATTTCCCAACATTTGTGTAGCCGACGAGGGAAACAATCGGCAGGCCGTTTTCCTGTCGTCGTTCCTTTCTTTGACGCCTTTCATCGCCGAGCCGGGAAAGTTTTTCCGTAAGGGATGTAATTCTGTCCCGGACACGGCGTCTGTCCTCTTCGAGCCGGGTTTCTCCCGGCCCTCTTCCTCCAATGCCTCCGGTCAGCCTTGAGAGAGCTGTCGAACGTTGCTCAAGGCGGGGAAGGAGATATTTGAGCTGGGCCACTTCCACCTGAAGCTTTCCGTCGCTTGAATGGGCTCTTCGGGCAAAAATGTCGAGAATCAGCTGGGTCCTGTCGATGATCTTGAGCTCTGTCAGTGCTGCGATGTTTCTGACCTGGGCCGGTGTCAGATTCTGCTCGAAGATAATGATCGTTGCTCCGACCTGGAGGGCATGGATGATCAGGACCTTCAACCTGTCGGCGCTGAGGAGGGTGGCTGGGTGCTGTGTCCTGAGTTTTTGGATTTCCTCACCAAGAACATGAACCCCCGCACTTTCTGCCAGCTCCCGCAGTTCCTCCATGCCGTCTTTCTGGGAGATGAGACTGTCTTTGGATGCAGAGACCAGAATGGCGCGCTCCTGATTTGATGTCTGGTGGCGTGAGCTCCCCTTGAATTCAGACAGGGCTTCTTCGATCTGCTCCACGGAGTCGGCCACTTCAAGGCGTTCGGCAGACAGTGGGATCGATTCGGTCACAAGCCAGGGTGTTGCTCCCTGTTTGTCCGGATTGATCAAGGCTTGGGAGAATCGTCTGATTCTTGGAGAATGTTCGTCGATATGGAGGACGATCTGGGCATCAAGCCTCAAAAGGGCCAGATCGTTCAGATCGTCCTGGTTGATGGGCTCTGTGCGGAGATGTGTATGGACAAGACGTATGCCCCGAAGAAGATGGTCTCCACCGCGCGAGGGGGGCAGTGTTTCAATATAGAGGTCCTTGGGGCCGCCGACGATCACGTCGAGGACCGTTCCTTCCCGGGAGATAAAAAGTCCGACTTGTCTTCCGATTTCGAAACTGACCTCCCCCATGACTCCGGCCAGTTCGGTCGTTACCCACATGAGGGGGGGAACTTTCCTTCGATAGAGTCGACCGAGTGCTTCCAGCTGATTTTTTTTAAGGCCGCGGATATTTCCTTTTATCTCTGGAATAAGATGCCTCCTGGTCCTTTGATGATCTTGACGAGTCCCATGTAGTAGGCGCATCGGGTGTCGTTCAGATCGTTGTTGAATGTCCGCTCTTCTCCGTCATCAAAGAGGATCCGAACGTAGGCAGCTCCTCCGGGAAGGGTTGATGTCGATAGATGGATAACTTTCCCTTCTCCCCACTCGGGGTGGTCCCGATGGGATGCCCGGTCGGAGAAGCGGAGAAAGATTCTTGTCCTGATATCCGGATCGTCGATCATAACACTTCCTGTTTTCAGCCGCGGGGCTTTTCCGTAATAGCCCGCCGGCGGTAAATGGGGTTCCCCGGACACATGGATGCTGCCCGGTCGATCATGATTCGTCCCTGACGGGGATGGTGCATGGACAGGAGAGCAAGCCCAACCCATGAGATATAACGGGGGTTCTGTGGATTGGCGGCGAGTGCTTCCTGAAAATGCTCCAGGGCTTTTTTCTTTGATCCTCCCACAAACCATGGTTTGAAGTAATATTCCATTGCGCGCGTAAAATGGGCACGCGGATCTTTCGGGGAGAGTTCGAGGGCTCTGGTGATTTCCTTCCGTGATCTCGAAGCGTAACGCATCCCGCCAGGAAATCCCTGGTATTGGGTTCTGATAAGGTCTGTCTCTCCCAGAAGAACCCATACGTCAGGATCTTTTTCATGACTTTTCCTGAGATTCTCGGCAATGAGACGCGCTTGCTTCAGGGCGAGAAGTCCTTCCGTCTGACTGCTTTTTCCGGGACGATCCCTGTAGAGTCTGGCCTTGAGGATGAGGAGCCTTGCCTTGTGGACAGGGTAGTCAGGCGACATGCGTGAGATAGCCCGGTCCACATCGCTGATCTTTCCCTTGCAGTCAAAGCTGTTTTGGTAGTCCACCGTTTCAGGGGAGGCCAGAACGAGTTCCGGCAAACTCCATGAAACAGCAAGCGCCAAAAAGAGAGCATAAAAGGAGAGAGCCGGGTTTTTTGCAAATCGACACTCGCCAGCCATTGTTATTGCCGTTTTTCCAGAATCCGGTTGAGCCCGTCGACAAGGTGGGATCGGGTGATCAATGTGTGCAACCCTGACTCTTTTCCTTTTTGAAGAGAGGCTTCATCGGTATGAAAGGCGAGTCCGACAAGGGATGTGTCCGGATAGGTCTTTTTGAGTCCGGCGACCATTTCCGGGAGGGTGTCTCCTGTTGACGCAATATCGAACAGGACGATGCGGGGTGGTGGTTCAATGGATTGAAGCGATTCCTTTTTATCGGCTCTCAGGAAGGTGAGGGAGTGATTTCTGGCGACTCCTTCAACTCTCGACCCGATCATGAAATCCTTTCCGAAAAACAGAAGACTCCGAACAGATTCTTTTTCAGTCCCGGCGTTCATTTTTGTCCTTTCGTTGCGGGGAGGATCTCTGTCATTCCTCCCATATAGGGTACGAGAGCTTTGGGAATGCCAACTGACCCGTCCGGTCTCTGCCCATTTTCCAGGATTGCGGCCACGGCTCGTCCGATGGCCACCCCCGACCCGTTTAATGTATGGGCAAAGCGGGTCTTTTTTGTGGCTGGGTCCCGGAAGCGGATCTGGGCCCGGCGTGCCTGAAAATCTCCAAAGTTGGAACAGGAGGAGATTTCCCGGTAGGTCTCCTGGGATGGCATCCAGACTTCAAGATCGTATGTTTTTGAGGAAGAGAATCCGAGATCCCCGGTGCACAGGGACACTACCCTGTAAGGAAGCTCCAGGCCGATCAGAACTTTTTCCGCATCGGAGGTCAGCCTTTCGTGGTCGTCCCGGGATGTCTCCGGGGCGGTGATCCAGACCAGTTCGACCTTCTGAAACTGGTGCTGGCGGATGAGCCCCCTGGAGTCTCTTCCCGCCGCCCCGGCCTCTCTTCTGAAGCAGGCTGTCTGGGCAACCATCCGGATGGGAAGGGACGCGTGGTCCAGGATGGATTCCCTGAACATGTTGGTCAGCGGGACCTCCGCTGTGGGGATCAGGTACAGATCGTCTTCCGAGCAGTAAAACAGTTCTTCCTTGAACTTCGGAAGCTGTCCCGTCCCTCGAAGGGCCTCTTCCCTGACGAGGAATGGAACAGAATGTTCAGTATAGGCGCCTTGAAGAGTATGCAGGTCGATCATGTAGTTGGCCAGAGCGCGCTCAAGCCGCGCACCCGCACCGATGAGTGTCGAAAAACGGCTCCCGCTGACAAGGGCTGTGTGTTCAACATCCATGATCCCGAGTTCATGGCCCAGATCCCAGTGCGGTTTCGGTTCAAAGGGAAAGACGGTGGGCGTGCCCACTGTCCGGACCGTCACATTGTCAAGCTCTGATTTTCCCCGGGGAACATCAGAGGCGGGAATGTTCGGGATCATCCAGAGAAGTTCGTCCAGTTTTGCCTCGAGGGAGGCGAGGAGACCCTCATCTTTGGAGATCAGTTCGTTGACGGTTCTGGATTCGTCCATGAGGTCTTCTGTCGGCTGTCCATTGCGTTTTCTGGTCCCGATCTCCTGGGCCAGGCGATTTCGCTTTTCCCGAAGGGCTTCCCAAGCCTGCTTCAGTTGGCCGATTTCCGAGTCGAGTTTCCTGATGGGAGAAAAATCAAGGCTCTGACCCCGGGAGGCAAGGGCTTCCCGAATGGTTTCCTCTTCGTGTAGGATTCGTTTTTTATCGAGCATGCATTCTCCTGGTTCCGGGTTTGGAAATATCGAATCGACTTCCTTATTGTAGACTTGTTGCCTTTGCGGGAACAATGGGGAACAGGAAAGAGCGTGTTTTTCATTATGGTGCAGGAATCTTGGCTGGATCCCGGTTTTCCGGAGATGGTTGGATGAAGGGAGCGTTTGGTGGATAAGGATCCTTTGTTTCTGGGCAAACCGGCCAGGCCCCTGGTTCTCGGGGGCGGATCGTGGGGGACGGCCCTCGCGTTTCACCTGGCGTCAAAGGGGCTTCCTGTAACCTTGTGGGTCAGGGATGAGACCTTGTGCGCGATGATTGCGTCAGACAGGGAGAACAGGGTTTATCTGCCCGGAGCCATTTTTCCGGAGAGTCTGGTTGTTTCTTCAAACCTTCGGGAGTCCCTTGAGGCGGCAAACTTTATTGTCCTGGCGATCCCTTGCCAGGGGGTTCGGGCCACGATGGAGAGCCTGTCGGCATTGGGAGAGAGCCGTCTGCCGATTGTCAGCGGGACAAAGGGAATCGAGCAGGGATCACTCCGGATGGTCTCCGAGATCGTTTCGGAGTGCTACTCATCGAACCCTGATCATTATGCTGTTCTGTCCGGACCGTCTTTTGCCAGGGAAGTTGTCCGAAGTTCTCCGACGGCTGTTGTTGTCGCAAGTCACTCCCAGACGATGGCAAAAGAGATACAGCTTTTGTTCAACACAAACTGTTTCAAGGTCTATACCAGGACGGATGTCAAGGGGCTCGAAATATGCGGTGCCCTGAAAAATGTCATCGCTCTTGCTGCAGGAATCTCTGATGGGATGGGGCTGGGTGCGAACTCAAGAGCTGCCCTTCTAACCAGGGGACTGGCCGAAATGACGCGCCTGGGAGTCGCCCTCGGAGCAAAAGCGACAACATTTTCCGGTCTTGGCGGTGTCGGGGATCTGTACCTCACTGCAACGGGAGAGCAGAGCCGCAACCGGACCGTGGGGGTCCGTCTGGGAAGGGGAGAAAAACTTCCCGACATTCTTCGGGACCTGGGGCAGGTTGCGGAAGGGGTGACCACTGCCCAGTCTGCACACATGCTTGCAATGAGGCACGGGGTCGATCTTCCGGTGACGAGGGCCGTATACCGCCTTTTGTATGAAGGAGCAACGCTGGTGGATGTTCTGCGGGACATCATGGATCGACCGATGAAGGATGAGGAAGAATTTTGATGGCAAAAATCCTGGTTCTTTTCTACAGCACCTGGGGACATGTCCAGACTCTGGCGGAGGAGGTGGCCAAAGGCGCGGAGGAAGTCAGTCGCGCGAACGTATCGATCAAGCGGGTTCCTGAAACGATGGCCGATGAGACACTCCAGGAAATCGGAGGCCTGACCGAGTCTCCATATGAGGTCGCATCTCCCGGGGAGCTTTCCCTCTATGACGCTGTTATTTTTGGAACCCCGACGAGGTTCGGAAACATGTGCTCCCAGATGCGGACATTTCTTGACCAGACGGGAGAGATCTGGGCCAATGGCGGACTGATCGGGAAAGTTGGAAGCGTTTTTGTCAGCACTGCCAGCCAGCATGGCGGACATGAAACAACGATCGCTTCATTTCATACAACCCTTTTTCATCATGGAATGGTGGTTGTGGGTGTTCCCTACAGCTGTCCTGAGCTGTCCGGCTCCACCGAGGTAACAGGGGGGTCGCCTTATGGAGCCGGAACAATCGCCGGTGGTGATGGATCAAGGACCCCAAGCCAGAGGGAGAAGGCCATTGCCAGATTCCAGGGGGGACATGTTGCTTCAATCGCGGTGCGCCTTTTCGGTTGATCCTGTTTAGTCCGGTGCGTTTTGCCGGGCGAGTCACCCCTGTCCTTGAGGATCCATGGCCTTTCCCCATACAATAGCATAAAGAGGAGGATTCAGATGAAACCGGTTCCGAAAGAAGTGATGCCACATGAGGGAAGAGCTGTGAGGATCCTGTGGCAGGACGACCATGAAAGTATCTACAGCAATGCGTATCTGAGGGAAAATTGCCAGTGTGCGGAGTGTATCCACGAGTGGACTGGCGAGAAGCTGATCCCGCCTGGGAAAATCTCTCCTGATATCAGGCCCGTCTCGGTTAGCCCGGTTGGCAACTATGCCATTTCGATCCACTTCAGCGATGGACACCAGACCGGTGTCTACTCTTTTGATCTTCTCCGGAAGATCTGTCCGTGCGCTCTCTGCAAGGCAGCCTGACCGGGATCAGGCTGTGCCGGAGAGTTTTTTGATCGCGGATTTGAAGGATGAGAAGATGGAATCCTGACGCCTGACCGCGATGTCGATGAGGCGCTTTAAAATCGATCCTCCCATGGACTCCTTCATTTTCTGGATCTGCACTTCAATCATCGTGCCGAACTGCTGAATATCACCCATTCTGCCATTTAACGCAGTCATGTTTTCGGTCACTGTCTGAAGCTCAATACGGATGGATCCGATAGTGCGGTCGATTTCTTCGACCGATTTTCGTGTTCTGTCGGAAAGCTTTTTGATCTCTTCCGCGACGACAGCAAAGCCCCGTCCTGCTTCTTTTGCGTGGGCGGCCTCGATTGCTGCGTTGATCGACAGAAGATTCACCTGGGTTGAGATTTCCTTGATCTCTCGACCAATGCCGGAGATGTCGCCCAGCACGTTCCGGAATTTATGAAGGTTTTCCAAAACGGCTTTTCCTTCGGAGACAATCTCCTCCGTATCGACTTTTTCCTGGTATTGTTCGAGGACGGAGGCCAGTGCCGAAACATTGGCATCGTTCAGGCTCTTGACCTCTTCAAACTGGGTTATGTAGTTCCTGAGAAAGGACATGTTCGTCATGGACTCTCCCAGGTGATGAACGACCGAGTCGGCATTCTCCCGGGAGAGCGTGAGCGATTGGTCAGCGTTTCTTAAGGCCATTTTTTCCCCCTCAGAGATTCATGACATCAAATCCGCACCGAATTCCGGCGATCCAGTCAAAAAACTTTCCGACCATTTCATCCTTGAAAATTGATCCATGCTGGGGTGCAATCATCTTGACCGGAAGTCTCCGGGCTTTCTGAAGCCAGATGGCGATCGCCTTGTTTGTTCCGATATATCTTGAGTGGAATCCTTCCATATAGGTAACATGCTCTTCAAAGTTTTCCACAAACAAGGGGGTTCTCCCTTTTGGGTAAACAGCCGCGCCAATGTCTCCCGTAAACAGAATTCCGGATTCATGGTCGAAAAGATGAAAGTTCCCTGGGGAGTGGAGAAAATGGGCAGGGATGAACTCGACCTTGCGTCCGGAGGCAAGAGTGAGCGAGCCGCCGCTATCGGGAATACCCTTGAAGCGCGTCAGGTCATTGACTCCAAAATGAATGAGAAATCGAATCCAGAGCTCCGAGACATGAACGACTGCCGGAGTCATCTCAAACCATGATGCAAGTCCGCCCCCGACATCGGGGTCCTGGTGGCAAAGGAAAATATCCTTGATATCAGCAGGATCGAGGATCTGTGAAATGTTCACCAGAACCCGGGCAAAGACCCCAAACCCGCCTGGATCGATGAGAAGGCCTTTGCCGCCATCGATGATCAGGTACTGATTGGACTGAACACCTTCTTCAAGACCGGACTCATCCTTTCCCAGCCACAGAAACTTGTGATTTGCCGATTCATAGAGTGTTTCAAAGGCCATTTGTCTTTCTCCGATCAAGTGGGGTAAGGAAACGGGGAAGTAAAAACAACTCCCTTTTCGCCCGGATCATGGCTGATCAATAACCGGTTGTCAATTGATTGAATGATTTTATGATGGAAGGAGGGGCGTTGATACCCCCTCCTTCCATGGTAATCCTATCGGTTGAAAGAGATCCAGGGTTTACCCGGAGAGAGCACAGTCAGTTGAGAGAAATCCCATACTCTCCGGCAACACCTTCGAAGATTCTTCGGGCAACCTTGAGCGCTTCCGGGTTTTCGAGACGATAAGCACAATGCTCAATCTCCGGTTCCGCGAGCACCATATCGGAAAAACCCCTGTACATTTCGAGAAAAACCGCTTTGTACAAGTCTTGGCGGACAGGAAATCGTTCGAAAAAATGAGTGGCGACACTTTGATAAGTCGCCTGGTTGTTGAGAACCCATTGATCGATGTAATTCGGGGAGCACTGGGAGTTTGCCGGAGAGTATCTTCCTGCCTTCCATGCCTCCTTCAGGATCTTTTCATCGGATAATGGTTCGGACTGGGCAACGATTTTTTCCGGAGCTGCTTTTTTCAAGAAAGAAAATAATCCCATCTGTTCCCCTTTATGTTGTGATTTGATCCAAGGTGGTGATCCTTCCCGGTGATTAAAAGGTATTTTAAATGAATTTTTTAAAAAAGCCAATTCCCTGGATATGCTGAGACTCCTGGATTCGGACCTATTTTTTTTTCTGCGAGAGGGACTTCAGTGAAATGGATCCCTTTTTCCATAAAGCACCCGGATGAGGGAAAGCCCTTCCGGGGGGGCAGGGTGAAGGCATCTGACCGGAGAAGGTGATCCGGGATGGAGAAGTGTTTCAATCTCTTCGGGTGCTCTTTTCCCGCTCGCAACGTCAATGATGGCCCCGACGACAAAGCGGATCATCATGTGCAAGAACCCTTTGCCTGAAATCCATATCTGGTAGTCGCATCCACACTCCTCCCAGAAGATGGTGTCTATCGTTCGTTGTGTTTGGGGAGGAAGAGACTTTCTGACAGTAAAATGGGTGAAATCATGTTTGCCGACAAAGAGTGATGATGCGATTTTGAGAAGTTTTGGATCAATCGGTGCCGGAAAAACACCGATGAAAGGGTTATCAAGAGGTCCGGGAGGGTGTTTGGGGTGAACGATCCGTAATCGGTAACGGTAGATCTTTCTTTCCACATCATGTCTTGCATGAAAATCCCGGTGCGATACGGCTGCTGACAGAATACGGATCTCAGGAGGAAGAAAGTGGTTAACGCCTTTTAAAAGAGACTCCGGTGTCCAGGGGCGTTTCTCCCGCAGGGGAATATCCAGGTGGAAGACTTGGCCATGGGCGCTGACACCCGCATCGGTTCTTCCGGAGCCGGTGATGGGGAGTGAAATTCCGATAAGCTTCTTGAACGCGTCTTCGATGCTTCCCTGAATGGTCCGGTCCGCCTCCTGGCGTTGCCATCCGTGAAAGGTCCTTCCGTCGTAGGAGGTGACGAAGGCCATTCGCTGGTAAGAATCGGACTGCCTGGAGAAGGTATCGCCAGGGTTTTCGGGATCTGTGATGGTTTTCTCCATAATCAGCGCCCCGCCACGAGGCTGGACTTGAGTGGGGGAGGGGCCGGTCTCGTAACCGGAATTTCCTAGTCAGACCGCGACAGAACCCATTATGCGCGGACAGGCGTTCAACCGTGTCAATGGAAGTGTCGATGCATCATTTCTGGAAGTTTACCCAAAAACAGGCGGAGGGGACAATCATTTCTTGAGAAGGTGCGGGTTGTTCTGGAGAATGGCTTCAAGGTCATCAAGTATTTTCCAGTTTGGTGCAAGCCATTCGAGACCTTTTAATTCTGCAGGTTCGAGCCATCTGATTTCTTCGTGGACAGTCATTTGCGGGGTATTTTTCAGAATGCGGCAGATAAACGGTGAAAGACGCAGATAAAGATGAGGGTAACGATAGAAGACCGGAGGCATTGGGAGGAGAACCTCCACCTGGATATTCAGCTCTTCCTGAAGTTCCCTGACAACGGCTTCAACGGGAGACTCCCCTGTCTCAACTTTTCCACCGGGAAATTCCCAGAGATCGTCCCATGAGCCGGGAAGCCTTTTTGCACAGAGAATTTTTCCGTTTTTGATGATGATCCCGCAGGAAACCTCAAGAGGGTACTCCCCTCCGGAGGGTTCCTGACAGGAAGAATCTGTTGTTTCCAATTCAGAAGTTCATTTTTCTCGGGTCTTCCGCGTGCAGGGATTCCCATGCCTCCCTCAGGTCGACCCAAAGATCCATTTCCGTGTTGATGGCGGCCTGCCATCGGTCCCAATCCTCTCTGGATCCCAGTGTATCCACGCCTCCGGAACCGACCGCCGAGCGGGAAGCCATCTCGGAGAGCATTCTGGCCTTTTTCCATTCCAGGAGGGCAAGGTCATAGGCCGCAACACGGGCTACCTTTGCTGGATTCATGCGCTACGCTCCGGCAGTTTTTGTGTCTTTCCGATCTTCATCCGCCAAAATTTCCAATCTGGATCGGAATGGCGCCGGCGTTCGAGATGGAAATGGCCGAAGCGAGCTTTCCTGCAATGTCCCGATAAGACTGGGTCAGGGGACTCTCTGGATGGGTGATGGCGATGGGGTTGCCGGAGTCTCCTCCTTCGCGGATAGAGAGATCGATCGGAATCCTTCCCAGAAAGGGAACGTGAAGCTCGTGGGCTGCCGTTTCTCCACCACCCTTTGAAAAAATGTCTGTTTCTCCATGGCAGTGTGGACAGATAAACGAACTCATATTCTCGACGATTCCAAGAATGGGAACGTTGACTTTCTGAAACATTGCCAACCCTCTTCTTGAGTCGGACAGGGCAACCTCCTGGGGAGTTGTTACGATGATCGCTCCGGAGAGGGGGACCAGCTGGGCCAGGGAGAGCTGGGCATCTCCTGTGCCGGGGGGCATGTCGACCACCAGGTAGTCAAGGTCTCCCCAGTTGATATCCTGGCAGAACTGCTGGATGATTCCGTGAAGCATGGGACCTCTCCAGATCAGGGGGGTTCCCGGAGGAACCATGAAGGCCATCGACATAACCGTAATGCTGTGTCCAGAGGGGGGGAAGAGCTTTTTGTCAACCTGGCGTGGGGTATCGGTAATTCCCAGCATCATGGGAATGTTCGGGCCGTACACATCGGCATCCATGATTCCGACTTTGGCACCCAGCTGGGACAGCGCAATCGCAAGGTTCACAGAGGTTGTGGATTTTCCGACACCGCCTTTGCCACTGGATACGGCGATGACGTTCTTCACCCCCGGGATCGGGGTTTTTCCGGTGAAGCTGCCACCCGTCGTTCTGGCGGTAAAAGAAATTTCGGTGGCGGTGATCCCGGGAACGGATGCCAGTGCGGCAAGACAGGAGTTTTTCATCTCGTCCTTGAGCGGACAGGCTGGTGTCGTCAAAACGATGGTGAATGAAAGATTGCCACCATCAATCTTGAGATTTTCGATCATCTTGAGGGTGACAAGGTCCTTCTTGAAGTCCGGTTCAATCACTCGGCCCAAGGCTTTCCATACCAGCTCTTCTGAAACGGTTGACATGCGCGATAACCTTTCCGTGGTCCGGAAGAGCGATTCTTCCAGACAATTATTCCTGTAGAAAATGATGAATGGCCGGTGAGGGAAAAGCTTGCTCCCCCAATATATTGGAGTGTTTCCTTAGTCTGTTTTTAAATCGTTGAGAAAAAGTCCGGGAACTCATCTTTGGAACAGGATCCTTTGACCCCATCTTCCCTGATGAGCCGATGGGCCTTTTCCGTGCCTTCAATCATCATATAGAGGAGCCCCGCCCGGTCCCTGTGTGTGGGGCTGAACAGAATCCATTCCTCCATGACTCCCGGATCAGGGAGAACCTCCTCCATGTACAGGAAAAATGTCTCCCTGTCTATGGAGCTCTTTCCCTGTCTTGCGACAAGGAAGTCTTCATAAGTTGTTTTTGATCCTTTTGTGTTCTTGAGTCTTGCAACAAGGGCCCGATCATCGAGATCCCTGCTGGGGATCCGTGTGCGTATCAACAGGTGCCTGTCTTCAGGGATCAGTCTCTGTCCTGCCATTCTTCAAGCCACGCCATCTGGATGGCTTCAAGGATCTTTTCATTGGAGGTCTTGGGATCCCCCTCGAATCCTGGAAGCTCGGTAACCCACCGATGCAGGTCTGTAAAGCGGACGGTCAACGGATCGACATCCGGATGGTTGTTTAAAAGCTCAAATCCGATTTCGTACGGATCACTCCAGTTCATTTTCGGATTCTCCTTTAGTGTTCGTGGCCACCCTTTGAACAGAACGGGATGGTTACGACAAGGTCTCCCGTTACTTTTGCCTGGCATGCAAGCCGTGACTTGAGCGTTAGCCCTTCGGCTTCTTCAATCTGGTCTTCCTCATCTTCCTCCATGGGGGACAGATTGTCGAAGCCTTCGGTGATGATCACATGACAGGTGGCGCAGGCGCAGACACCGCCGCAGTTATGCTCCAGATGGACACCATTTCTGGTTGCGGCATCGAGAATGGAGTCCCCCTCCCTGGCCGTGACCTTTTTATTTTCGGGAAGAAAAAGAATCTCAGGCAATCAAGCCTCCCTTTCTGGCTCCGGGAGAGACTTCCCTCCCAGGGCATCCTGTACGGATGTATTCATGAGTCGTTCGGCAAGTGGGCGAGTCACCTGGTCGAGGGCAGATGTTTCATCCCGGATCAGTTTGGCGTCCTCTCCCTTGACCGCTTTTTCAAGGGTATCGAGCTGTTTGTTGATCATACTTCTTTCCTCGTCGGGAAGGATATCCGGTCCGAGTTTCTCAAGAGCTCTTCTTGTGGCATTGATAACCGTAGTTGCCTCTGTCCGGGAGTCTATCAGCATTCGTGTCTGGAAGTCTTCCTGGGCATGCTGGAATGATTCCTTGATCATCTCCCGTACAGTATCTTTCGAGATCCCATAGGATGGATGGACCACGACACCCTGTGAACGTCCTGTTCTCTGGTCCAGGGCCCGAACATCAAGAATGCCGTTGGCATCGATCGTAAAGGTGACCTCAATCCTTGCTGCTCCGGCAGTCATGGGGGTGATGTCGGTGAGAGAGAATCTTGCAAGGCTGCGATTGTCCTTGGCCATTTCTCTCTCTCCCTGGAGCACATGGATGTCCACCTTGACCTGTCCATCGAGAAAAGTGGTGAACAGCTCCTTTGCCTGGGTCGGGATCGTGGTGTTCCTGGGAATCAGTGAACTCATGACGCCACCCATTGTTTCAATCCCCAGCGAAAGGGGTGTGACATCCAGAAGGAGCATGTCCTTCCTGGATCCGGAAAGGATATCGCCCTGAACAGCGGCTCCTTCTCCGACAACCAGGTCAGGGTCATGTTCGTCGTAAACAGGTCTTCTGAAGAGTTCTTCGACAGCTTCCTTGACCCTGAGAAGTCTTGTTGCGCCACCAACGAGGATGACTCCGTCGACTTCGCCGGGAAGGACGCCTGCATCGGAAAGAGCCTTGTGAACGGGGATCA
The DNA here is from genome assembly GCA_028064945.1 of Nitrospiraceae bacterium. The sequence continues at coordinate 4,384 of JAPTWQ010000003.1, read as the reverse complement.
GCGTCCTCTGGACCAGAGGTTCGACCCATTTGTTCATTGTTTCTCTCGAGAGGGTTGTTTCAAGGCCTATGGCTGGCACAGAAACCGCGACCTCCGTATTTTGGGAAAGGGCAATTTTCGCTTTTTCCGCTTCCTTTCTGAGAAGATCCCTGACCTCCGGCCGGCTTTGGTCGACCCCCTTTGGCAGGATGCCGAGCCATTGATCGATAATGGCCTGATCGAAGTCATCGCCTCCGAGGTGGGTGTCTCCGCTGGTTGCCTTGACTTCAAAAACGCCCCTTCTGATCGACAGCAGGGAGAAATCGAAGGTTCCACCGCCAAGGTCATAGACCGCGTAAAGACCGTCCTTCCCAGCCCCAAAGCCATAAGCCAGCGCTGCGGAAGTCGGTTCGTTGAGAATCCTGAGGACATTGAGCCCCGCCATTTCTCCGGCATCTTTGGTGGCCTGTCTCTGTGCGTCATTGAAATACGCCGGAACGGTGATAACGGCATCGGTCACTGTCTGTCCAAGGGCCACTTCCGCTCTTTTTCTGAGCTCAGACAAAATCATCGCGCCTATTTGCGGAGCGGACAGATGTCTTTTCCTGAATGGGTCGGGGATCAGGGGAAGGCCATCGACATTTTCCACCGGATAGGCAAGTTGTCCGATCTCTTGTTCCACATCAGAAAAAGACCGGCCCATCAGCCGCTTGGCAGAGTAGACAACAATTGTTTCAGGGTCGTTGAGACGGGACTTCGCGGCAAAACCGACCTGGACACCCGAGGATGAAAGGGCGACGACCGACGGAAGCAGCTTCCGCCCTTCCGTGTCGGGAATGACGCGAAGCTTGCCATCTTCCATGATGGCGACAAGTGAATTGGTTGTTCCCAGGTCGATTCCAATGACGGTTCTTGTCACGATGTCTCCTTAACTGTCGCTGGAGTTGAGAGTTCACGTCTGATGGACTGAAGGTATTTTCGATACTCAAGATCCCTTGAAAGGCGGGACTTCTTTTTCTGGAGCATGTCGGCCGTTTCGGTGGACGGGGCGGAATCACCCTCCACGCCAGACTCCATAAAGTCGATCTCCTTCATGCTCTCCAGAATGGAACTTTCAAGATCCCGTACCTCTTTTAGAAGGCGAGCGAAAGCTTTTTCCTGATGGCCAACAGCCACTTCTCCTTCGAGCTCTTCTTTCAGTTCCATGAGCTCCATCAGGTCTTGTCCTGTCAGGCGCTTTTTGGGATCGATCGCCGGGTTCCCGGGTTTCTTGAGGGCCAGATAGTAGGCTGCCCGTAAAAAAGGATCCTTGAGTGTTTTAAATGCCTGGTTCAGCCGCGATGCGTTTGTAAGACTGATTTCCTGCTCTGTACTGGCTTCCATCCGATGGAAATCAGGATGAAAAAGTCGACTCTTTTCATGAAATTTCTCAGTCAGGGTCCCGGAATCTATAACAAGACGGTGGGGAAGGCCCAGAATATCGAAATAGTCGCGATCTTCCTTGAAGGGCTGGATCTTGACACATGTTCCGCAAAGATCGGCTTCTTCCAGTGTGCCCTTGCAGTTCCAGCATAGGGAGCTGGCCATATCTCCAGAATGCCGATGGGTATGTTCTCCCATGGATCGACACCTCCTGTCTGTCTTGCTGAATTCAGTGCTGGAAAAATGAACGCAATCCACGGCCTGTAAGCCGGGGATTGCGTGTCGGTTCGTTCCTAGACGGCAAATGATGTTCCGCAACCGCAGCTGTGTGTGGCATTCGGGTTCTGAAACTTGAACCCGCCTCCCATAAGTCCGTTGCCCTGATAATCAAGGACAGACCCATCGAGGTAGACCTGGCTCTTCGGGTCGATAAGCATCTTGATCCCCTTGGGGCCCTCCATGACGTTGTCGAACTCGCCTGGTTCCTCTTCAAAGCGGATCAGGTAGGACATGCCGGAGCACCCTCCCCCTTCGATGCCGAGGCGAAGGAACTTGCCTTCGGCCTTTTGTGTTTTTGCAAGCTTTAATACTTCATCGGCCGCTTTGTCTGTTACGCTGATCATGTTGTACCTCCTGGATTGTGGTTGAACGGCTGATCATCCGGCGTTACAGCCGGACGACAGGATCTTTCAACGGTTTTTTTTCTCCTGGTAGTCCTGAATAGCTCCCTTGATCGCATCTTCTGCCAAAACGGAACAATGAATCTTGACGGGGGGCAGGTTCAACTCCTGGACGATGTCGGTGTTTTTGATCTTGAGTGCTTCATCGATCGTCTTCCCCTTGACCCATTCTGTTGCAAGCGAGCTTGATGCAATGGCACTGCCACAGCCAAAGGTCTTGAACTTGGCCTCCTCAATGATACCATCGTCATTGATCTTCAGCTGAAGCTTCATGACATCGCCGCACTCGGGTGCGCCGACAATACCCGTTCCGACGTTTTCGTCCGATTTGTCAAATGAACCCATGTTTCTGGGGTTGTTGTAGTGGTCGATGACCTTGTCGCTGTATGCCATTGTCGTTCCTCCTGATGAGATTCTGTCGTTTCCTGATCGTATGGTGTTCCGACTAGTGGGAGCTCCACTGCACGGATTTGATGTCGATACCTTCTTTCGCCATTTCGTAGAGAGGGGACATGTCCCGCAGTCGGGAAACGGCCTCCTTGACCCTTCTGATGGTGGTGGTGATCTCTTCTTCGGTATTGAATCGCCCAAGAGAGAACCTTATGGATGAATGGGCGAGATCGGATCCCACTCCAAGAGCCCTCAGGATATAGGATGGTTCAAGCGTGGACGATGTGCACGCCGATCCGGAGGAGAGGGCAATTTCCTTAAGCCCCATGAGAAGTGCTTCACCCTCGACATAGGCAAACGAAAGGTTTGTCACGTTTGGGGCACGATGATCCTTGTCACCGTTGATCACAACGTAGTCGAGTTCTTTCATGATCCCATCTTCAAGACGGTCTCTCAGAGCCTTCAGACGGGGAATCTCCTTGTCCCATGACTCCTTGAGGATCCTGCATGCGGCACCCATCCCCACAATTCCCGGAGTGTTGAGTGTGCCGGACCTGAGGCCGCGCTCATGACCACCGCCATCAATCATCGGCGTAAGCTTGACCCTTGGATTCTTTCTTCTGACGTAGAGGGCTCCAACACCCTTGGGTCCGTAGATCAGGTGAGCGTTGAGGCTTAAAAGATCGATATTCATCCTGTTCACGTCAAGCGGGACCGTCGATGCAGCATATGCTCCATTGACGTGGAAGAGGATCCCTTTTTCCTTGGTGATGGCTCCTATTTCCGCCAGAGGCTGTATCGTCCCTATCTCGTGATTCGACGCCATCATGCTGACAAGAATCGTATCCGGACGAATGGCTTTTTTGAGTGTTTCAATTTCGACCCGCCCTTCCTTGTTGACAGGGAGTGTTGTGACCTCATAGCCCGCCCGGGAAAGAGTGATCGCCGGATCGAGAATGGAGCGGATGTCGGTTTCCAGGACAATGATGTGACGACCTTTTTCCTTGTACATTTCCGCGACACCCTTGATGGCCAGGTTGTCCGACTCGGTCATCCCCGATGTGAAGACAATCTCCTTCGGATCAGCCCCGATAAGGGCGGCAACTTCCCCTCTGGCCTTGTCGATGGCTTCTTCCGCTTTCCAGCCGAAGGGGTGATTCCTGGAATGGGCGTTTCCGAAGTCCTGGGTAAAGTAGGGGATCATCGCTTCAAGAACTCTGGGATCAACACGTGTGGTTGAGTTGTTATCTAAGTAAATCAAATCGTCCATTGGCTACTCCTAGGGCATCGGGTACATCGTGAATGAATTCGTCAAGAGTCATTGTTTCCAGTAACCAGAGAATCTTTCCCTGGATCTTCTCGAGGGGGGACCTGACATCACAGCTCGATATCTGCTGGCACACCCGATCACCGCCTTCGGAGCAGGAGAGAATGACCACGGGCCCCTCCACTGCTGAAATGACATCGAGAATCGAGATCTCTGATGTCGCCTTCTTCAGCGAATACCCTCCCCGGGGGGCCTGATAGCTTTGAATCAAGCCTTTTTTGGCGAGGGCGGTCAGAACTTTTGCCAGAATCTCAGGAGGAATCTGGTGGGCGTCTGCAATCTCCCTGATATTTGTTATGGCTCCTTCATCCTGATGGGACATGAAGTTCAGGGAAAGAAGCGCATAATCCACTTTTTTGGTCAGTTTCAGCACAACCTTTTTCTCCGACTTGTTTTATCGCAGACCAATTAGGTCCGAGATAAATTTACCAAGCAATCCATGTTGTGTCAAGTGCTTGCCCAAGAGATGTCGTGTGTCCGGGGAACAGTCTGGGTGAGTTGGGCAGGCATAATCATGGTAAAGGAGGAGAGGTATGACTCCACTGGCCCGGGATCACAGGCCAGTGGAAAAGATTCGGTCAGATTT
>JAPTWQ010000123.1 GCA_028064945.1 Nitrospiraceae bacterium | reverse complement strand
TTCGAGCCGCTCGGACCGAAACGATATGAGACCCCCCCTCCCGAACATCTCCGGACAGGGAGGTCATCCCTGGGTGGACAGGACGGAGTCGACGCCGATGAACACGCTTTTCTCCGGCATAAACGACCCGTATTCGAGCCAGGCGTCAAGCCCCAGACGATTTCTGGAATCGCTTCCCAGGCAGGTCGGCCGGGGATCGGTGTCGGACAGAAGAACCTCCACTTCCGCCACAAGCGGATCAAGAAGATAGAATTCCTTCCAGAAGGCGATCTTTCGAAGATTCTCCCGCCCGGGGAGGAGCGTTTCAAAAATCTCGTTATGAATCGGTCCAATCCGGATCAGGACCTGGTTTGTCCTGTTGGCAACCCGGTCTCCGAGAACCGTCTCCTCGCCCAGCGGAAGACGGCGTCCCAAAGCCAGCCTCTGCTTTTCGGGAATGACCACATCCCTCTCCACGCATTGCCTCACCTCGACCGGCACGCCCCCAAGGACATCGGAGAGGATCGCTTCAAGTCCTTTTGCCGAGCGAGGATGCTGGGTCAGAAGCCCCGCATACCGGAGTGCCGTGGATGCGAGGGGGTCCACCTCCCGGAAAACCGGAAGGGAAAGGCCCGTAAAAACATGGAACAGATTCTCGATGTCCTTCTCGCCTTTTTCGTAGGCTCGCAGTGAAATACGGTTTTTTTCCCAGACCTCGTACAGGAGCGGGTAAAGTCGGCCGTGAAGAATGTCGAGGAAGTCTCGCGCAGCCGTACCGTCCTCGTTCTTCTCCTCGATCAGATCTTCGGTATAGAAGGTCGGGAGCGGCGACGCCACGCCGTAAAGCCCGAAGAAATTGACATCGAGGACCGGCTTTCCGGCCGCCCCCCCCCACTCGAGCGATTCTATGTCGTTGGGGGGAAAGGCGAGAGAGAGTGTGGGGCGGATCTTGACCTGCCTCCACAGTTCTTCGTCGAAATTCTCCCCTTCAACATTTTTACGCAGGAACCTCAGGAGACGGACCGCCTGGAAAAACTGGAACTCCGAAGCGTGCTTTACGAGGTCGTCTCTGAGAACCTCTAGATCAGTGTTTGCGTTCCCAGGCGTTCCGGCCATGAAAGTGTTTCTCCCGTCAATGCGTTCTCAATCTGGAGCTTCGTGAAAGTATTGATCGTGGCATAGACCGACAGAAACTCGTTCAAGACGGTTCCGAACAGGTAAAGATCTGCCACATCGGCAAACCCGTCTCCCCGAACCCGCACCAGGATTTCCGTTCCCCGGAGAAGCACTCCCCGGATAAAGCGATCCTTGCGGGACAGTCGGACCTCGTCGATGCTGTCGATCCGCTTCCGATTGACATCCTCCAGCCCCTTGTTTCTCTCCATCGGAAACACATAAATCGAGAGAAGTGCCCGGAGTCGGGAGGCATCTCCCAGAGAAAGAAAATTGATTCCCAGTTGGGAGAGGATTCTCCATGCCAGGCCATCCCCGAGCGGGGGCTGGATGTAAGGCGTGGGGGACGTCAGATTGGAAAACATAAGTCGTTCGGGAGAATTGTCGGTCGGCCGGTTGATCTCCCCGGGTTTCAACGCCTCGGGCAACATCCTGTTGGTTGCCCGCAAACGGACCGACAATGTCTCGTCCGTCGGGACCTCCCCTTTTCCGTAGAGAATCCCCAGATAGGTCTCGGCCCTGGACTCCGTCCGGGAGGCCCTTCGAACAACCCGATAGGCCCGGGAGGACGAGGAAGTTTCCTGCCCGAGGAGTTCATGGAACGGGCGGTATTCCGAGGTCTTTCCTGTGGCGGAGGAGACTCCGGTCACGCGTTCGATAAAGAAAACATCGAAATGATCCCTGTTTCCCGCGGCCAGCCGGATGGGAATTTCGCTCTGCCGATGGGTCAGGGAGATGGGCTCGGCGTCGGTTTCGAAGAGGTTCACCGCCGGTACGGCTCCCAGAACGAAATGGTGGGGCTGCAGATTCAGGGGGCGGGCCGGGCTTTTTGTCAGGCGAAAAACGATAGTTGCCGTGGTTCCCGTTCCTCTTCTCTCCCACTTCGACAATCCCGACAGCTCGACAAAAAGGAACTTCGCCGGCATGACAAAGAATTCCTGGAAGAGCCTGTAGGCGGAAAAGGAGTTCGGAGAGTAGGGAAAGAGGGCCGAATCGTCTCCGAAGGAAGAGGCCCGCAAAGAATCGGGAGAAAGAAATGTGGAGGGCTCCCCGGGGACGACGATTTCGATCGATTCGAGATTCTGGGTGAGATGATAGAAAAGGTTCGATCCCTCGGAATACGGACCTCCCAAGTAAAAGGAGAGTGAAGGGGCGGCAAGTTGAGCCAGAGGCATCCCGGACAATGTGAGGTGTATGGAGGCAGGGCGCCCAGCCTCCTGCACGACTTTGACGGCAGACACCGTCAGGGGATGGAGATCGATATCCTGGCATGTCTCGAAGTAGCAGGTCGTTCCATCGACGGGAGAAGAGCCGGCAAGGGTACCGCGGGGAATCCGGACCGTTTCGGTCAGCTTGCCCTTGGGAGAAAAGGAGAGAATGGTGGCGCAGGGAACCGGACGCAGGAACTGGGAAAAAAGGACTTGGGCAATCTCCTGGACAAACTCCGGAAAATGATCCGTCAGCCGCTGGTGAAGGATGGACGTCAGAAATGCCACCCCTTCGAGAAGTCGCTCCACATCCGGATCGGCAGACGGCTGCCCCAGCATCGGAGCCACCGCCGGATGGGCCGAAGAAAACTCCTTCGCGAGCACCCGAAGGTTTGCCAGTTCTTGCTCATAGGCACCGGTAGACACGGAATGAAATCCCCCTTTTCTCCTGACCAGATCTAGGTCAGGACAACCTCTCCATTCGCCTTGACAAGCACAGGAAACTGGATCGGCATATTCTGTCCGTTGACCAAAATCTCTCCCGAGATTTCAAGTCGCAGAGCCCCAAGCTCTGTTGTCGTCTCATGGGCGCGAACACGGGGAGAAAGAAGCCGGGGCTCATATCGCCCCACCGTCTCAAGAATCGCCCGGACAATTTCAACCGATGACCCGGCCTCAAAGGACCCGGCCACGTTCGACAAATCTGGAACGCCAAAATCGTCGGCAATGGGAACCGATTTTCTCCGGGTTCGGAGAATGCGGGACAGATGGGCCCGGATTGAGCTTCCCACCTGTTCAAATCTCGATTGGTTTCGGGCCTCCGATCGGGAGACCAGAGAGCCTATTCGCTCGAGGAGCCGTTCACGGGCGTCCATCTGAATCCCTCACTTCTCCTTATCCCGCTGTTGCTATTTTGGGTTGTTCCAGGAGTCTTCCCCGGAAATCCCGCCGTCTGCCCATGTCACCGTGATTTTCTCAAAGGCAAAGGAGACATCCTCCATATGACCCATCTGACGGTCTTCCGCCTTGAGAACATTGGGCATCCAATCCCGAATCGCGACGATCGTCGCATTTTCGAGTTCGGTGGTGTAGTACTTCTCTTCCTTGCCCTGGGGATTGATCCGATACCAGTCGATCGTCACTTTGGTCATCTGCTCTCCGGTGCATAGCGCCTGAAACAGCTTGGGGGAAGCCTTGTCGATTTCCTTGGTGATGGTGATCGGATTGTGAACCCTGCGTCCGGTGGGAAGACCCGTCTGAGGGTTCTTCGGGAGATCCACCGTATAGTCGAAGGACTGGACCTGGATGGCTCCCTCACGCCCTTTGATGGTGCAGGATCCTTCGATTTTTCCCTGATTTTTGGCCTGAACGAATGCGTACAATGGCATTGGCATCATGAATCCTTTCTTTTAGATTGTTAAGGTCAAAGAAGGGCGGGGCTTGGATCCCCGCCATGGGTCACTTTTTGTCGAGTTTTCCGACGAGCGACAGCGTAAATGAAGACCCCATATACTTGAAATGGGGACGCACCTTCATGGACACTCGGTACCAGCCCGGATCGCCCTCGACATCCGAGACCGAGATCTCAGCCTGTCGAAGAGGACGCTTGCTCCGGACTCCAGCGGCAGGATTGTCCATGTCGGAGACGTACTGTCGGATCCAGTTATTGAGCTCGGCCTCGAGATCGGCCCGCTCTTTCCAGGTTCCGATATTTTCCCTCTGGATGATCTTGATGTAATGCGCCAGACGGCTCATGACAAAGATGTAGGGAAGCTGGGTTCCCAGCTTGTAGTTGAGTTCGGCTTCCTTGCCTTCTTTTGTCTGGCCGAAAAGTTTCGGCTTTTGAGCCGAATTTGCCGAAAAGAAGGCAGCATTGTCGCTATTTTTCCTCATCGCCAAGGCGATGAATCCCTGCTCGGCCAACTCGAATTCCCGACGTTCCGAGATGAGGATTTCGGTGGGAATCTTCGACTGGACCTCCCCCATCGCTTCAAAGTTGTAGATCGGAAGATCCTTGACCGCTCCCCCTCCCTGGGGACCGATGATGTTGGCATTCCATCGGTATTGGGCAAAGGAAGCCGAAAGGCGAGACGCAAAGGCAAAGGAGGCATTCCCCCAGAGAAAGGCGCTGTTGCCTTCGTCCACGCCCTCCTGGTAGTTGAATTTTTTGGAGGGAACCGTCTGGGATCCGTAAGGCACCCGCAACATGAACCGCGGAACGGTCAGCCCGACGAAGCGGGCATCTTCGCTTTCCCGGAAAGCATTCCATTTGGCAAACTGGGGCATCTCATAAATGGACGCCAGATCCTTGAGATTCGGGAGCTTCGAGAATTCGTCGACACCGAAAAACTCCGGTCCCGCTCCGGCGATAAAGGGAGCATGGGCCATGGAGGCCACGCTCGCGACATTCTGGAGAAGCTTGATGTCCTGGGGGCCGGGATTCATTTCGTAGTTGGCGATGATCGATCCGTAGGGCTGGCCGCCAAACTGTCCGAATTCGTTGGTATAGGCAATCTTGTAGAGACCCGAATTCGTGATCTCCGGCGCATCCTCAAAGTCTTCCCGCAACTTCTGTTTGCTAACGTTGAGGATTTCGATCTTGTTGTTTTCCCTGAAGTCAGTCTGGTCAACGAGATACTTGAGCGAACGCCAGCTGGACTCCAGCTTCTGAAAGTCCGGGTGGTGGAGAATGGCATCCACCTGCCGGCATAATTTCTTGTCAAGGTCGGCGATGATCTCGTCGACGGTGGACTGCGTCACCTTTTCCACCGACCGCTGGGGCTCGAGGAGCTCGTTGATGAAGGCCCTGACGCCTTGGCGGGTGATCGAATAGGCTTCGTCCCCCGGCTTCAGCCGCGTCGCCTCGACGAGATCGTCGATCAGCGAATCGCTGAATGTCGACGAACCGGACTTGGCTTCCTGATCTTTTTTCGCATTTTCCGCCATCAAATGCCTCCTGGATTCGGGTCAATTAAACAATCGAACAAAGTGAGGAGAGGGATCACTCGATGCCAAGCTCGGCAAGAAGTTTGGCCCGGGTCTCATCGTTCTGAATGATCTCCTGGAGCTTTTTTCTGAAATCGGGGATATTGCCCAGAGGACCCTTGAGGGCTTTAAGCGCATCCCGAAGCGCAATCAGTTCCCGAAGCTCTGGAACCTGATCCACAATGGCGTCTGGAGTAAAGTCTTTCATTTCCTTGAATTTGAGAGAGACGGTCATTTTTTCGGGATCCTTGCCTTCGGCCTCCGGAGCCAGATGGTTCGGAATGCTCAGGTCGAGACTCAGATTGTGGCTTTCCAGCACGTTGTTGAAGTTTGTCTTGTCGACATTGATCGGCTTGATTTCCTCGAGCTGACGAGGATCCTCTTTCAGCGTGAAGTCACCGATCACCAATTGCTTGAACGGAAGCTCGACATCCTCCTTGGCATCTCCCGTGGAGGGACGGTAAACAATGTTGACGCGCTCTTTCGGTGCGACCGATCCCTGTTCGTCCATGGCACTTCCTCCTCGCTTGTCCCAAGGAATCGGGACTGTTGTTGATTAAGAGGCGAACGGTCTTCCGACCGGCTCACCCATGCGAACCACCCTCCCCCAAGAGAGGACGGAATCGGCGGAGACCCTCGCGGGACGCTCCAAAAAGGCACCCCCCAGCTAGGCACGTTCATCCCCGTCACCGCCCCCATCATTTTCCCTGCGATCTCTTCCTCGCCAAGAGGACCCATTGGTGGGGGAGACCAGAACCTGGCCTTCTAACACCTCCCCTTTTCTCTCCGCAATTTTTCGTAAGAACCGACCCAAACCAGTGCAGGATGACGTCCGTGTCTTGTGGCGATCACTGCGCCTCCTGGCTTTCGAAGACGCCAATGTCCGAAGGCAGCCGGAAGGTCGGGATCCGGAGGGAATAGGAGTCCGCTCTCGAGCCGGTCAGCGTCAGGAGATCGAATGGCTCGGCATTTCTGTTGTTTGGCGCCCCCGAGACCTCTTTCTTGCGGACCCCGGACAAGGGAGACGCCGGGGAGGCGATCTGCGTGTTCTCCTTCAGGGAGATCGTGTCCACGGGCTGAATGTCCCGAAGGCCGACGGCAAGGATCGTTTCGTCCCCGGATGTTGGCGGAAAGGAGACGTTTGACGAATTGAGGTCAAAGATAGTAGAGGAGTCTTCCGTCAGGTCGCCCATATTCAGGCCGGCTGTGG
>JAPTWQ010000142.1 GCA_028064945.1 Nitrospiraceae bacterium | reverse complement strand
AACATGAAGAAGAATAGGATAAATACAAAAACGGGTGGAGTTTCTGTCAAGGAGTCGGCATTCGGGGCGGGAAAATATGGTGGGCCGAGGGAGGATCGAACTCCCAACCCGCTGATTAAGAGTCAGGATTATATTGACATAAATACTTGTTTTTTAACAACTTATCCGGTGTCTGCCAAAGTCTAACCGGATCAAAACGGATTGAAATTCCAAGCCCTCCGTTTAAGGTCACGTCACAAATTCGTCACAATGGAGAAATCGGGAATGAGCATCGGTTCATCTATTGCGGGAAATCTTCTGGACAGCCTGGGACGATCCGCGGGCGCCTTCGTCGAACTCGAGACATCGGATTCGAAGTATGTCCTGGCGGCCAGAGACGGGTCTCTCGTGACCCTTCTGTCCATCGGTGGCGTGGCGTCCCTCGTTGGAGGGCCCGAATTCGACGTTCTCGTGGGAAAAATCTCCGATGTCATGAACACGGCGGTGGGGCGCGGAGGACACATCGTCCAGATGTCCTTCTCCCGGGATCCTCTGGAATCCAGGCGGGCGGTCCGGGAGAGTCTGGATTCGGCGATCCGGACTTCCGGGCGCCTTGGTCTTGACTTATCGGATCTGTTCGATGAAAAGACAAAGGTTCTGTCCGACTGGTGTGCTCAGGAGTCCGTCCTTATCGCTGTCTGGACCACTCCCGACGTTCTGCCTCCCGATTCCCGGAAAGAAGCCATCAAGGACCGGCAGTTTGAACGCGACGGCGAACGGAAATCCTCAAAATGGCGATCAGGTTCTGCCGGCCAGGATATTTATGCCGGTCTCGCACGTCTCCGGGAAAAGCACCGGGCGGTGGTCTCCAATTTCGAAATGGGGCTTTCCCAGACCGGCTTCCTCGTCCGGGCACTCGACTGCCACACGGCGCTACGGCAGATTCGCCACATGGTCGATCCGGATGTGACTCCGGAAGAATGGAGGCCAAGACTTCCCGGAGACAAAATTCCGGTCCGGTACCCGGATCCGGGGGAAGACCTGATCGACTGCGTCCAGTGGCCACAGGTCGCACAACAGGTCGTTCCCCGACCTGCCGAGGTTCTGGATCTCGAAACCGTTCGTCTGGGGGACCGGTATATCCGGACATTCTCCGTAACGATGCCCCAACTCTCCCCCGTTCCCTTCGGGGAACTGTTCTCGTACCTTCGGGAAATCCCATGGAGGATTCTTTTCCGGTTCGAGGGGAACGGAATCGGGAGCCTCTCCTGGCGGCCTGTGGTCGCCCAGATCCTGTCGTTCGTTTCGGCCCGGAACAAGCAGATCGTGGCCGGTGCGGAAGACATCCGGGCCCGCTTTCTGGCCGGACAGCCGGTTGTACGAATCTCCATGGCTGTCTGCACCTGGGGAGAAGACGGGAAGGAGGTCCGCCGGAACGCTTCCATTCTCCAGCAGGCACTAAACGCCTGGGGCGGAGTGGAGGCAACCGCCAGAACGGGAGATCCCTTTCTGGGACTCGTTTCGACCGTTCCGGGACTTTCTCGCCGGTCGGTTGCGCCCGTCCTGATTGCACCACTTTCCGAGGTGGCCCCTACGATTCCCGTCCGTCCGGCCAGCGTGTTCGAGAAGGGAGCACTCCTGCTCCGCTCTCCCGACGGGAAGATCCTGCCCTTCCAGCCCGGATCTCCCCTTCAATCCTCCTGGATCGAGCTGGGATTTGCTCCTAGCGGCGGAGGAAAGAGCGTGTTTTCGAACGCACTGAACCTCGCGCTTTGTCTTCTTCCGGGTCTCCGGCGTCTTCCCCGAATCGCCATTCTCGATATCGGCCCATCGTCGTCCGGACTCATATCCCTTCTGAAGGGGGCACTACCGGAAGGAAAGAAGCATCTGGCAGCCCATTACCGGGTGACGATGAGCTCGGATTATTCCGTTAATCCTTTCGACCTGCCCTTGGGCTACCGCACCCCTCTTCCAGCACACCGGGCGTTTCTCGCGAATTTCCTGAGCCTTTTGGCGACCCCTCTGGGAGCGAATGACCCTTATGACGGAGTTTCGGGAATCGCTAGCCTCGTGGTCGATCGGGCGTATTCCTCCCTTGAGGACCGGGAAGCGAACACATCTCCCCGGGAATACGCGCCTCATATCGACCCCGTAGTCGACCAGACCCTTTCCGAAATCGCCTTCCCATTTGAGAAGCATTCTAAACTCTACTGGTGGGACGTCGTCGATGCTCTCTATGACCAGGGGCGGATCCGGGAAGCATGGCTTGCTCAGACGCATGCCGTTCCGAATCTGAAGGACATTCCGTCCATAGCAAGCGACCCTGCGGTGACCTCCGAGTATCGGTTGACAACACCGACGGGAGAATCTGCGGTGGAGTATTTTAAAAGACGGATCCAGGAAGCGATCCGGGAGTACCCGATTCTGGCGGGGGAAACGAAGTTCGACCTGGGAGAGGCCCGGGTGGTGGCATTGGATCTCGATGCGGTCTGTCCAAAAGGTTCAGGACCAGCCGCCCGCCAGACGGCCGTCATGTATCTCCTGGGACGCTACATGCTCGTCCGGGACTTTTTCCTGGACGCGGAAGAAGCGGTCTTGGCCCCGGACCGCTACAAGTCCTTTCATCTCGACAGGGCTCGGGATCTGAAAGAGGACGCCAAGCGCCTGGTCTTCGACGAGTTCCACCGCACCGACGCGGCGCCCCTTGTGCGGACGCAGGTCATGACGGACATTCGAGAAGGCCGCAAAAGAGGAATCCAGATTGCCCTCTTCTCCCAGTCGATCAATGATTTCGACGAGACGATGGTGGATCTCTCCACCTCGGTCTGGATCCTGGGAGCGGCCACGAAGCAGGCGATCGACAAGGCGGGAAAGATCTTCGGATTCTCGGAGAGCGTGCTGGGGGCAATGGAGAAGATCGGGTCCCCTTCCAAAGCCGGCGCGAACCTGATTACCCGCCTGGTAACGAACCGGGGGACGTTCCAGCAGTTCGTCACGAATACCTTGGGGCCGATCGAGTTGTGGGCGTTTTCAACCACTGCCCAGGACGCGGTTCTGAGAGATGAGCTTTATCGACTTCTGGGTCCTGTGGAAGCCCGGAGGAGACTTGCCGCCCGATTCCCGGGAGGAACGGCCCGGGAAGAGATCGAGCGCCGGTCCCAGAACATGAAGGATCGGGGAGAAAGCGGAGATGCCGACAAGACGATTGTCCAGCAATTGGTGGAAGAGATGGGGAAGGAGAAGTGAGAGAGCCAAATTACCCCTAAAAACCGCCAAATCGGATGCGAGGTGGCTAATTTTGTCTCTTCAAGAACAAGAGAGCCTTCGGAGACAGAAATGGACTATCTGGAGAATCCCGGCCCGCGTCGAACAGGTGGTGCTAATTTTTTCTCCTCTGGCATCGTTTTTTTGATTTCTTCTTCGGCCAAATTTATCGCCTCTTCTATCGACCCAAAGATGGTTTGACCAAACGCCCCTTTCAATAAAGATCCGTCCGAGCTCAATACCCCATAGCCCAAGTGAGTTTCTTGCCCATTTTCATCCACCGCATAGATCCTGACGATGGTATACGGCCCTATTTTTCCCAACCCCTGAATTTTACTCATAAAAACCCCTCCGCTTATATTATCAACACCCCACATATCCTCGTGGTAGAGAAGGCAATGGAGAGATAATCCACTTTGTCTCCTTCTGCGCAAACACATCTACTTAAGTAGGTGGTATCTCAGTCAAGCTATCCAGCGACATCAAGCTATAGCGCGGCCTCCCCTGCCCAACCTGCATTACATGGAGTACGACGGACACCGGCTTGTGCAGCCATTTCCTGTTAAGAATACCAGGATCATCTATCGTGGCATCAACCTTACCGCGGATTAGCTTCCCTTGGTCGGAACGACGAAATTCAAAGGTTCTCCCCGCAGGAAGTACTCCCTGAAACTCGCCAGAAAAGGTTTCTTCCCGTCCATGAATGTTCTCCTCCTTCAAGCGTTCGGAGGATATTTTAATCTGTTCGAAGTCCTTATAGCGGAAGAATCGGTCTGCAAATTCAAGACCGCACCACGCCTCTTCTTGAACCAACAAATCGAGAAAGGCATAGACCTTCTTGACTGCCCGAGGGTGGACTTCCTCAATGATCTCTGCAACTTCGTCATCGCTGCCTTCGGCGGAGAGTCTCAACAACGCCTCAATCTTAACCATGGCTTCCTGCCCCTTCTCTAACTCGGGGAAAAACGACGGTTCGGGTGCTGGAAGCTCAAACTCAAATCCAAAGGAACCAATTGCTGTTCCGGTGATCAATAACTGGTTCTTTTCCTTGTTGGGTATCGGCCCCATAGACCGAAGCCCTTCGCTCAACCCGTCGGCGGCAACGACCACAAAAATATCGGAAAAGGCCATGGCAGCCTTAGAGGCAAAGTCAGCTACGATACCATGACTACCAAACACCGGTTTACCACGGAAGGTTAATTTTACCCTCGGAGCGAGTTGTTGTGGCAAAAAGGCACCCAATGAATCGCGGGCGGTAGCAAGGCGGGCGTCCAAGCTCATACGCTCTATCAGATTATTCTTGGGAATGTCGACCAGCAATGACTCCAACTCACGAATTTCGGAGGCAATAGCGAGATACTCGTTATCCATGATGAATCCCTTCCCTAGCTACTCAGGATCGCCCCGGCATCGCCGTCTTGTGCCGAGTCCAGATCTATCTGTACAAAACCCTTCCAGAGGCCATCGCGACGATGCGACCACATGCTGTACCAGTAGGACACATTCCTGACCTGCCATTCGTCTGTGGGCTGATCAAGCACAACGAAATAAGCATCCATGGCATAGGTGGTCTTCAGGTGATTATTGTGAAACAGCGTCCCTGCGCGTTTAGTCAACGTGGATTGATCGTCCCCGTCTGGCAGATGAAAAAGAGTCACTATATCCATATCACGGGGATGGCGTTTCTCCAATGTTTCGACATCTTCCAAAAAGCTACCGTCCAGCCATTGGAAGCCGCGAACGATACCCTGTTTGTGCAGCGCTTGCCGGAATTTGAGTAGGCCACCCAAGATTTTCTTCCGCTCAGGCGAAGTAGCGAAACGTTCGACAAAAGCGGCCAGATCAACAGTATAAGGCGAGCGATCCGTACTGCAACCCGGCACAGTAGGTCGTATCGGCGGCAACACACCCACGTTGCTCCAGGGAGGAAGTGCCGATGTGCTCGATCTCATGACAAACTCCTTTTGCTCTGAGGGTGCATGGTTTAGAATTCACATGCACCCTCAACGATCCAAACATAGAGCGCCCAGAGGAGGTGGCTGGGCGCTTTCATCACCTTTTGAGCCAATCCGATCATTTTCATCGCACTCCCCCCCATTTTTTCGTCCATCATAGCACAGGAATACCCTTATATTCCTCCGTTTTTGTTTATTTATTAATATGGTATAATAGAATAACATTTTAAATAAAACGGAGGAACGCATGAACAGTAAAAAGGTGGAAAGAACAAACTTCAAGGTTCTTTTTCTGAGGAAGTGGAACCGGGACGGCGCTGCTAAAACTCTGGGAAATCTTGCCCTTGCGGTGGTAAAAGCCTCCGGACGGGCGATCATGCGGACAGGGAAACGGGCATTCGACCTCCGGCAGCCGGCTCTCCCCGGACTTCCCCCAGGCCAGAATCAGGACCTGGCAGCTCTCCCTCCGCCTAAACATCCCCAAGAGTGGGGTTCACCTGCTCAAGAGAAGCTCCATTCCCTTTCCGGAACGGAAAATGCCCTTTCCCGCTCTACCGACTGGCGAAAAAGCCGGATCTGGATGTGGATCTCCGGAGGAGGCTGGAAAGGATTTCTGGGGGCCAGGCGTTATTGGGCCTCCCTCGCCCGACATGTTTTTGACGGGTTTGGGCGTATCGCCTGGGCCTTTAAATTGACGTGCGTCATCCCGCTCCAATACTCCACCCGCTACGCCGCGCTCATGTCTACGGCGTTTGCCGATTTCCAGCGCTTCCGGGATGAGAACCGCTTGATACGCCCACCGAAGACGACTCTCAAGAAAATCTTCTGGCACTGTGCCTTCCCTCCTCTCGTCGGAGGCTTCGCCATGCTGGCGGAGACAGTCATCCTGGAGGAGACGATCGGTCTTCCAAGCTGGCTGTATGTGATCGATGTTCTTTCCGGAATCGCCGCCACCTTTTATCCAATCGTTCTCTGGTACTGGTGTCTCGATGATCTCCCCCGGTGGCTCCCACAGCAAAAGTGGCCCCTTGAGGTGGACCTCGAAAGAATCAAAAACAGCATGCTGGCCGGATTCGCCATTCCCTCGTTCGTCCATTCGGCACCCGGATCCTTGGCCTCTTGCGTCCTCTATTCCCTTTTCGGATCTTCAGCAGGACAGAACACCTGTTCGTCCTCTCCATTGGGAGCTTTCGTTTCGGGATCAAGCGTGCTGGGCGCTATTCCTTCAACTCTCTCAATCGTGGCCGGAATGGTCTCGATTCTGGCGCTCTTTCTCCTATCCCTTACATACGGCTATCACCTCGTTCAGGCCATGCACACCGCGGCCCATACCGGCGACTGGACCCACCAGGGGGTGAACGCCGCCTGGGCCCCGATCCG
>JAPTWQ010000033.1 GCA_028064945.1 Nitrospiraceae bacterium | reverse complement strand
ATCGCCAAAAGCGTCAACGGCATTCTCGCCAAGGGATTTGCCCCGAAGCCCACCGGGGGACTCCGGGACGGGGGATTCGATGCTCCCGTCCAGGTCGTGCCTGACAAGGTCTCGAACAGCCTCCTCATTTCGGCCACGGCCACCGATTACGAGCGCCTCAAACCCCTTCTCCATGCTCTGGATGTGCGGCCCGGTGAGGTCTATGTGAAGGCCTCGCTCATCGAGATTTCCACCGACAAGCTCAACAACATCCAGGTCAACCTGGCCGGAGGGCTCCTCGCCGCCTCCGGGGCCGGGGCCGTCGGCTTCACAAACTATGGCATGCTCGGCGGCATCGTCAACGGAGCGACGGGGGCCTCCTCCCTCGGTGGCGCCGCCACGACGGGAGGATCCTCCCTGGGGGTCATGTCCGGACTGGCCGGCGCCGCTCAAAGCTTGTCCGGGCTCAACGGCCTGGTCGCCGGTGTCCTCACCGGGGGATCCTTCAAATACAACGGTGTGAGCTATCCCAATGTCGGCACCCTTCTCAACGCCCTGGAGACCTATTCGGACGTCCGGACGTTGTCGACCCCCGAAATCCTGGCCACCGACAACGTCAAAGCCAAGATCACCATCGGCGAGGACGTCCCCTTCATTACCGGACAGAGCCAGACGGTCGGCGGCAACGTCATGACCATGATCCAGCGCCAGAACGTGGGAATCACCCTCGAAATCACCCCCCACATCCTTTCCCGCCAACGGGTTCGACTCTCCGTCAAGCAGGTGATTTCCGCCCTTACGAACGCCTCCCAGGTTATCGGTACCATCGCCGTGGGGCCCACGACCACCAAACGCGCGGCCCAGACAAACCTCATTGTTCGCTCCGGACAGACCGTCGTCATCGGCGGACTGATCTCCAAGGAGACCAGCGTCAATGACCAGGGGATCCCCTTTCTTTCCGACATTCCCCTGCTCGGGGCCCTGTTCTCGAATACCAACCACGAAAAGAAGAGGGACGACCTTTTGATCTTCCTCACGCCCTATGTGATCCGGTCCGACGAAGATTCCCTCGTGGTCAAACACGATGCGCCCCACGACCTCAAGCGTTTCGCTTCGGACAACCATCTCCTGGCTGGCCTGCTCAAACCTCGGGAAGACGCCAGTCTCTCGAGTGCCTCTTTTCTCAATACCGTCGATGTCCCCGGAGAACCCGGAGCGCCAGAATAATGCGGATCGAATGCACTTGTTCATTTTTATCCCGTTTTCTCAGTATCTTAACAATCATCGCCTTCGTGTCCGCTCGGGTATATCACATGCACAATGTTACATTTTCCCTTTCTCCATCGATGGTTCCTTGTCTCTCCTTCCACGGGCGATACGATTTCCGTCCGGGTATATCAGATGCAATTTCATGTTTTTTTGTTATATTACAACATCTTAAGATTTACGCTCTAACATTATATTGTGGGTATATCGAATGCACCCCTTTCATCGTTTCTTTTCAATTTTCGTTTTGTTCTCATGAACTTAATATGATTTTTTGTGAAATGACGTTTTGAATGAAAACGACATTCGGACATTTTCTTCATTGCGCCGCTTTTTGTGGTATGTTTGTTTTTGTTGTTGATTGACGATGTTTTATTGTTGTCACCCTTCTGATTGTCCTTTCGGACGGGTGTCCGACTGTTTCCGTCCTGGGAGACGCACGTCATGCGTTTTTTTGATATTTTTAAGTTTTATCAATGTGTTACTCTAATTTTTTCTCGGGTATATCAGATGCACTTTCCGGATCTGTCGCGTGCACTCGGGTATATCAGATGCACTTTTCGGGTATATCAGATGCACTCGGGTATATCAGATGCACTTTTCGGGTATATCGCGTGCAAACCCGGGTATATCGCGTGCGCTTTTCGGGTATATCGCGTGCAAAAAACCGTCAAAAACACAGCACTGGTCGGCATTTCAGAAAACCATTACTCTTTTATACGTTTTATACTTAAAAGATACGGGTCCAACCTGCATCCGATATACCCGAAACGCTTGCCCCTTTCGACCGTTTCGGGTAACGTGAGCTAACCTTCGAGGAGGATCAACCCATGCCTCACCCTGACGGAACTCCCACCGCTTGGGAGCTGGCCCAGGAACGCCATCTCAACGAGAAAAAAATGGCCAAGAAACCCACTCCCGTTCCGCAGATTCTGACCGAAGACGACGATGAGCCTCCGATTGTGCTTCCCTCTCGCCGCGTCTCCCTCAAGTCAGAACTGCACATGCTGGACTACCCCTTCTTCTCCCTGTCGAAAACCCCGGACCGGGAGCCCCGCGTCTATACCTTCCCCGAAGGACAGGTCAAAATCTTCCCGTCTTCTTTCGGGATGGCCACCATCTGGGATCGCGACATCCTGCTCTACCTGAACGGCCACCTCGCGTACCGTCTCGATCAAGTCCGTCCGGTGTCCCTCCACAATTCCAAAAAAATGAGAACCTTCCAGTTCACCATCGCCGACTACATGAACGCCACCCGCCGCTCCGGCGGCAATCGCTACCGGCTCCTCCAGGAGAGTCTCAATCGCCTTCTCGGTACCATCGTCCAGACCGACTTGGCCACCAACGGCCTGCGCAACGAAAGCGGATTCAACCTGATTGCCAACTACTCCATCCTCGGTAAAACAGACGAAACCGATCTGTCCAAAATCATGGTCGAGGTCACGATTTCCAGCTGGTCCTACAACGCCGTCTGGGCCCGAGAGATCCTCACTCTGAGCAACGAATACTTCGGCATTACCTCCTCGCTCAAACGTCGACTCTACGAGCTGGCCCGCAAAAACTGCGGATCCTTCCCCCAGTGGAAAATCGGACTCGAACACCTCCAAAATCGCGTGGGAAGCACCGCGCCTCTTCGCAACTTCCGCCTGGCGCTCAAGAAGGCCGCCTCCGAAAACGATCTCCCCCAGTACGGTCTCCGTCTCGACACGGTCTCCGATGTCGTTCTCTTCTACGCTAAAACGTCAAAAGCATCCACAACTTCCGTGTGCTAATCTCGCCGTTCCGATTCTCGCCTCCTTGACTCCCTCCTTGTTATTATATATAATATAGATATAAATAAGGAGGGCGACATGGAAACATTACTCCCCGAGCTTGAAGTGTGTCTGTCCACTGAAGGTCCCATTCCCATGATCCGGCATCCTCTCGTTCATCTCTTCTTCATCGAGAGCCATGCCATGATTCAACAGGCCAACGCCTGCTACAAACACAAGCTTCAATCTCTCCGCAAGGCGCTCCATGAACGCGATTGGGAGCGGGCCATCTTCCTTTTCGAGCGTCCCTATCGCCCCGATGCCCTTGAGCAATATGCGCCGATGATCGAGGGGGACCGGTTCTGGACCCTCCTCCCCAGTGTCTATATCGACTGCGAGTTTCCTTACCGCCATTACGAGACGTTTCGCCGACTGTTTTCCCGCACGCCCCTCTCGATGGAAGGCCTCATGAGTGACGACGAGAGAGCTGTCCTGAACGGTCTTCCTCAATATTTTCCCATTTACCGGGGCGCGGGGGAGCGCTCCCAAGACCCGCGATCGGCGCTGAGCTGGACCACCAGCATGCACGTCGCCACCTGGTTCGCGTCACGTTTCGGAAGCCAGGGGGTGGTTTTCTCAGGAATCGTCAAAAAGGACGACGTGATCGCGTACTTCAACCGAAGAGGGGAAGACGAAATCATTGTCTTCCCCGAAACGATCTTCGATGTTCGTGTTGCCAAGGAGGTTGCGTGATGGCCAAAACCCCGATCCGCCCTTCCCGGCGCCGTCGGCCCGTTCCTGCCGGAAAAATTATTCGGCACAAGCTCGACCGGCGGCGAAAGATGAAGATTCGTCGCATCATTCAAGCCGAAATCGACCGACCCCTTCCTCCTCTGTCGTTCTGAAGGAAGAAGCCATCCCCCGGTCGTCTGTCGGGTATACGGTGGAGATGGTGGCCTCTCTTCGCCGTCGTCGCTCCCCGGATCGTGGCAACTGGGTGCATGCACCCACCCCCGATCCCCTGGTCTCGTTTCGCGTCCTTTTCCTCGCCCTCTGGATCGCCGGGGGCATCGTGAGTATCGGGGTTGGCTTCTGCCTGCATTGAGCATGACGATTATGTAAACCCCTGTCATAGGATGACATTATGGACACTGCCCGCTGTCTCTCGTTTGGAACACGTGTTCTCGTTCGTTCCGTCCTCGTGAGAGTCTCCCTCCCTCCCTCCCCGTTGCATGGAGGTCGGCGGAGAGTCTGGATCGAGCGCCCCCTGCCCTCGGCCCGAAAAGGACTCTATCTCGGCCAGCGGGTTCTCAAAAACGGGACGGTCGATCTGAATGGCGCGTTTTTTCCAGAAGATTTCGTTCCCGCCAACCTTGTCTGTTTCGACGACAAAAAATCGCCGGTCTATGTTCCGGTGACTGCATGCACCCACCCCTCACACCACAAGGAGGGCCGATCATGAACATGGCCTTTCTGCTCAAAAATCTCCCCAAACATGGGTTCACCATCCGAAAATATTCTCCCGGCGATGAGTCGGTCGACGGCGAAATTGAGATCACCGACAATATTGCGATCCAGGTTCCTTTCCCCGACGGTAATCCCTGTGTCGTCGTCCGCTCCTTTCCTCCCGAGAGGCCTCAGTCTCCCGAATTTGAGTTTTTTCAGGAGCGACGCTACTTCAATGGACTTGTGCGTGACCTCCATGCTGCTTTGGCCAGATCCTCCTCGTGACTGCATGCACCCACCTGAGTCGCGAGAGGCTCTCAATCATCGGAAAAGGAGGCAACAATGTGCTGTGATCCCTGGGATCTCGGAGAATCGAATGGGGAGTGTCCCGATTGTGGAGAACCCACGACGGACGGCGATGCCACGACCGGATGCCTCTGGTCGCCAAGAACGTGCGAAACCTGCGGTGCAAGGCCGTGCGACCAGAGTTGTTAAAGAAGAACCGGCGAGAGAAATGATTGGGAGTTCCCTTGACTTCCTTGTTGTTATGATATATATTATATATAACATAACAACCACCCTCTCAGAAAGGATCGCCCATGGTGACTGCCGATGAGATCGCCGATCTCTTTTCTTCTTCGATCACTAACATGGATGTTGTTCCGAGTGAAGACGGCACGGTTTTTGACATCGTGATTCCCGATGCGCCGAGAGAATCCGGCGAGATCATTCCGGAATCGTTTTCCATCGCCAACTATCTCGTTAATAGCTATAACGATAATGGCGCTTTCGAGGATTCGATTCTGGCGGTCGACCGTTCCCGTCGGCTTCTGCTCTATTGCACCCTCGAAGCCGGATTGTATCGCGATGAAGAATCTGATGCCTATTTGACCGGGAAGATTTATGTGTTCGACAACGACGAGGCCCTGAATGCCAAGATGACCACGCTTCATGACGGCATGAATCGGGATTTTGTGCGGGACAACCTCTCGAACATGGCGGTCGTTATCGCCCGATATCCCGCCCTTTTTGCCGGAGTTTTCAAAGAGGTTATGTTGCCGGAGACGATAGAGGCCTGTCTGCAACATCTCGCGCTTCCGAAGTAAGTGCCGGAGCGAACCGGGAACGCCATTCTGTTGAGGTTTTCCCGGTTCGTGACTGCATGCACCCATGTTGACGTGGCCGCATCGATCTCTTCTTGAAAATTCGTTTTTTTATGTTATGTAGTATGTAGTATGTTTTATGTACATGAGATAGCAGAGAAAGGAGTGCGGGAGCCGGCGCTATCCCGTCCTGGTCCCTTCCAGGGTTGCCCCCGAAAAAAACATGAAAAAAATCATCAAAAGAGCCATTCGTCGTCTTCAAATGTGGGAGCAGGATGCGTCTCCGTCCGGAAAAAAGGACATCGCCGCCCTCAACGATCTCGCCGCGATCCTGAGAGAAAGCGTTGGTCACCCCGCCGATGATCGTCTGGGACAGGCCGTGCGACTGTTGCGCGATTGGAGAGAAGATCCCGCAGCCCGCCATGTTTCCTATCTGTTTTCGTTAAAAGAGATCCTTTGCATGGGCGTTCCTCATTTTCGCATCCGCAGATCCCGCTTTTCGGGGACGTCAAAACGCCGGGTCTCATAAAAACCTGTCATTTTCAGGTGTCGGTCTCTTTCTCCGTTTCGTGTCCTTGACTCCTTTCTTTGTATAATATATATTATATATAAGAAATGAGATTTGTATTCATCAGTCTTTCTACGGCGTTCTCGATGGTCTGACATGTTTCCCCAACTCTTTGCCGGAGATCCCCATGAGCGATACCGATGCCCTCATCGAATCCCTTTTTGATCCCGACGTTTTCTCCGACCTCAGCGTTACCCGGAAAGTCGGAGAGGTCTTTGAGTTTGACTCCTATTGTGCGCCTCGTGACCTTGCGGATATTTTTCTCGCGAAGAAAGGATGGGAGATTCCGTTTTCGGTGACGATCAATTCCAACGAAAATGGGTGGGGTGTTGAGCGAGGGGTGGCCGTTCATGCGGAGCAGAACCTGGTTGCCGAGTGGACGCTCTCAATGCCGGAATATGGTGGTCAACCACCCCGCCGTGAACGGCGGAGCTTGAAAGGAGGTTCGACAAGCTCGGGTTGACCAGCCTGAGTTCTTCGGGAACGACGTTGCGGACAGGTAAAAGACCCACC
>JAPTWQ010000050.1 GCA_028064945.1 Nitrospiraceae bacterium | reverse complement strand
ACTCGATCTTTTCCTTTAGGACTCGTTCGAGAATAAGTGAGTCATAGGCAGATCGTGATAGTTGCCCTATCTATCGGATTCGGGAAGTGTAAATGTAATGGTAATTCCCGAACGAGTCCTAAAGGAAAAGATCGAGTGTTTGAAGTATTGTCATGAAACGGATCCCATTTTCTGTTCCATGGACATTTGGGTGATCATTTTCCAGAGAATGGCCAATGCTATTACCTGGATCACCGAGGCAAACAAGACGAGATCGACTGGATTCTCCCGGTATAACACTCCCATGACTGTGCTCCCGACCAACCAGGACAGGCCGAAAACCGCATTGAAAACGCCATAGGCAGTTCCTCTCTTCCCATCGGGAGTCAATTTCGAAATTCCCGCTCGCATGACGCTCTCCTGAATCCCCATGCTCGCTCCCCAGAGTCCTGCGCCCAGGATGATCGGAATAAAACTTCGTGAAAGAAACAACAAGGGGGCGCAGGGAAGGATCAGAAACGGCAAGGCAAACAAGACCTTGAATCCGATTCTGTCGAAGATGCGTCCCGCTCCGAAGGCCACCACAGCATCAAGTGCCATGGCAACACTGTATAGGAGAGGAATCGTGGCGGGAGAAACCTGACTTGTCAGTCCCAGGTGATAGGCAATCAGGATGAAATGGGAAAAACCCATGACGGTCAATCCAGAAAAAGCGAGGTAAAGCCAGTAAGTCTTCTTGGAATGAATGGGAAGATATTGGTCGCCGTCAGGATTCGGGGCAGGAGAAAGCCTGTAGGCCCTACGCAAAAGAGTCAAGGCAACAATGGCCGGAACGAACAGAATTCCGAACCCCAAACGATACCCTCCGTAGGCAACGGCCGCAGAAACGGCCAATGGCCCCAGTAAGGCTCCCCCCTGATCCATCAATTCATGCAAGCCGAAAACGCGTCCGAATCCCAGAACCATTCCAGCCTGCGACAGCAAGGTGTCCCTGGGCGGATTTCGCAGTCCTCTTCCAAATCTTTCGGAAAATACAAGCCCCATAGCGGGGAACAGAGTCGATGCCAAAGACAGGAAGGGCAAGGATAGAAGGTTCAGAATGTATCCAAAACTCATCAGTGGCCAATAGCGTTTGGTTCTATCGGCATAGGGGCCCGACAGGAGCTGTATTCCGAACCCGATCAGCTCTCCGAATCCTGCAACCAACCCGGCAACAATCGGGCCCGCTCCAATCGCCGCGAGATATGCGCCGACGATGCTTCGGCCTCCTTCATAGGTAAAATCGGCGAAAAGACTCAGAAAACCAAGGCCGATGACAAATCGGAGAAGATTTTTCCTTCTGATTTCAAGAGAATCGTTTCCGAAATTTTCCATTCTGTCCAATGGATGAGATTGACCAAGTGTTTCGGGATCAGGAAACATCTTCTATATCTCCATTACTCGAAGCAAGGAGTGTACAAAAGGTAGGGAATGACAAAAGAATCCTCGGATTTAACTGGTTGCTGAAATATATCCTTACCCGCCGGACTCAATCTTGAAGCTGTTTCCTGGAAGAAGCTGGTTCAGGATCTTGTTGAGGCGAGGTTTGAACGGGGTAAAGGGAAGCGGCGCAAATCCCGCCTTGACCGTGTATTCCGACTTCTGGCCGTCCGTGAGAACCCAGACGAGAAGGTTTCTGATCTCCCTCATCGTGGACGCGGGAAAGGTGGCGCTCACCATCCAGAACTCCAGGTTGGCATCGGGATAAACGTCCTTTCCGTGAAACTTCCAGACCATCGACTGGTTGAAGTCGTCCGGAAAGGTGGGGTCGTGGAGAGACGCTTTGCCCGCCGCCTGGATCGTTTTGACCGAACCGACCACATAATAGCCGTCCCGGTTTTTGAGGGCCATGGACGTGAGATGGTATTTCTTGATCCATCCGAGTCCAACGTACCCGATCGAGCCCGGGGTGGTCATGACGGCAGCGACGACGGCATCGGAGCCGTTGTAGCCCGCCCCCACCGGCCAAGCGGGGGACAGATCGCGGCCGAGGCTCTCATCCCAGTCCTTTGAGGTATGGGACAGGTAATCGGTGAAGACGAAGGTCGTTCCCGAAGCGTCGGCCCGATGGACGACCTTGATTGGACGGTGGGGGAAGGTTACGCCGGGGTTGATCGCCCGGATTGTCGGGTCGTCCCAGAAGCGGATCTTGCCCATATAAATTCCGGCCAGTGTGGGGCCATCCATGAGAAGCGCCTTCGAGGTCTTGAGGCCGGGAATGTTGTAGATCACTTGAGCGTCTTCCATGGCCACCGGAATCGAGATGAGCGAGGGATAGCGCTTCTTGAACTCGTGCGTCAGGTAGACATCGGAAGATCCGATGGTGATGTTTCCCTCGGCAACGGTGGATATGCCGACGCCCGACCCGGTCGGGACCACCGAGATAGGGGTCCCGGCATGTCTCTTCATATAGGCATGGGACCAGACCTGTTCGAGGGGAAAGAGCAGGCTGGATCCGGAAATCGCAATATCGGCGGCCTGGGCAGTGCCGACATCTTGAACGGTGAACAGAAGAGCTGAAAAGACCACCGTTGCGGAGATACATTTTAGCAACTTCATGAAGACTCCTTTCAGAGTTTTCCTGTCGTTTTTTTTGTATTAAGAGTGTCCCATTCTCTCTTTCTTTGGAATCGGATGGGAGATCCGGGCCAAGGCTTGTTGGTAATCAAAGCCCTTGAAGGTCGGGGAGGATGAATTGTGGCAGGTTTTGCAGGTTTTTTCATCTGGATGGATCGTGAGGCCAGCTTCCCTGCTCTTAACGGGATCGATCATGACGCTGTAATGGGCATAGTCCTCTCCGGGGCCGTGGCAGGATTCGCACTGGACCCCATCCTTGGACCTAAATGTGGAGATAAGGTTCGGGAGATGAGTTCCGGTGGCCGTGGTATGGCAGGACAGGCATTTCGGACTCTTCTGTGGATTGGCAATGTTCATCTTTCTGGCGATAGTCATGGCTTCGGTCGATCCGAGATCCCTGTAAGCCCGGGCATGGGGGGACCGCTGCCAAATCTGGAACTGTTTTCCGATGCTGGCGGAAGAATGGCACACTTCGCAGGTTTCATCTCCCACATACCGAATGAGGACGCCATTTTCATCGGCCCGGGCATGAAGCATCCCGAAAGCGGAACACAAAACAATAAACGTCAGGGACATTCCATACAAAATCCGAAAAATCCTCATCATAATCTCCTTTGTCTGACCTCTGGATTCTTCGGCCGAAGGGTGGCTCCAAGGTCCCGCAGAGTCCTTTCGGAAGCCTTTCTGACCGGGCGGGACGAATGGAAAAACAACCGGTTCAGTGCGTCCTTCCGTTCGGGGGAGTCGGGAAGCCGACCGACGGCCCGGACGATTTCGAGTCCCTGGACCACATCCGTAGGCCAACGCAAGGCGCAATCAACCAACGCTCGGGCGGCCTCAAGATCTCCTCTTTCTCCCAAACTGAGGATGGAGCCCATTCTCACTTCGGAGTGGGGATTGTTCAGTGCATGGATCAGGCGTGATGTGTAGGGTGTCGACCGTGTCCAGACCGGAATATCGATCTTGCAAAACGGACAAACACAATCCTCCGGAGGGATTTCCTTGAAACAGACCGGACAATATCGCGGGGTTGTCATGACGGCCTTTTCTCCTTGTTTCCACTCCGGCCGGACCCTGAAAGGAAGTAAGTTTTCCATCAGAGGTGGGGGAATTACCTTGGTCATCGACACAATTTGCGAAATTTGTCGATACGCGATCAATGTTTTTCCTGATTAGCACGATTCTTCAGCCGGCTCTGACAATCTGCTTGCGGAAGGCGCATACTTATCTTCACCTATATTTGGAGGCCTCCCATGCCCATGAATCGTGTTCAATTCCAGTCAGGCTTGTCGATGCCGGACTTCCTCCAGCAGTTTGGAACCGAAATACAATGTGCGGCAGCGGTCGAACAAGCGCGCTGGCCTGAGGGCTTTTCCTGCCCACTTTGCGGTCATGCGACCCATACTGTGCTAAATGCCGGATCGGGATCGCGCAAGACCTTTCAATGCCAAGCCTGTCGGCACCAGACATCGCTCATCGCCGGAACCTTGTTCCAAGGCACGCATCTGCCCCTGAGCCTCTGGTTCCTGGCGATCTATCTGATCAGCCAGGCGAAAACAGGCTTGTCCTCACTGGCGTTGAAGCGGGCCTTGGGGGTCAGCTACCCTACCGTCTGGCGGATGCACCACAAACTCATGCAAGCCATGGCCCTGCGCGAAACGCTCTCTACGCTCGTCGGCCAGGTCCAGATCGACGATGCTTATCTGGGCGGAGAACTCACAGGCGGCAAGGCGGGACGGGGTTCGGAAAACTAAGGTGCCCTTTGTCGCGGCGGTCTCTCTCAACGATCGCGGACATCCTTTGCACATCAAGTTGACGGTGGTCCCCGGCTTTACGCGCAAGGCGATCGCAGGCTGGGCCAAAACCCAGCTCGGACCGGGGTGCTCCGTGCTTTCCGACGGGCTCGCCTGATTCACAGGAGTGACCGAAGCGGGCTGTCGTCACCAGGTTTCCGTGGCCGCTGGCCGAAAGCCCAGGGAGTTGCCGGATTTTCTTTGGATCAACACCATCCTGGGCAATCTCAAGACCAGCCTCTCCGGGGCCTACCATGCCTTTGACTTCGTCAAATATGCCCCGCGCTACCTGGCCGCCTTTGCTTATCGCTTCAACCGGCGCTTTCGTCTCAAGTCCCTGCCCATGCGTCTCTTGGCGGCCGCCCTTGGAACAGGACCCCGTCCGGAGCCAATGCTCCGACTGGCTGAACAATCGTGCTAATCAGGATGTTTTTTCATGACCATTCACTATGTCATCTCTGTAGATGACGAAAGACGGGACAGAAGGTGGCTCAGTTCAAGGGCCGCAGAGGTGGACTCCAGCGTAGGAACGGCCCCTCCGACCGGACCGAATCCCCCCTCCCGGCTCTGGCAGAGGAGAAGGAGACTCTCCAGCGATCGGACCTCGAAAGGAGCGAGAGGATCTTTTCTCAAGAGAAGACCTGATCGGAGGATGAACAGATCCGAACGGGAAGAGCCCGGAACGATCACATATCCGAAAACCGGATGCCGGTATTCGCTCTCTTTCGACCGCTCCTTCGCTATCATTTCTTTGGAAAATCTCCCGGACTCCTCCATCAGGACGACCCGGGTCCGAAGTTCCGGGAGAGGAAAGTGGCGGGGAAGGTCAACCTCCAGATCAAGAAGCTCCTTTAGGCGTCCCTTCTCCTTTTCGGAAAGGGGAAGGGACGCCTTCCTCCGCAGCCACAGGAGAGGGGCGAGATCCTCGAAAAGAGAGGGAAGCTCCGAAGAGGATGTCCAGTCCTCAAGAAGCCGCGCCGTCTCTCTGACGAGACAATCATGGTCTTCCGACGAGAACGGAACCCCGGCAAGGCGGAGCCCTTCAAGAAACCAGAACAGATAGGGAGAGAGGCGCGTGGCGTCGTTTCTGTCGCGCTCGTCCCGGAGCCACCGGCCTGTGCGCGCGAGAAAGGGAGGATCCGAACCCAGGAAGCGATAGGCGGCCAGGGCACAGCAGGTATCCGCCCCGTTCGGGAACCCCGCCCCGCTTTCCGGATCGCGAAAATAGCAGTATCCCCCTTCCGGGGTCCGGCACCGATTGAGATACCGAAAGAGAATGGGTCGGTTTAGGCTGTCCATCGATCTCTCCCCCCTACAGGATTTGCGGGTGTTTTCCAGGAGAATTTCCGGAAAGACCATTCGCCGACAACGAGAATGGCGGCGGCCAGGGGAAAAAATCCCAACCACTCGAAGATCATGTTGTACCCGAACGCATACGCCAAGGAGGCGACCTTCTGAAGATCGACGGGAGCTCCGGCCGGAGTCGAGGTCTGAGGAAAGGCGATGAAATAGACCGGCGGAATGTTGTTGAGCAGATGCCGGCTCAAAACGGTTCCGAACATGCCGCCCAGAAACTGGACGGTCTGCTGGTAGACCCCTCCGATGCGCGACAGTTCCTGGGGGAGCGACAGACCGATAAGTCGGCCAAGGGAAAACTGCGAAAGGGCCAGCCCGAATCCGAAGAGGACCTGCGGAATCGTCGTCATGGGAGAGGAATAGACATTCTGGGGCAACCGAAGATAGGACAGGTTCGAGAGGGCGAGGCACCCGCAGGCCGCCAGAAGGATCGTCCGGGTACCGAGGCGTTCGAGAATGTTGCTGAAGACGAGAAAGGCGGTCAGGATTTCCGAGAAGGCCCCGATGGCGATGATCTCTCCCGCCTGGTAAGGCTGAAAGTGATAGTTTCTTTCCAGAAACGGGGCCAGAAGATACATGCGCCCGAATACTGACGTCGAGACCAGGAAAACCAGGATGAGCGACAGAAGAAATTTCGGGCGTGCGAGAAGGTCAACGGGAAGGATTGGTTCGGGAAAGAGGGCGCTCCAGAGTCCGTAAAGGCAAAGGGCAATCAGAGAGACGGCAATAGCCAGCCCTATCGGGAAGGAGTGCCATCCCTCCCATTCGGCGGCCATGACGCCCCAGAAAAAAAATCCCGCCGCAAGACACAGAAGGAGATATCCCCACAGATCGAAGCGTTTTGGATCCTGCCTGGGGTGATTGACAAGAATGATTTGACTCAGGAGGATGGC
>JAPTWQ010000147.1 GCA_028064945.1 Nitrospiraceae bacterium | reverse complement strand
AATGCGGGTCATCCGGCTGGATCAGGACCAGAAGGATGCGGCATGGGAAAGAATCGAACGATTCCGGGAAGGAGAGGGAGAGATTCTGATCGGAACCCAGGTGGTGGCCAAAGGCCACGACCTCCCCCGCGTAACCCTGGGAGTGGTCCTGGAAGCGGACGGCATGCTGGCCTTCCCCGATTACCGGGCAAGCGAGCGGGCCTTCGGTCTGTGGCTGCAGCTGGCGGGGCGCGTCGGGCGCCACCGGGAGGGTGGACGTGTCCTGATCGTGACGCGGGAGCCGGAGAATCCGATTTTCGGGTGGACCAAAAGCTACGATATCCGGGCTTTCCACGAAAGCCTGCTCGCGGAACGCCGGCTGCTCGGTTATCCGCCCTTTTGCCGGGTCGCCTCGGTCATCCTGTCGTCGGCCACGGAGGAGGTCATCCGGGATGTTCTGGCCGAACCCTCTCCTTTCGGTCCTTCCTCCCCGGGCAACGGGATTTTCGGTCCGATCCCCGCCCTGCCCGCCCGGCTCAAAAACCGCCACCGGGCCCAGATCCTGATCAAGGCCCCGACGATCCGGGAGATCCATGAACGTCTTTCCCGGATCCGGGAGCACTACCGGCCGGGGAAGAAAATTCTGGTGGAATGGCAGGTTGATCCGTTCGACCTGACTTAGGGACAGGAATCCTGTCCAGATAGGCTTCGATCATCGCCGAACGGGCCAGAGGCTCTCTCTTCATCCACCCCGTCACACGACCCTTTCCAAGAACGGGAACCCCTTCCGGACGGCGCCCGAGTATTTCGAGAATTCGGCTCGAAGAGTCGTCCCGGTCGACGAATGGACCCGGAACGATCCCGGGAAGATCGGAGACGCGGACACCATCCCATTGTGAAAAGGAGCGCGTCCGCAGAGTTTCCCAGGAGATCTCCCCAAGGTACCGCCCGTCCTCCGACGAAACGACGGGAAGACGATCTTCGCTTCCATGGAGGAGAGGGCCCAGAATCACCTCCTGAACCCACATTTCCGGTCTCACGAGCGCAGGGACCGGGAGCAGCCAGCGGTCGAAGCCTTCATCTTCCAGAATCTGGGCGATCCTGTTTCTCTCCCGAAAGTCCATGAGGATGTTCAGCACGAGATATCCGAGGATCAGCCCACCGAATCCGGAAACCAGCAGTCCCCGGGCCACAAGGAGCAGTCCCGACAGGGAGAGAACGAACCCTCCGGCCCATCCCAGCTTTTCCGGAAGGCTCCCGATCCCCGGACGATCTTTTCCCGTCGCCTGGGAAAAAACCAGCCCCACCAGGATGCCGGCATCGAAGGGAAGGCCCGGAAACAAGTTCAGGAGTGCGAGAAGAAGGTTCAGGTTCGCGAAGATCCGGAGAAGATAGGCGACCTGCGGGAAAAAAAAGGTCCAGTCGCCTCCGGCGAAAGTCAGAACCGAGAGAGAAATCTGCCAGATAATCAGATTGATGACCGGTCCCGCAGCCCTGACGGCGAATTCCCGAGGACCGGGGGGTCCAAAATCAACCCGATGCTCCGGGAAGCCTCCCCAGAAGGAAAGGCGGCTTCCGTCGTAGGGGACCCGCAGAAGCCGCGCCGTCATGCGATGGCCCAGCTCGTGAAGAAGCGTTACCAGAAGGGCCAGAAAGATCGTCGACACTCCCAGGACCACCGACCCGTAAAGGCCTCCGGCAGGCATCCCCCCTGAAAATCCAGCCGCTGAGAAAAGATAGACCCCGTAAAAGGCCCAGGATCGATCCAGCCGGATCTTTCCTTCAGACCCCGGGCGATCTGCCGGAAAACGGCCTCTTCCGACGAGACGGTCGAGGACGGGATGCCGGGGAATCACAGGAGACGGCCGTCCGCAGGACGGCGTATCGGAAGGAGTTTTCCTAAAGCCCGGAGAATGATGTCCCTGGAAAAAGAACGGTAGTCCCGATCGCCTGTCAGAATCGAGGCGTAAAGCTCCAGAAGCTTGGGATATCGACCCGTCAGAGCAAAGAAGAAGCCCGGGAATCGATAAATTGTACTGGCGAGGCGGGATCCCTGGCGGAAATCAGGCCAGATCTCCCTGTCCAGCCAACGGACATAATCCCTTGCGGAGCGCAGGGTGACGTCCGGACCTCCCTCCGGCGCGGTCCGGTTCCTGATATAGGCTTCCGCCGCCTTTGTTCCCGAAAGAACCGCGTAATAGATTCCTTCCCCCAGGAATGGATCGACAATCCCCCCCGCGTCACCGACGAGAAAAAGGCCGGGAATCCGGCCATGGCGGGCCGATCGAAAGTTCGGCAGGGGCCATGTGAAAACGCCCCCTCCATCGAGGTCGGCCTGGCTGGACTCCAGGTAGCGCGCAAAGACGGATCGAGGATCGACGAGAGGCTTGAGAAATCCGGCCACTCCAAGTCCGGAAAGAGAATCTTTCTTCGGGAATGACCAGGCGTATCCTCCCGCAACCAGGCCAAGGTCGATGGCGACATAACGCGCGTCGATGGGGTCCCGGAGAGAGGCCCATCCCTCGGCGGAGGTCCAGGGCCGGAGGAGAGGATTGTCCCTCGCCTCCGTCATGGACGCTGGATCGAGATCCCTCAAGACCTTGCTGGTCGCGCCGTCCGCGGCAATGACAGCCCTTGCCAGCACGGTCTTCTCCCCCATCTTCGCCTCGAAGCGGTGCTCCCTGCGAAAAAGCTGGATGTTCCGGACTCCGGTCATGATTTGGGCCCCGGAGCCGCGCGCCCGGTTGAGGAGAGCCAGATCGAACTGGTCGCGCCGGACCTGGTAGGCGATCGGACGTCCGAAATCCTGGCGTTGCTCCCGGGTTCCCCGGAGGGTCAGACGAATCCCCTGCGTGGTCTGGTGGGGGAGTTCGTCCAGAAGGTTTGAAGGGAGATAGGGAAGGGTCCGGGCCGAAAGTCCGCCCCCACAGGGTTTTTCCCGGGGGAAATCGGCCCTGTCAACTCCGAGGGCGGCGACCCCTCCCTCGACCAGGAGCCGGAGAGCCGTGCTTCCGGCCGGACCGAGACCGACAACCAGAACCTCCACCTCAAGCGGCCGTGAGGCCTTTTGGCCGGTGATTTCGGACGTTTCGATCATCGACGACGGTCCCGAGTCAGAGGTTGGGAGTCCAGCCAATATGATGCTGGGTCAGAAATGCAGAAATGATCGTAAAGGCATTCGTGAAGATCAGTGCGCCCATGACAACGAGGAAGCCCCCCGAAACCCGGGTGATCCAGGGCATCCACTGCCGGAGGGAGCGCATGCTTCCCAGGAAGAGATTGAAAAGGACGGAGGCGAGGATAAAGGGAATGGCCAATCCCAGGGAATAAAAGGAGAGAAGGAGCACTCCTTTCATGACGGTCCCCTGGGTCCCGGCATAGAAAAGGATGGCTCCAAGAATCGGCCCGACACAGGGCGTCCATCCTGCGGCAAAACCGATTCCGACCAGAAAGGATCCCGACAGGGTCGCCTTCTTCCCGCGAAAAGGAAGATGGAGTTCCTTGTTCAGGAAGGGGATTCGAAGCCATCCGGCGATGAACAGCCCGAAGAGGATGATCAGGATCGCCCCGAGTTTCCTGATGACATCCTGATAGGTCAGCAGAAGCTCTCCCAGGAAGGAAGCCGATGCGCCGAATCCGATGAAGAGCGCCGAAAAACCGAGGCTGAAAACCAGGGCATGGAGAAGCGATTCCCGCACGATGACCCGGCGCGACAATCCTTGAGAACGTCCCGTCAGCTCCTCGAAAGAAAGTCCCGTGATATAGGAGACATACGATGGAACGATCGGCAGGACGCAAGGAGAAACGAAGGAGACGAGTCCGGCCAGGAAGGCCAGTGTCCAGGAAATCGGCTGATGCGCCATCAAAAACCCGCCTTTGATGAAATGAAGCTTTTCAGGTAGCGTCGAACACGCGGGTCATTCCAGTCGACCGCCCCGGTGACCCGGCTCACGACCCGGCCTCCTGAGTCGACGACAAAGGTTGTCGGAAGACCGCGAACGCCCATCGCCCGGGAAAATGTCAGCGATGGATCAAGTAGGAGGGGGAACGCCGGCCCGTGCTTCCCGATAAACCGCTTCAGGGCATCCGGCCCCGTTGGCCCCTCCAGGATCCCCTGAACCCGGATCATGCCCTCAGACCCCCGGGCGAGACTCGAGAGGGAGGGGATTTCCTGAAGGCAAGGGGCACACCAGGGCGCCATGAAATTCAAAATCAGAAGCGGGTGGCCGGAGAAGCTCGCGGTGTTGATCCGGCGACCCGTGAGATCCTTCAGAACCAGCGAAGGGAGCAAGGGGGGCGAGGACTGATCCCGGTCCATCCCGGCTCCGGATGCCGACGGCAACCCGACGGACGGGCCACCCAGGAAAAAGAGAACCCCCAGAAAAAACAAACCGAGCAAGTAATGGAACGGCCACGGAACGAGTCTCGACGTCACGGCGCGCCCACCGACCCTAAGCCCTTCAATACCCTGATCCGTCATCCTTCTTTGCGGCAAGATAGGCTGCCGGAGTGCTGGGACCATGGTCAAGAAGATTGTGAACGGTGACAAGGCTGTTTTTCATTCTCCAGTCGCGCGGGCCGATGACATGTTCCGCCACGACCCCCTTCTGGTCGATGATGAAGGTTTCAGGAACACCCGTGATCTTGTAAAGATGATCCAGCTTTCCCAATGGGTCTGTCGGAACGGGAAAGTCGATTCCGTATTTCGCGAGAAATGGCCTGATTTTTCCCTGATAGAAGACGTTGTTTTCGTTAACGGCGATCAGTTCAAAACGATCTCCCGCCAGATTCTTGAACCCGTGGTACATTTCCTCCATCGAGGGCATTTCCTGACGGCAGGGTTTGCACCAGGTCGCCCAAAAATTGAGCATCACGACCTTTCCCCTGAGATCTGCCAAATGGACGGTTTTTCCATCGACAGTGGAGAGGGTGAAGTCGGGTGCCACCATCCCGACGGAAACAGGGGTGATGTTCGCGGTCTTCACGACATATCCGATCACAAGAACCACGACCGCCGCCGCCACGATATAGGGCCATTTGTCTTTCATTCCGCCATTCATTTCCTTCCTCCCGCCTCCTCAGGCCGCGTAGGCATGGAGACCCGGGATGATGAAACTGACACCCCAGTACAAAAAGATGACCGCCACAAACCCGAGGATCGAAAAGTAGGCGCTCGGGGCCCCCCGGAGGCCACGGGTCATACGGGCGTGAAGGTAGGCCGCATAGACGAACCATGTGATCAGGGACCATGTCTCCTTGGGATCCCAGGACCAGTAACCGCCCCATGCCTCATAGGCCCACATCGCGCCGAAGATGACTCCCAGCGTCAGGAGGGGAAATCCGACGAGCACGGATTTGTAGGTCAGGTCGTCCAGATCCTCTGCCGAGGGGAATTCCTGCAGGATCCATCCCACTGATCCTTTCTTTTCAGCACGGCGCTTGGCGAGATAGATCCCGGCGAGCGCCGCCGAGATTCCGAATGCCGCATAGGATAGAAACATCGTGAACACATGAATTTTGAGCCAGTAGGAATTGAGAGCCGGATTGAGGGGCTCGACCATCTGATAGCGGTAAGGAAGCATGCGCGCCGCACCGACCGCAAACATGACGATTGTCAGGACAAAGGCCCCCGCCACCCGCACCTTGTATTTGAACTCCATGACCATGTAGCCAAGGACGGAGGCCCATGAGAACAGGAACAGGGTCTCATAGAGGTTGGACCAGGGAGCGTGATGATCAGCGACGCCTCGTCCGACAAGGGCGGCGGTGTTGACGATCCAGCCCGAAAAGGTCACGGTTGAGGCGATCTTCCCGACCTCTTTCCGGTGGGAGATAAGAAAGAGAAAGTACGCGACTGTACCGGCAAGGTACAGGACGATCACGGTGTTATAAAGAATGAAGGACGATCCGACAGAATTAATAAGGGACATCACCAGTCTCCTTGCTCAATGTTCGATATATAAGATCTCCGGAGCTCCGCCTCCGGTGAGAGTTTCTTTCGTTGGAGCATCTTGCAAGCCTCCCCCTCCTATCCGTTCGAAAGGGAAGGTCTCTGCGTCATCGCGCCGGACACAGGCTCCGGTGCGGGACGGTCGGGGGGTGACAACGCCGTCTTCAGGTCTGCCACGATCCCCTCGAACTCTCTCTCAAACCCGATCTTGTCCTTGTGTCCGAATCCGCCGACAGAGAGGGAAAGCCCCTCCCCGTGCGGACGGATCCGAAGCCAGATCTTCCGGTGGAAGATGAAGGAGGACAGGAAAAGACCGCCGACGAGAAGAAAAGATCCCGTCCAGACGACAGGGACCCCGGGATCCTTCGCAAGTTCAAGCCCGGTATAGAAAGGGGCATGATATCCTCCGAAGATGAAGAACTCCGGAACGCTTTTCAGAACCTGGACCTGAGGAAACTTGTAAAAAAGCCAAGGACTTCCCAGGAGCTTTCCATCCTGGTACACCTCGATCTGGACCGCGGGGTTCTTGGGCTTTTCCGACTGGGTGAAGACAGAGCCCGTCTTGGGGTCGAAGGCAAAGTCCGAGACATACCGGACCGCCTTCAGAGTGTAAGGGGTCCTCGGGATCGGGGTCGGCTTGTCCCAGGGCAGGGAGAACCGTCCGATGAACTGCTTTTTCTCTTTGTCGACGACGAGGACGTCAGCCGATTCGAGGCGGTCGGGTGCCTCTCCGAAACTCGCCTGATAGAAACGAAGTCCTTCAAATGACAGCGGATGGTTGACCTGGATGATCTTGTGCTTCAGGATTTTGCCATCCTTGAGGATATCCACATCGCTGAAGTAGGACTTGACCATTCCGTTCTTGTAGTGAGTGATCCAGAACTTGTTGACGCGAAGATCCCATCCCCCCTGGGGAATGAATGTGGTCGTGTGCACATAGAATGTTCCGAACAGGCGAAATCCCGTCAGGCTGCCCAAAAGTCCGCCCGCAAGTATGACAATCACGGAAAGATGGGCCACATGGGATCCGATGCGGCCGAGGACGCCCTTGTGCGCAAAAATCGCAGTTTCCTTGCCATCGTCCGACCTCTGGACCTGATAATGCCGGGCCTTGAGGGTATCGATGACCAGAGAGGGAACTTCGGTGGCGGGAACCGGGGAGCGTGAGATTTCTATCTCCTGGTACTCCTTCTGCTTTTTCAGAAAATCGCGGCTGACGCTCACGCGTTCCCTGAACAGGGAGCGGATGGTCACCGGGAAACGACGGTAGACGCAGGTCAGGGCGTTCACGCAAAGGAGCGCCAGGAGGCTCGTGTAGTACCAACTGTGATAGATGTTGTCGATCTTGAGATTCAGGATCCAGGGCCCCCATTTGGGACCATAGGAGGCGAGATAGAAGGCGGGATCCCTTCCCTGTTCGATAAATGTTCCGAAGATCGTCAGAACCGCCAGTGTCAGGAAGAGGACGATCGCCAGGATCAGGGAGGAGAGAAAACGGATCAGGACATGGTCTCGGGCTTTCGAACCGGGGGCAGAAGGGGAAGGTCCCGAGGATTTCCCGGACCCTTCGACTCCGGACGCCCCTTCGATTTCAAGTGTTTGCTGCTCGTCAGGACTATATCGCTCTGTCATCAACTATCCTTGGAATGATCGAAAAGACAACACACCCCTTTCCCTCTAAAAAAGCCGGAGTCTCAGGGGGACTATCCTGTCAGAAGGGTTTCGGAAATCTTTTTCTGTTCCTTCAGAATACTGATCCGACGCCTTTTCGTCAAATTCCGGAACGATTGGATCCGACTCAGGGAAGATGGCCCGCAATGAGATACTTGAGTGTTTCGTCGTTCAGGATGATCCCTCCTCCGACCAGGGGAGAGGCCACGCTCGAGTTGAAGGCGTTGTAATACCCCGCATTGAGCCAGATATGGTTGAAAATCGTGTATGTCAGGTACAGACGGGAATAGGGGTTGGGAGTCAGCGGATCGTAAGTGCCGATATTGTAGACCGTCAGTGTGATGAAGAGATTCTTCAAAATCTGATAGTCGGCCCCGAACCCGAAACTGTTCTCAATCAGACCAGCCCGAACGTCGAAATCTCCAAACTTCTCCCCGAACTCCACGCTGAACTTGATCCCCTGCGTGGTCCCGGTGATCTGCGTGGGTCCCGCCACATAGTTTCCGTTGATCTGGGTGTAGGGCGTCGACTGGGTGTAATAGGGATTCGTGGTGCTCACCACCTGGATCCTGTAAAACTTGTCCGAGCGGGGATAGAGGTCGAGCGTGAAGAAGCCTTCGGCGGTCCCGGCCCTGGGCATGTAAAATCCGCGCATCCAGACGTTCAGTTGCATCCGGTCGGCCTTGTTCGTGACACCCGAGAGCTTTTTGAGCGTTTTCGACAGATTGTCGTAAACATCCGGATTGTTGACAAGCTTTCCGATCGTTCCCTGGCCGTCGTCGATTTTCTTAAGGATGCTGTTGAGGTGGGCCAGAGACTGGTCGGCGTTGGCGTAGACATCGTTCTTGTTGACCAGAGATCCGATCGTTCCCACCCCGTTGTCGATCTTGTTGGCGATGGAGTCGACCTTGTTGAGGATGTCCGGCGATTTTTTCTTGAGACTCACAGTAAAATCCCGGAGATTGGCCGTGAGTTCGTCCAGATGTTTGAGTGTCCTCCGAATCTGCTCCTTTCCCTGGGCTGTTCCGATCGACCCTTTGAGGGAATTTGAGACCGCCTGGATGTCGTCGGCGATCTTGTTGAGCTTTTTAACCAGCCGGTTGACGCTTACAGTGGTTCCCGGAGCAGCCAGAGTCGCACCCGGCTTGAGCTCTCCCGAAGACGACGGAGAAGGGGTAGCGGGTCCGGCTGACTGTGCAGCCGCCGGAGAAGTCGCAACCGCAGCGCCGGCCCCTCCCTCATCGGCCCAGGCCCTTTCCGTCAGGGAAATCCCTCCGAAGATCCGGTGAAGGATCCCTGGAGGCTCCCGGTCCCTTCCCGGATCCAGCCGGGGCCGAATCCCTGATGGACCGGGTTCGATCTCCACATACATCTTCCCGAGAAACCCGTTTGAAAAGATGATGGCCCGGGCATCAGCGGGGATGACCACTTGCTTGCTGACCAGCATGCGGACCCGTGCCAGTCCGGAGGAACTCAGGGTAATAGCGTCGACCTCCCCCACCTTGACTCCCGCCACCTCCACTTCGGTCCCTTTTTCAAGTCCATCCACGGAGGAGAACTCCGCGTAAAAGACAAAGGAGTGGTCCGGCTTCATCTTGTGATGGCCAAGACGCACGGAGAGAAATGCGATCACTCCCAGAGCGACCAGCACAAAAAAACCAAGCCGCGTTTCGGCGGACACCTTCAAGGAAAAGCTCCTTCAATAAGCAAACAGGGCAATGGATGCGGACAATTCAGGATTTTCACAAATCTTCGCCGACAATGACGGGGATGGGACCCGACGTTTCTCCGCGAACAAACTGTCCAAGAACGGGATCAGTCGTCTCCCGGACCTCCCGGGAGGATCCGGAAAAATGAATCTTCCCATTGTAGAGGAACAGGATCCTGTCGGAGATCCTGAAAGCGCTGTTCATGTCATGGGTAATCACAAGACTTGTCACATGAAGCTCCGCCTTCATCTTGAGAATCAGCTCGTCTATCGAGCTTGCCAGGACGGGATCGAGACCCGTGGTCGGCTCATCGTAAAGAAGAATTTCGGGCTCCAGGGCAATGGCTCTCGCGATTCCAACCCGTTTTTTCATTCCCCCGGAAATTTCGGAAGGGTATTTGTGTTCGACCCGGGACAATCCGACCAGGCGAAGCTTTTCCCGGGCTATCCGCTCGATCTCCCTGGCCGGGAGATCCCTCCGATGCATTGTCAGTCCAAATGAAACATTTTCAAGACAGGTCATCGAATCGAACAGGGCCGACTCCTGAAAAACCATTCCCATTTTTTTACGGACCTCGTCCAAAGGCTTTCCCGAAAGCCCGACGATCGATTCCCCGTCTATCCGGACATCCCCCGAATCGGGTGCCAACAGCCGCATGACATGCTTCAGGAGAACCGACTTCCCTTGGCCGGATCCTCCGATAATACAATAAGTCTGCCCCCTTGGAACCTCAAAGGAGATGTTCCGGAGAACCTCCTGATTGCCGAATCTTTTGCAAAGGTTCGAAATGGTGATCGAGGGCGGAGAGGCCATCAGAACAGCCATGCCGTCAGGAAATAGTCGACGATCAGGATGCTCATGGAGGCGCTGACAACGGAGCGGGTCACCGCCCGGCCCACTCCCGCCGCCCCTCCGGAGGCGACAAATCCTGTCCGGCAAGCCCACAAGGAAAGGATCCCTCCGAAAAAGACGGATTTTACGATTCCCGAAAGGAAGTCGTGCAATTCGACATAATGCCGGATCTCCTGAAAATAGAGATGGGGGGACAGGCCCAGCAACTTGACCGAGACAAAGTACCCTCCCCCGATTCCGATGAGATCGGCGAGCGCCGTAAGGAGGGGAAGCGCCACAAGGGAGGCATAGATCCTCGGTGTGACCAAATAGTCGGCGGGGTTCACCGCCAGACTTTCCAGTGCATCGATCTGCTCGGTGACGCGCATGCTTCCAAGTTCGGCCGCCATGGCCGATCCTGAACGTCCTGTGACCATGAGGCTCGTGATGACCGGTCCGAGTTCCCGGGTCATCGACAATGTCACGACGGCCCCGACTAGACTTTCGGCGTTGAACTTCCGAAAGCCGATCCACGCCTGGAGAGCCAGCACCATACCGGTAAAAAAGGCCGTCACTCCGACCACGATGGTCGAATCCGCCCCGATTTTCAAAAGCTGCTCGAGAAAATTCCTGAAAAGAAAGGCCGGCCTGAACACTCCCAGGATTCCACGGACACCCAGAAGAAAGAGGGCTCCGGATCCCTCCAGGAGAGCGGCAATTCCGTCACCTACTGTTTTCAAGAGACCTTCCGGCATCCCCGACAAACCTCCGATCTGACCGGTGACCGAGCAGGCACAGCACCTCGTAGGGAATTGTTCCAGTCCAGCGCGCGATCTGGTCGACTGTCATGGATTCGGCATCCCTCGGATTGATGATTTTCACCCACTCTCCGACCTTCGGCTCCCGCGGAAGACCGGTCAGGTCTACGGCCACCATGTCCATGCAGACCCTTCCGGCGAACGGTACCATCCTTCCGTCGATCACTCCCCATCCCCGACCCGAGAGTTCCCGGGACAACCCATCGGCGTAACCCATGCCCAGGATCCCGATCCGGCTATCCCTGGAGAGCACCTCCGTTCTTCCGTAGGAGACGGAATGGCCTTTGGGAAGCGTCCTGACCGAAAGAAGGCGCGCTTCGACAGTGAGAATAGGAGCGATCTCGCTCCAGCCGGTATCCCCGGCGAGTGGAAGATGCCCGTAGAGTATGAGCCCGGGTCTGGCCCAGAAAGTCAGAGGGCGGCCGGAGGGATGGAGGGCCTCAAAAGAGACCAGTCCCTGCATTACGGCCCCGCTGTTGGCCATGTGTATCACCGAGAGGTCCGACAGGGAGGGATGGGAGAGAATCGGAAGGACGGTATTCCGGAAGAGTTCGAGACAGGATTCGGTATCCTTCCGGTCTTCCGAGAGAGGAAAATGGGTCATGATCCCGGTTATTCTTGCATTGGAAATTCCGGAAAGGAGTCCAAGGATCTCTGGAATCTCTTCCGGCAGGAATCCGAGCCGCCCCATTCCGGAGTCTATTTTCAAATGAAGGTCCAGAATGCTATGGGGGGGAGAATCACCTTCGAGAAGACGCAATTGTTCGCGGTGATGAAGAACGGGGGTTAGACGTTCCTTGAAGCAGAGAGAAAGCTCCGGTCCGGAAAAGCCTCCCAGAAGAACGATCGTTCCGGTGAATCCACCCCTTCTCAGGGACAGGGCCTCGTCGGCCCCCATCACCGCCACGCGATCGATGCCCATGGAAGAAAGAGCCGTCATGACGGGAAGGAGCCCATGGCCATATGCGTTGGCCTTGATGACCGGAAGAAGCCCCTCGTTTTTCCGGAGAGATTCTGCCACTTTCCGGACGTTTCGGGCAAACTGATCCAGATCAACTGTGACACGGGTACGGCCCTCCGGAAACCCCGGCTCCGGCAGGGAATGCGAGATGGGGGCCCGATCTCTCATAGTGTCAGGTCGTCAGGATTTCCTGCTCCTTCTTGCGAGCATGTTCGTCAACCTTGGAACCCGCTCCGTCGACAAGCTTCTGGACCTCCTCCTGAAGCCGCTTCACGCGGTCTTCCTGAATGAGCCCTTCCTTGTTTTTCTTCTTGATGTCCTCGTTGGCGTCCCGACGGATGTTGCGAAGGGAGACCTTTGCATCCTCGGCCATTTTTTTGAGAAGCCTGACCATTTCCTTTCGCCGTTCCTCCGTCATGGGGGGAACGACGATCCTGACGGCCTTACCATCGTTCTGGGGAGTAAGTCCCAGGTTGGCGGCCATGATCGCCTTCTCGATATCTCCGATAAGCTTGGATTCCCATGGCGTGATGGTGATCATCCGGTTGTCGACGATGTTGAGAGCCGCCACCTTGTCGAGCGATACCTGATTCCCGTAATAATCGACCCGGATGTGCTCGATCAGCGTCAGGGAAGGACGGCCCGTCCGAAGGGTCTGGATTTCCTTGCGGAAATGTTCCACTGCGTGATCCATTTTTTCTGCAAATCCCTTCAGTTCCGCATCCATCTCAGCCTCCCGCTGTGCGCCCTCTGGGCCTAGCGAACCAGTGTCCCGATCGATTCTCCCTGAACCACACGGACGATATTGTTGGGACCGTTAAGGTCGAAGACAATGATTGGAAGATTATTGTCCATGCATAGGGAAACGGCCGTGGAGTCCATCACCTTGAGCTTTTTCTCCAGGACGTCAATGTAGCTGAGCTCAACATACCGCTCCGCGTTATGATTCTTGCGGGGATCATCGCTGTAGATTCCATCCACCTTCGTGGCCTTGAGAACCACCTCGGCTCCGATTTCCATCGCCCGAAGGGCGGCGGCTGTATCGGTGGTGAAATAGGGATTCCCTGTTCCCCCTGCAAAAATGATGACGCGGCCCTTTTCCAGATGACGCATGGCCCTGCGACGGATGTAGGGTTCGGCCAGAGCCCGCATTTCCAAGGCGGTGAGGACCCGGGTCGAGACCCCTTTCTTCTCGAGGACAGATTGAAGGGCCAGGGCATTCAGGATCGTTGAAAGCATCCCCATGTAATCCGCCGATGCGCGATCAATCCCCTGACTGATTCCCGAAAGTCCCCTGAAAAAATTTCCTCCACCGATGACGACCCCAAGTTCCACACTCCGGGAGACGACCGCCTGAATCTCCACGGCGATGCGATCAAGAACCGCGGGATCGATCCCGAAGGAAAGGTCCCCCATCAACGCCTCTCCGGAAAGCTTGAGCAGAACCCTCTTATAACCGGGCATCAGCCCTTCCCCTCTCCGATCTGGAACCTGGAAAACCGTCTGACGGAGATATTCTCGCCCATCTTCGCAATCTCGCCCGCGATCAGGTCCCGAACCACCATTCCCGGATCCTTGACATAAGGCTGATCGAGAAGGCATGACTCCTGAAAATACTTTTCAAGCTTGCCTTCCACGAT
Source organism: Nitrospiraceae bacterium (assembly GCA_028064945.1). The sequence continues at coordinate 16,784 of JAPTWQ010000147.1, read as the reverse complement.
GTTTCCCCGAACCTTCTCGGGCTTGTCCTGTACTTCGGCCAGGTATCCGGCGCGCAGCCTCTCGATTTCATCCTCCCGGATGGCACTCCTGTCGACATAGACCGGAGCGGCAGCGGCAACATGCATGGCCAAATTCCTGACCAGCTCCTTGAAGTTGTCTGTCCGGGCCACGAAATCCGTTTCGCAGTTGACCTCGATCAGGACCCCGATCTTGCTTCCGGCATGAATATAGGAGCCGACGAGCCCCTCAGCCGTTTCCCGGTCCGCCTTCTTGCTGGCTTTGAGCGCTCCGCTCTTCTTCAGGATTTCGTAGGCCTTTTCGGGGTCTCCATTGGCCTCCACCAGTGCTTTCCTGCAGTCCATGAAGCCCGCCTGGGTTTTTTCCCGAAGCTCCTTGACCACGCTTGCTGCAATTTCCATATTGCTCCGTTCCTCCGTCTCTCTCCGTTCAGATCCTTCCATTACATCGCCGACGCAAAAAAAGCGGGAAGGAGACTCCCCTCCCGCTGCGCAACTCTATTTCTCTCCGGAATCCCCCCCCGAAAAAGCCTCCGCTAGTTCGGCATTGGCCGCAGATTGCTCGGCGGTCGTCTTGGCGGGAGAGCGTCGGGAAAGAGCTCCTTCGAGGACAGCATCGGCGATCCCTTCGGCCATGAGCCGGATGGAGCGGATTGCGTCATCATTGGCAGGAATCGGATAGTCGATCAGGTCGGGGTCGCAATTGGTATCGACCATGGCCACCACCGGAATTCCGAGCCGGTTCGCTTCATGGATGGCGATATGCTCCTTCTTGGGATCCACAACGAAGATGGCTCCGGGAAGCTGGCCCATGCCCCGGATTCCCGAAAGGGTCGATCGCAGCTTGGACTCTTCCTTTTCGATCTGGGCCAGCTCCTTTTTTGGAAGTCGGGCCCACTGGTCGCTTTCCTTCAACGATTCGATCTTCTTCAGGCGCTCGACCGATTTCCGGATCGTCTGATGGTTGGTCAGCATGCCCCCAAGCCACCGGTGGGTGACATGGAACATCCCGCATCGGTCTGCCTCTTCCTGGATGATGGACTGGGCCTGCTTCTTGGTCGCAATGAAGAGGACAGACCTTCCTTCGGCCACCAGGGTCTTGATAAAACGTGTTGCCTGGCGGTAGCGGCGGGTCGTCTGTTGAAGATCGATGATGTAGATTCCGTTGCGCTCTCCGTAGATGAACCGTTTCATCTTGGGATTCCACCGCTTCGTCTGGTGTCCGAAATGAACGCCGGCATCCAGAAGTTCCTTGATTGTAACATTGGCCATTCGTGCCTCCCGATAATTGGGTTGTCCTTTGCGAACCATTCCCGCCGCAACGGATGGCGACATTGATCTTCCGCGCGGACCCATGGGGTCTCCGGATTTTTCCGTGGTTCGCTGATTTTTTCTGATTGAGCGATCTTGGCCGACAGCCGGACTACCCTCAACGGATATTCGCAATTTCCCGTCGGAGTAAACCGGCAGAGAGGAATGAGGTCGCCACTCCTCCTCTGATAAAAGCGTCTATTTATACCATAAAATAATTACGAATACAAACTTCCTAGGTTCTTCCCTTGTATCCGGCATTGATCCGGACGTAGTCGAGGGAAAGATCGGTCGTCCAGTACTCGGCTTCCATCGATCCCAAACCCAGCATGACCCGAAGAGTGATCTCCTTCCCCTTCATCACTTCCAGGGCCTTTTCCTCCTGAAGCGGTCCAAGCCCCACCCCCTTGTGAACGAGCGCGACGGGCCCCATGAAAATATCGATCCTCTCCTCAAAAACCCTCACTCCGGAATTCCCGATCGCGACCATGATCCTTCCCCAGTTCACATCCTCCCCGAAGAATGCCGTCTTGACGAGAAGGGATCGGGAAATGGATTGGGCGACCTTGCGGGCATCTCCGCGGGACCTGGCACCCGATACCTGGATGCGGATGATCTTCGTGACACCCTCTCCGTCTCGCACCAGCTGGTCTCGAAGGGATTCGCAAACGGACTGGACCAGCGCACAGAACGCCTCGAAATCGGAGGAATTTCTGGATATCCTGCCATTGCCCGCTTGTCCGCTGGCCAGGATCAGGGCCGTGTCGTTCGTGCTTGTATCCCCATCGACGGTCAATGCATTGAAGGTCCTGTCTGAAGCCTGCCCCAGAGCGCTCCGAAGGGCGGCCTTTTCGACGCACGCATCTGTGGTGAGAAACACCAGCAAGGTCGCCATCTGCGGATGAATCATCCCAACCCCCTTGGCGATCCCCCCCACCCTGACGGTGTGTCCATTGATCGTCGCTTCGGCCTGGGCGGACTTTGAGCGCGTGTCGGTTGTCATGATCGCCTGAGCGCAGGCCTCATTGCCAAAAGGATCGGTCCCGGCCACCAGATTGGGGAGCGATGAAAGGATCGCTTTCATGTTGAGGGGGCGGCCGATGACCCCCGTCGACGCCATAAGAATCTTCCGGGGATCACACCCGAGAATCCCCGAAAGCTTTTCGGAGATCTGGAGGGCGTCACGTTCGCCCTGCTCTCCATTGCAGGCATTGGCATTTCCGCTGTTGACAATGACAGCCCGAACCCCGGAGCCACGAACGCGCCGCTGGCTGATCCGGACAGCCGGTGCCTTGATTTGGTTCGTCGTGAAAACGCCGGCTGCAACGCATTCCGATTCGCACAGGATCAACGCTAGATCCGGTTTCCCGTTTTTTTTGACACCGGAGAAGACCCCTCCTGCCGAAAATCCCTTAGGGAAGGTTATTCCTTCCGCCATTTTTTTTCTGGCCATGCCGTCTTTCCAATAAAGGTGAGCTGTCTGGATCTAAGGGAAGAGAGCTCCCCGCGTCAATCCCTCCTGTTCGCCAAAACCGAAGATCCGGTTCATGGCCTGGATGGCCTGCCCTGCAGCCCCCCTGACCAGATTGTCGATCGCGGTGATGACGACGAGACGATTTTCCCGAACTTTGGCATAGAGATGGACATTGTTTGTTCCCCGTACGCCCATCGTGTTCGGAGGGGAGGAAACCCTCCGGACAAACGGACTCTCCCGGTAACTTTCATCGATGGTCCGGTCAATTTCTTCCTGGGAACACGGATGCTCCAAAACCATGTATATCGTCGAAAGAATTCCCCGGTTGAACGGCATCAGGTGGGGCACGAAGGTGACCTTGCCACCGTCCAGACACTGCTCCATCTCAGGGATATGCCTGTGGTCAAGAACTTTGTAGGCAAGAACACCTTCCGAGATTTCCGGGAAGTGGGTCTCGAGGGTCAGGGAACGTCCCGCTCCCGTGATTCCCGACTTCCCGTCCACGACGATCATGTCCCGCCGGATATGGCCGGCGCGAAGAAAGGGCAGGATCCCCATGAGAGCTCCGGTGGGGAAGCATCCCGGGCAGGCGACCAGTCGGGCCTTGTCGAGGGAATCTGCCGTCCACTCCGGGAGACCGTACACCGCCTGGGCAAGACCCTCGGGATATCCGTGTTCGAGCCCGTAGACACGGCGATACAGCTCGGGATCCTTCAGGCGATAGTCGGGGCCAAGATCAATGACGACCGTCCCTTGTTCGAGATAGCGGGGCACAAGGGCAAAACTCTGTCCCGCCGGAAGGGCGAAAAACACGACATCCACATCGGTCCAGAGCGGTACATCCGAAAGTTTTTCAAGGACCACGGGAGAGTCGAGGTGGGGAAACAGATCCCCAATTCTTGAACCCGCCTTGGATTCACCCGCAAGGCGTACCACACGCGTCGACCGGTGGGACGCAAGAAGGCTCAATAATTCTGCTCCGGCATACCCCGAAGCCCCTGCAATTCCGACACGAATATCTTTTTTCCCTGGTCTATCCTGCATTTATCTCCAAAATCCGTACAAAAAAAGGGGAGACCGAGGCCTCCCCTGAATAGTGGAACACACTCCCGATCCTACCGCTTTGAAAACTGGAAACGCTTTCTGGCGCCTTTCTGGCCGAATTTTTTACGCTCCTTGGCCCTGGCGTCACGCGTCAGAAATCCTTCCTTTTTGAGGGAGTCCCGGAACTCGGGATTGATCTCGAGAAGAGCGCGGGAAATTCCATGGCGAATCGCCTCCGCCTGTCCCGTCAACCCTCCTCCCGTCACCTTCGCAAAGACATCGAGCTTTCCGACCATATTGGTCAGCTCGATCGGAGCCTTGACCTGTGTTGTCCAGAGCGTCCGGGGAAAATACTCTTCCAGAGGGCGGTCATTGACCTGAATAAGACCGGTTCCGACCTGAACCCTGACACGTGCGATCGCTGTCTTGCGCTTCCCTGTTGCAGAACCCCGTCCGTCCTCGTTCGGTTCTCTCTCCATCAACGACCTCCTAGCGCATAGACTTCAGGGTTCTGGGCCTGGTGGGGATGCGTGTCCTGCGCATAGACCTTGAGCCTGCTCATGAACTGGTTGGACAGCTTGTTTTTGGGGAGCATGCCCTTCACGGCATGAATCACCAGATGTTCCGGATTTCGGCTTCGAACCTCTTTGGCTGTCGCCGATTTGAATCCACCCGGATATCCGCTGTGCCGGTAATACATTTTCTGTGTCCATTTTTTTCCGGTAAAGGCCACCTTTGCGGCGTTGATCACGATGACAAAGTCCCCGGCATCCTGATGGGGGGTGAAAAAAACCTTGTTTTTGCCTCTCAGAAGAAGCGCAACAGCGGTCGAGAGCCTTCCGACGGTCTGACCGTCGGCGTCCACGACATACCATTTCTTCTGCGAGAGCTCTTCAGCGGTTGCGATACGCGTCATTTTTTCCATCGCCAGAAAATCTCCTTCGGCCCAGAGTTATCTCAGGAGGTCAACTGGACCATGACCGGCTTCACCTCATCGACCGACGAAGGCCTGATGGTTCTGATGCCAGCCATGGTTTCCTTGTACGCCTGATGCACCCTGTCCAGATCTTTTGTAAAAAACGCTCCTAGTTGAGCCAGTGAAGAGTAAAGGGAGCCGTCCTGTTTGTCGAGAACCAGGGAGACGGCTGTCGGAGCCGACTGCTTGTGCTGGTTTATCCATTGTTTCAGATTCTCGATCTTCTGGAAAAACTCTTCTTCTCCCTGTCGTGCTCGCTCCATCACCGGCAACACGATACAGTCGACCTTTCCCCGAATCCGCGAAAGGGCTGCCGGATCCTCCTGCCCATCGGATGGTGATTCGGAAAAGGGGACCACTGAACTGCCAAGCCTTGCAAAAAATGCCACAAGGCCTGAACCCAGCTCCGAGTCAATAATGAATCTCGGAACTCCCACACGGTTCGTGCGTGGAATTTGGGAGGAAGACTCGCTCCCTTCCTCCGCTTTTTCAAAGACTGTCGACCGGAGTTCCTCCAGAAAGCTTTTGTTTTCCCGTCGCCAGTTCTTCAAAAGGTTTTTCGCGCCAAACTGGATCAGCGTCGAATAATAGTCCCGCCTCATGGCGCTTCGCGCGATGTTTTTCCAGGAATAGAAATCCTCCATTGCCGCGATCGCCGCCTCGTTCAGCTCGTAGGCCGTCATGTTCTTCGGACGATAAACCGTATGATGGCCGTCGTAGAGACTCCAGTCCTTGTATAGGAGCTCACGGTTTCCAGTCGCATAGAAATGATCGAAGTCCGGGGAACCCGGCAAGGGCGTAAGAATCATCAGCTGAATCGACTGAAGATTCCATTCCTTTGCAAGGCGCGCCGTTTCGAAGATTGTCGCCTTGTCGTCGGTATCGGCTCCGACCACGAACATTCCGTGAATTCTTATCCCATGCTTGTTGAATGCCTCAACCGAACGGACGATCTTCTCATAGGTCTGCCGTTTGTTGAAAAGATCGAGCGTCTGCGGATTGATCGACTCGAATCCGATAAAAACATTGAAACAGTTGCTCGCCTTCATGAGCTCAAGGAGCTCCGGATCGAAGGCCGTCTCCGTCCTGATCTGGGCCCCCCATTCAGGAGTCAATCCCTCCTCGATCATTCTCTTGAGAAGGTCCTTCGTTCTTTTCCTGTTTGCCGTAAACAGGTCGTCGGCAAAAAAGACATATTTCGGGTTGTTGACCCGAATCTCCTCAATGACGCGTTCGATGGAGTGCATCCTGAAGCCATGCCCGTACATTCCCGGAACGGAACAGAAGGTGCAGGTAAAGGGGCATCCCCGGGAGGTTGCGATGGAAATCAACCCTCTCTTTTGAGTATTCCAGCCCTCCACAATCCCATAATCGGGAATGGGATTGGAGTCGAGATCTTCCTTGAGGGGCCGGTCGGGGTTATGGGTCTTGCGATTGTTTTTCCAATAGGAAAGCCCGAGAATTTTTTCCATGTCACCACGACCATCCATGGCGTCCAGGAGCTCAAAAAGCGTTTCCTCGCCCTCGCCGCGCACCACATAATCAGAATAGTCGAGGGCCTCGTCCGGAAGAAAGGACACATGAGTCCCCCCGATGATAACGGGAATTCCCGCCTCCCGTACGATTTCCGCGAGCCGGTAGGATTGGGGAGCCGTGGAGGTCAGGGTTGAAATTCCTACCACATCAGCAGAAAGCACTTCCTTCATGTCGACAGGCGCCACATCCTCAATATAAACCCGGACATCCCACCCCCTGTCCCTCAGCATGGTTCCGAGGAGAATGACTCCGAGTCTTGGAATGGTAAACGAACTATAAACATGGAGATGGGTCGATTTCGGCTCGATTAGTACAAATTTCCTGGCCATTCACTGCTCCCTTCAGGGGACCCCCCTGCGAAAAGCGCAAGGGGGAAAACCCCGTTATCCGTTCGGATGAATCCGGTCTTTCTTGGCAAGAAGCTGCTCTTTCGTTTCGACGTAGTTGGGATCAGGTATGCAGCATTCGTCAATGGGACAGACAGCGGCACACTGGGGTTCGTCATGAAACCCGATGCATTCCGTGCAGAGGTCCGGATCGATCACGTATATGGGATCCCCTTCGCTGATAGCGTCATTCGGACACTCCGGAAGGCAGGCTCCGCAGGAAATGCAGTTATCGGCAATCATAATAGACATCCAGGCCTCCTTGACCAGTTCTTTGCTTGAAAGAAAACAAGCCCCGGACCCGCGCCCGAGGCACTCTCCATTATCCGGGCCCTAAAAACAGGACCGCGCTCAAAAGCCACTCTCCATTGGAAAAGAGGCCGAGACTACTACAAGATCCTTATTCTATCGACAACCCCATAGACAAATCAACTCACGCGTCCAGAATTCCACGCAGGCCTTCCGGATCTTCCGACTCTCAAAAATCTTGAACCATCATAAACCATCATATCAGAATTCCGAGATTGAGAAAGAGAAAACGGGAAAAGGCTTCTCCGAACAGAATCATGAGGAGGGCCACATAGAGAAGTCCCGTTGCGGCCTGTGTCGAATGCATCCGCACCGTCCTGTAGGCGAGATAGGAGATCACCAGCCCCCCGACGACACCGACCAGAAGGCGGCCCCACAAGTACAGACCCTGGAATGATTCCAGGAGGAGTCCCTCGGAAAATCCGGGGTGCCCTCTCCAGTTCAGCACAGTCATGACTCCGGAAAGCAGGGCGGTCAGGCCGGCGCAACCCAGGAGGGCCCGGGAGAGGAAGGCCAACGGCTCGATGGGAAGGGTGGGATTTGTCAGGTAGAAGTGCCCCCAGTTCATGGCGAGGAGCACGGCCCCGAGAAGAAAGGCCGAGACGAACATCGAGACGAGGAGGACCGTACCCGACGCGGACAGGGACAGGGAGGCATTGAGAAAGAGCGTGGCCGTCCCCGTTGCCCCCAGAAGCAGAATGGCAGACAGGTTCAGGAGAGGCCTCGAGAAGGAACGGGCGCGGTCCCATGCGATGAAATTGACGAGGACATTGTAAGCCAGGAGTCCTCCCGTCCCCAGCATCATCAGATAGACCGTCAATTGATCCAGGCGGCCGGGATGAAACGCGGGGATCCTCATTCCGGACGGACCGAGTGCAAAAAGTGCCCCACCCGAAAAAAGAAGGAAAAGGAGACCATGCAGTCTGTAAAAGGACCGATTGACAGAAGGATAACGGTAGAGGAAGGTCATGAGAAAGCACCCTCCGGCTGTCGTCTGCAAAAGAAGCAATCCAAAAACATTGGGATGAAAGATCATGGTGCCCCTTCCTGGCTGGATACGATTCCGGTTCTCCGGCGGACTTCCCACCCTCGCCGGGTCTCGCTGACCGTCAGCCCGACCCGGTCAAGGGCAAGAGGAAGAGGAGGCGGATCCTTCCAGAGAGACAGGCTCGCCGCCGCGATTCCGGGGAAGAGCCCCAGAACATGGTCCAACAGAACCTCTCCCAGTCGCTCGAGCAGACAGCACTCCGAGGCCTCTCCTTTCGCGACGATCTCCCTGAGAAGCCGGTCATAATCCACTGTCTTATGGATCGCGTCGTTTCCCCACGCGACATCGGACAACTCGAGATTTCCGGACATAAAAATCTTCTGGGGGCGCGCCCTTTCCTCCGATCCGGTGCCAATTTTCACCATAAGGACGAGCTTTTCGAAAAAAAGCGTCTTCGACATGGCTTATGGTCCGTTTCCGGAAAGAGTGGGCAATTTCCTGTCGATGACGATCCGGACCGGAGACCCTCCGACGGTGGCATCCACAGGAGCCGTCCCGCTATATTCCCCGCTCGTCACAAGGGAGCTTCCCGACTCAAGGGAGAGACGGGCCACAAGGCGGACATTCCCCTGAAATGTGATCCCGGTGAGACGGACATCCTTCTGGGAGATCTCGAAGGGGACGGGGAATGTCGGATGGACGAAGACCACACGGGCCACGGGAAGCCAGTCCGGGGAGGTGGGACCCTTCATCAGGGCGACCACGGCCAGGGAACCGTGAGTCATCCACAGCGGGACCTTCGGATCGAGGACAACCGTTCCCACGACCTTGCCGGGAACAGTTCTCCCGTCGGACGAGGTCCGGGAACACCCTCCGGAGAGGATTGCGACCACGATCAGAAGGACTGACAGGATCCTGCCGACAGACGTGGTATTTCTGAGTTGCATGGACATACTCCTTCGCAAACGGTCACATCAGGGGGACACGATGACAAATTCTTCGATATGGTAAAGGGGATCGCTCTTGATGATCACCTTTCTCCGGATCACCTGCTGGACAGCCTCCAGAAAGATCTTTTCCGAGGCGAGTTCCGCCTCCACATCGGGATGGACATAAAGGATCACACGGCGATCCTTCGCCCCCCTTCCCGAGGGAAGCTTCCGAAGGTCTTCAAAGATTTCGTAAATGATGGTGCGGACAGACTTGACGTAACCTTTTCCGTCACAGTAGGAACATGTTTCCCCCAGAAGATGGACGAGGTCCTCCCGGACCCTCTTTCTCGACATCTCGACAAGGCCAAGGTCGGAAATCTTGAGAGCATTCGTGCGGGCCTTGTCCCGGGTCAGCATTTCCTGAAGTCCCTGAAAGACCCTTTCACGATTCTTTTCCTTCTCCATGTCGATGAAGTCGAGAATGATGATCCCGCCGATATTGCGGAGCCGGAGCTGGTGGGCGATCTCCTCCACCGCCTCGAGGTTGGTCTTGAGGATGGTCTCCTCCGGATCCTTGTCTCCCACGAAGCGGCCCGTATTCACATCCACCACCGTCAGTGCCTCGGCCCTGTCGATCACGAGATATCCGCCCGACTTGAGCCAAACTTTTTTCTCCAGGGCCCGGGCAACCTGCTGGTCGACAGAATACTCCTGGAAAAGAAGGGTCTTTCTGTTCCAGAGTTCGATCTTGTCCGCATAGGCGGGAAGATAGGTCCGGACAAATTCGATCACTCTCTGGTATTCCTTCGGACTGTCGATGACAAGCCGGTCCACTTCGTTTGTCAGGTAGTCGCGGATCGTCCTGAAAACCACATCGAGGTCGACACGGACGAGCGCAGGAGCGCGGACTGTTTCCTTCTTCGCCTTGATGTCCTCCCAGAGCATATCCAGAAAAACCATGTCCATCCGTGCTTCATCCTCGGTCATCCCTTCCGCGACCGTCCGGATGATATAGCCCCCCTTGTGCGTCCGGAGACCGCCCACAATCTCCTTGAGCCTCTGCCGTTCCGACTCGTTCGTGATCCTGCGCGAAACCCCGATGTGGTTCACCTGGGGCATATAGACGAGATATCTTCCAGGAAGACTGATGTAGGTTGTCGCCCGGGGGCCCTTCGTGCTGATCGGTTCCTTGGTGGTCTGAATCAGGAGCTCCTGCCCGTCGGTCAGCAGCTCCTCGATTGGCCGCCTGCCCGAGCGTTTGGCTGGTTCGGGAGCCGCCTCTCCCTCCGGAGAGGCCGGAACAGCTGCTTCCTCTTCGATGGCCCCTCCGGAAGGGGATTCCTCCCGGAGGGCGTCCGGAAGGGTCTCGGTCCCCTCCACAAAGACATCGTCCACATAAAGAAACGCTGCTTTTTCGAGCCCGACATCCACAAAGGCCGCCTGCATTCCCGGCAGAACCTTGCTGACCTTTCCCTTGTATATGTTCCCAACGATCCCCTGGGACTGCTTCCGGTCAAAAAAGTATTCGACCAGACGCTTGCCTTCGATGATTGCCACTTTTGTTTCTTCCTCTGTCACATGAATCAGAATCTCTGAACCCATTCTCACTCCTCCTACAACCACTATGAACCGATGAAATGTCAACCATCGAAAACCGGAGTTCCTCCCCTCGCTAACATCGAGGATTCAGCTTCTGGAATCCGGACAATCTTTTCCGAAAACGCCACAAATTCCACTTTTCAAAACAGAAATCAAAATCGATGCAAGGCTTGTTCTTCTCTATCTGTTTACCTATTCGCCCCTGCCAATGAATGTGGAGAGGTCAGGGTTTGACGGATGCAAAAAAAACCTTTGGAATGGCCATCACTTTTCCGGGATCGGCGCAGGAACCCACCGATGGGCCCAACCCCGTCCTACCTTTTTGCATAGAGACGGACATTCATCAAAAGAGCCATGGCTCCCAATGAAACAATCATGGCCGAACCCCCGTAGCTCATGAGAGGCATGGGAACCCCCACCACCGGCAAAATCCCGAGAACCATCAAGACATTGATAAGAAAACAGAACAGAAAGAATCCCGTCACACCGGCGGCCAGGTAGAAGCCCGAAGTTTCCCGGCATTCCATGGCCGTCCGGAAGCCAAACCAGACCAGATATGCGACCAGAGCCAGGAAAAGCAAGGCACCGACAAATCCCCATTCCTCCGTATAAACAGCAAAAATAAAGTCCGTATGGGCGCCGGGAAGAAACTGATAGCGCACCTGCGTGGCACCGGACAACCCCTGGCCGAACCATCCTCCCGATCCTACCGCGACGATGGACTGGATGGTGTGGTACCCCATTCCGGAGGGATCGGATGCCGGGTCGATGAAGGCCCGGATCCGGTCTTTCTGGAACTCGTGAAGGTGGGCCCAGACCCCTTCCCAGAGAACTGGAAAGAAGGCCAGTCCGCCCAGAACGGACAAGGTCACAACCCGGGAAGGAATCCCCTTCAGAAAAACAAAAACGGAAAAAATGATCATCAGCTCGAAGGCCGTTCCCAGATCCGGTTGACGCGCGATCAGGATGGCCGGAACGATCGACGCCAGGAGCCCCCCGCCGAAGAGGACCGGAGAGAAAGGAGCATCCCTTTTGCCCGGGACAAACAGCCAGGTCAGAAAAAGGATCAGCCCCAGGATCATGAACTCCGAAGGCTGAATCTGGAACCATCCCACTCCGATCCAGCGTCTGGCCCCGTGGCTGGCATGTCCCGCAATGAAGACAATGGCCAGAAGAGCCAGTACAAGCCCGTAGATCCAGCGGGCATTCTGGAGAAACAGAGGATAGGGAACCATCAGGATTCCCACCCCCAGCAAAAGACCGGCGACCTCCCACAGCCCTTGCTTGAGGGCCAGGTAAGGAGTCACCGAATAGAGAGTCAGAAGGTCGATCATCATGATGGCGAAAAGGACCACCAGAAAGACCGGATGAACCCTGACGACATAGGAGAGCGTCTTGGTGAGCAAATTCCCTCGTTCCTTCCTCAGGAAGCGACAGCCGGTGCGGGATTTCCTTTCGCAGCGACCCGCGTGATGTAGAACATGCGAAAAACTTCCCGGGCCACAGGCCCGGCAACATCACCGCCATCTCCTCCATTTTCGATCAGAACGGCGACGACAATCCTCGGGTCTTCATAGGGTCCAAACCCGACAAACCAGGAATCGGGTTTGGGAGGTTTGAATCCTTTGACTTTTCCCCGGTTGCTGACAACCTGGGCCGTACCGGTCTTGCCGGCGATCGCAAAAAAAGGAAGATTGACCGGGTGACCCGTTCCGTGAGGGGATGCGACCACATCCCTAAGATCGGCCCTGACGATGTCGAAATCGCTTTTCGGGACCGGAATGGGAGTCAGGCCATTGTTCTTTGTCTTTCCTTCCTGTCCCGAGTTCCCGAGAAGGAGATGAGGACGGGAAATCGCTCCCCCCATCGCCACGGCTCCCATCATACGCGCCATTTCAAGCGGCGTGACGGTGAGGAAACCCTGGCCGATAGCCATGGGTGGAGTTTCCCCAGGATACCAGGGATTGTGAAGGTATTTCTTTTTCCACTCCCGGTCGGGGACGACTCCCGCAAGTTCGGCCGGAAGATCGATGCCCGTTCGACTCCCCAGTCCGAGGAACCGGGCCATCCGGGCGATCGGTTCGGGCCCCAGAAGCATCCCGAGATGATAAAAGTAGATGTCGCAGGACTGTTCGATCGCCCGGTGCAGATGGAGCGTTCCGTGTCCGCCCTTCTTCCAGTCGTGAAAAATCACGGATCCTACACGAAACGTTCCTCCGCAACGAAAAGGCATGTTTGGATCAAGCTTGTGTTCGGAGAGGCCGGCAAGGGTGGTGACAATCTTGAAGACGGAGCCCGGAGGATAAAGGCCCTGGGTGGCCCTGTCCGTCAGGGGATGGTCCGGAGCATGGACAAGGGCGTTCCAGCGGCTGGAGGTCATGGCCTGCGAGAGCTCCTCCGAGTCGTATGCTGGATGGCTCGCCAGCGCGAGGATTTCTCCATTTCTGGGATCGAGGGCCACGACGGCTCCCCTCCGGTTGCCCAGGAACCGTTCGGCGGTCATCTGAAGACGGATGTCGATGGTGAGACGAAGGGAGTGGCCTTCCTTCGGGGGATCGTTCCTGAGGTTCCGGATCATCCGCCCGTGGGAGTCCACAAGCTGACGCCTCAGGCCGGGAGAACCCTGCAGCAGCGCATCGTACTCTTTTTCGATGCCGGACTTGCCGATCCCCGTTCCGGGTGGAAGGTGACGATAGAATGATCCCTTGAGATCGGCCGATGTGAAGGACCCGACATATCCCAGAAGATGGGCGGCCATATCCTCTGCGGGATAGATGCGTTTCGGCATGACCTGAATGTAAAACCCGGGCAGGCGGTAGAGATCCATGTTGACCCGGCCGACCTGGGCCATCGAAAGTCCTGTCTGGAGGGGAACGGGAACATGGGCCGGAAGGACATAGCCCAGACGGGAAATGGCGTGGCGGAGATTTTTCTCGGGAACGCCAAGATCGTAGGCAAGCCAGGCCAGTTCCCGCCGGGGATGGACGACCTCTCCCGGTATTTCAAAGACGGCGAAGTCGGGACCGTTTCTTACCAGAACCACCCCGTTCCGGTCGGTGATCTCGCCCCGAAGGGGGGGGATGGGAACGACCTTCACGACGTTGTCCCGGGCGAGGGCCAGATAGTGGCGATGTTTGACCACCTGCACAACATAGAGGCGGACGATCACCACCGAAAGACCCAGCCAGAAAACAAAAATCAACCCGTAGAGACGCGCCCTCGGAGATCCGAGGATCCCATTTTTATGAAAGCGGAATTCCGATGCCATGTTGTTTTCGGGAAGGAGGATCGGCCATCCACCCAAGGGATCGCATCACAAACACCAGAAACATCCCCAGGAAGCCCGTCGCCCCTTCCATCACCAGCCAATCTTTTAATAGTTGTATCTCCAGAGGGAATTCAAGAAGCTTCCGAAGCAGAAGCCCTGCCCCCATATCGATCCCGAGAACGATCCAAACCAGTACATATTGCCGGAAGCCTGAAAGGGTCGATGCCTCCGAAAGCCGTGAAATGACCCAGGCTTCAGAAACGTACAGAAGAATCCAGAACGACACCGGTCCATAGGAAACAAGGCCGGCAAGCAAACCTGCGATCCCTCCCAGGACCAGAAACCCATACTTCTCCTTTTTTTGGAGAAGGAAGAAAAGACACAGGGGAATCGGATTGATTCCTGCCGCAAGAGTCGGAAACCAACGCAATCCGGAAATCGCCAAAACCATGAGAACGCCCAGAAGAATGGCCCGGACAGGAAGGTTCATGGCTGCCTTTTCCCGAGAAGGGACTTATCCGTCCACTCGAGCGGAGGAACCAGAACCATGACGGCCCACAGGGAGTCAAGCCTTTCGGCACCCTGGAGTCTTACGGTGCGAAAGATCTGATGGCCGGGATTTTGGCTCCTGACGACGGTTCCGATCAGTTCCTCCGGCGGGAAATAGCCATCTTCCCCCGTCGTCACGACATGCGACCCTTTTTCAAGCGACGCCATGGCGGGTATGTATTCGAGCTTCAGCAAATGGCCGGAGCCCTGGCCTCTCACCAGTCCGCTCTGACCGGAATCCTGAAGCCGCCCTTCCAGGGCAAACAGTGGATCCTCGACCCAGAGAACCTGCGAAAATCCGGAAAAGACCTTCACGACATATCCAACGACCCCGTGGACACCGATCACACCATCCCGGACCCGGACTCCTCTCCTGGAGCCGCAATCGATCAGAAGGGTTCGTGGAGCGGTCGTCGGATTGTCCGCAATAACGTGGCAGGCGATTGCCTTCTGCGGGATCCTTTTTTTCATATCGAGAAGAGCCAGGAGATCCTCGTTCCTGCCGTAAAGGCTCCGGTAGTGGCCGAGCGACTTCTGGAGGCTGTCAACCTCCATCCGGAGCCTCCGGTTCTCCTCTTCGCTCCTGACGAGATCAAGATAGTGGCTCCAGAGTCCCGTCGACCCCCGGGACAATCCCGTTGCTCCCGAGAAGGTCAGTCGAAGCAGGTTCATGGGGGGATCCAGAATCCAGCGGCGTAAAAACTCCGGATAGAACCCAAGGACGACCAGAACCGCGAGCGATATCAGAAGAACAGGAACGGCCTTGACGGATGAGGGTCGTTTCAGTGAAGGTCGCACCGTTTCGCCTAGTCTCCGAGTGTGACCTTCCTCAGGACATCGAGTTCTTCGAGAGTTTTCCCTGTCCCGATCACAACAGTCGTCAGGGGATCGTCCACCGTGATGATCGGAAGACGGATCTCGTCACGGATCCGGATATCAAGACCGCGCAGCATGGACCCTCCTCCCGTCAGAACAATTCCACGGTCGATGATGTCGGCGGACAGTTCGGGCGGAGTGTTTTCCAGTGTCTTCTGCACGATGGTCACGATACTGTTGATGGTGTCGGCCAGGGCTTCCCTGATCTCCTCCTCGGTGATCTTGAGGGTCTTGGGAAGACCGGTGATGAGGTCCCGTCCCTTGATGATCATGACATGTCCCTCTTTCTGGGGGCAGGCGGAGCCGATCTCCATCTTGATCCGTTCCGCCATCGAGTCCCCGATCAGAAGGTTGTGCTGCTTCTTGATGTAGGCGATGATGTCCTCGTCCATCTTGTCTCCGGCCACTTTGATCGACTCGCTGTAGACCGTACCCCCCAGGGAGATCACCGCCACATCCGTCGTCCCGCCGCCGATGTCGATCACCATGTTTCCGGATGGCTCCATGATCGGGAGCCCGGCCCCGATCGCCGCGGCGAGAGGCTCCTCGATCAGATAGACCTCCCGGGCACCGGCCATCCGCGCCGAATCCTTGACCGCCCTCTGGGCCACCATCGAAATTCTGGAAGGGACGCAGATCACCATCCGTGGACGGACGAAAGCCGAGCGACGGTGGACCTTGTTGATGAAGTAGGAGAGCATTTGCTGGGCGATGTCGGGATTGTCGATGACGCCGTTCCGGACAGGACGGACCGCCACGATGTTTCCCGGCGTCCGGCCGAGCATTTTCTTGGCTTCCCGACCGATCGCGAGGACCGAACCGGACTTCTGGTCCATCGCCACGATCGATGGTTCGTTGATGACGATTCCCTGGTCGCGCACATAGACAAGGGTATTGGCCGTGCCAAGATCGATCGCCAGATCCTGGGAAAGAAAACCAAAAAGATTTGCAATGAGCCCCAAGATTTTTTTCCTTTATCCTTTAGGGAGTCGATGACTCCGTTGTTTCTGAGCGGGCGACCTCGGCAGACGGGTCCTGCCTTCTCTCCGTCCCGCCGAAGGCCCCCTTCCTCACCATCGTTCCCACCAGATCGTCCCCGAATCTTCGGTCGGACGGCATACCGGCAAGTATCAGTCCTTCGACGGAAGCGACAAGGAGCCCCAGAAACCATCCGATCCAGGGAATCTGGGACAAAATGTAGGCCAGACCCAGTGGAATGTTGCGGACAGTGGACTCATAAAAGCTGCAGGGCCGACCGGACCGGCCCGAAACCCACAGACCCGTCAACCTTTTTCCGAGACTTTTTCCGCCCGGAAGACCGTCGGCAACAAGAATATACGCTGTCGCCGCAAGCCAGGCGAGCCAGGAACTCCCCAGCAGAAAACCGGCGTGCTCGAGCGAAAGAGCCAGCAGGTAATCGACAAACTTGGCCAGGAACCTGTCAAAGAGGTAGGAAAAACGATCGGACGATTCCCTGATCTCCACCCCTTCCTCCTTCAGCCCGGCCCGAAACCCACA